>JANNUB010000346.1:0-26061 GCA_031394795.1 Ignavibacteriota bacterium | reverse complement strand
AACCATCCAACCATCCAACCATCCAACCATCCAACCATCCAACCATCCAACCATCCAACCATCCAACCATCCAACCCTCTCACCCTATCACCTCAAACCCCGTGTACTTGTGCAACGCCTTCGGAACGATGACTTTTCCTTCGGGCGTTTGATAATTTTCAATGATCGCTGCTACGATGCGCGGCAGCGCGAGGGCTGAGCCGTTGAGTGTATGAATGATTTCCGGCTTGCCGCCGCTCGCGGGTTTGAAACGGATGTTCATGCGTCTCGCCTGATAGGTTTCAAAATTGCTGCACGACGAAACTTCGAGCCATTTCTGCTGCGCTATTGACCAGACTTCGAGGTCGTATTTTTTCGTCTGCGTAAACCCCAAATCGCCGCTGCACATCAGCAACACTCGGTATTGAAGTCCGAGTTTTTGCAGCAGCCGCTCCGCATCGGATCGCAGCGATTCAAGCTCGTCATACGATGTCGAAGGATGAACGAACTTCACAAGCTCGACTTTGTTGAACTGATGAACGCGGTTGAGTCCGCGTACGTCTTTACCGTACGAGCCGGCTTCGCGGCGGAAGCAAGGCGTGTACGCGCAGAACTTGATGGGGAGTTGTTTCTCGCTAAGCGTTTCGTCTCGATAATAATTCGTGACCGGAACCTCCGCGGTGGGAATGAGATAGAATTCATCCTTCGTTGCGACGTACATCTGATCTTCTTTGTCGGGCAATTGTCCCGTGCCGGTCGCGCTCGCGGCGTTCACCATGTGCGGCGGCATCAGCTCGGTGTAGCCCGCAGTTTCGGCTTCATCCAAAAAGAAATTGATCAGCGCACGCTCGAGCTTCGCCCCTTTACCGATATAGACGGGAAATCCAGCGCCCGTAATCTTCACGCCGCGAGGAAAATCAATGATGCCTAATTTTTCCACCAACTCCCAGTGCGGCTTCGGCTGAAAATCAATAACGGGCGGCTCGCCCCACGTTGCGTGTACAACGTTTTCCGCCGGCGACTTTCCGATCGGAACCGACTCGTGCGGAACGTTGGGAATCGCAAGGAGGGTGTTGCGCAAATCAGTTTCGATTGTCGCAAGCTCGTCGTCGAGCGATTTTATCTCGTCCGCGGCGTTGCGCATTTCTTCGAACACCGCGCTTGCATCTTCTCCCTTCGACTTCTTCTTCGCAACCTCGGAGCTGACGGCGTTCTTCTTCGCCTTCAATTGCTCGGAGTGCTGCAAAAGCTGACGGCGCTTTTCGTCGAGTGCGACGGCTGCATCAACTTTCGATGTATCTTCTCCCTTTTTTGCAACGCCGTGTTTGATGAGTTCCTTGTTTTCACGGATGAATTTTATGTCGAGCATGACGGTGTTTTCTCCAGAACTGTCATTGTCATAAAAAGAAGCAACGAATTCCGACGCACGATAGCACAACTTGAAACGTACAAGGGAGGGACAGCGAGCGAGTGGCAGGGCATGAGAAGTGAGGTAACTAATTCCCTTCTGATTTCTCTTTCAGTTCTTTGGTTTGTTTTTTTCCTCCAAGCACGAAAACGGTGACGAGGCTTACTAAAGTTCCGCTGCCGATGATCCCCGCAACTGTGTCGTGTCCTTGCAATGCCAGAACCAAGCTGATTGCAAGCCCTGCGATGCCGATCAGCAGCCCAAAAATAACTGCCCCCGGTAGCTTTCCTTGACCTGACTCTCTACAACAGTTTTCTCAAGGTGCTGACGGTGTTTACTCTGTGCTTCAGTGAGAGATACTATGCGCTCTGCGAGTCCAGGAAGTATTTTGTTGTATTGCTCTAGAAGGCGCGGAGGAGGAAGTGGACCGATCCAACTTTCAGATGATGCCCGAATTGTTGTAAGCAGCTCTTCCCTCTTCTCCTCATCCGGTAGAATTTCCTGAATCTTTTTCTGGAGGGAATCATTAACACTATCGGGTGCTGGACCTTCAGTTGACATTACATCAGCGTAAGATCATGTCTAGTGCTTTCCTAAAGTCAAGGCCGACCATTCTCCAATCATTGATCAGAGCACGACTATCCGCCTCTGTTGGCGATGAGGAATAGTTAAAATGATAATGCTTACCGCGAATATTCAAGACTGATCCCATTCCATGAAGAAAGGAGGGGCAAATGAAAAGAAAGTCGGTGCACGGCTTAGAAGACACTTCGTTGATATCATTTTGAAACATAAAACCTCCTTCTATATCAGCAAGTTATGTAAGCACTTAGACTGTAGAAATTCTATGAATAATACTTGACACAATCAAGTTACTCAGAGATGATCGGGACACGAGAAGATGTAATGTTCAGGATTTTCTGTTAATATTTTGCCCCGCCACCGGCGCGCTATCCTCCATCATCCGAAGCGTGCGGTTGAGCTGTGTCTTGAGGATGCGCAAGCCTTGCTCGGTCGTGGTCGGTTTGTACCCAAGCTCGACCTCGGCTTTCAGCGTAATGAGTCCGCTCTTCATCGGGCGCGGCGCGGGCTGTTTGAGCTCGACTGTTTTGATAGGGGTGATGAGCGCCGGGTCGAACTCGAACACCTTAGCAAGCGTGATGGCAAAGTAATAGCGGCTCGCAATGTCGCGTCCGGCGATATTGTAGATTCCCTCTCGATCCATTTCGCATGCTTGCATCAACCCATAGGCAAGGTCATCCACCAGCGTCGCGTTGCCGAATTGATCGTCAACGACGCGCACGGATTTTCCCTCTTCGAGATTCTGGATGAGCCACAACGCAAAGTTGCTCTTTACACCGGGAGCAAAACCATACAACACTATCGTCCGGGCAATCACAAACGCTATGCCCGCCGTGCGAACGGCATTCTCGCTCGCCAGCTTGCTTTTGCCGTAGTAGCTGAGCGGTTCCGGCCGATCGTCTTCGGTATAGGGTCCTGATTTTCCATCGAAGATGTAGTCCGTCGAGATGTGAATCAGCTTTGCGTTCTGTCTTTTTGCCGCTTCGCAGAGATGCTCCACTCCCTCGACGTTGATCTTCCAGCACGCTTCGCGCTGGGTTTCACACGCGTCCACGTTTGTCATTGCCGCAGCGTTGATGATGATATCCGGCTTGCTTGCGCCGACCAGACTCTTCGTTTCCTTTTTGTTCGTGAGATCGCACTGAACATACTGAGCGCCCACGACAGGGCGCAACGGCTTGTCTTCAACGGAGCCGATAGCGAGGGCATAGGCGCCGCTCCGTGCGATGATCTCGCAAAGCTTCTGCCCGAGCAAACCGTTGCTCCCTACAACGAGGATTTTTTTCGCTGTCATGACTATGATTCGAATTGTTGCATCAATTCAAAGTTAGGGAATAATTTGCCTGCACGAAGCACAATTAATCTTTTGCGAACCAGCGCTTTGATGTCCCGGTCTATTGTTCTCATGGAGCTTCGATCGCGGTATAGTTGCGCAACAATGTCGTATTGTCTCGATCTGAGTTTGTCGAGTTCTGCGCCATCCGGTCTCAGGCTAACAAGCCATGCAATAAGTGACTGCATTCTTTGGCGGGAACTTCTTGATTTTGCAAGGGAAGGGGAATCTGTTATCTCTCGAATATAGTCTTCAAACAAAACGACGCGCAAGAAATCATGTATATCATGTTCAACAATTTCTAGCTCCTCAAGAAATCCACGGAGAGAAAAAAGGGCAAACTCATTCATATCTCCTTGGTGCTTGAAGCGGGCATCTTGCAACATTTGAATGTATTGTTCACGATGTCGGTAGTAAAAATTTGCAAGAGAATAAAAACCGCGAATATTATAGCCGCCTTCATAGAGTATGAACGCCTCAATTGCACGGGACGTTCTTCCATTACCATCGGCAAACGGGTGAATCGTTACAAGGTAGAAATGTGCGAGCACCGCGCGAAGAACGGGTCGGTACCCTTCAATAAGTTCTCTCGAATTAATGAATTCGATAAACTTCTCCATCAATTCCGGAATTTTATCGAATGATGGCGGCCGAAATTCTCCTGCTGTTACATTGGTTGTTCGGTATTGACCCGGCACGGTATTCCGATAGTCGCACTTCTCGGTCGTAGTAAAGTGAACTTGTTTGATGAAGTGTTCTGTAAGTGCAAGTGAGTTCCTGCTCGCGACTGTTTCTCGAATAAGATCGTGAACGCGTGAAGCGTTGCGTACTTCTTGTTCTTCAACATCCCTCGCTTTCTTTTTGTTTAAAGCTGCGTCGATCTGAGTTTCATTCAGCAGGTTTCCTTCAATGCCTGTCGTACCCCTAATAGCGCGTAAGATATTAAGATGATTGACTTTTTTTTGCAGACTCGGCGGCAACGGGATCTTCGCGATGGCAATTCTGTATGCTTCGATGCGAATCACAAGATCAAGAAGCTCACGATCGTTGAGTCGAAGCGCGGGTCGAAACTCAAGATACTTAGGATTCATTGGGTAATTGTGAGAAGCGTAAATTTTTCCAACAATTTGTCATCATTTTTGTCAACGCTGGTGGCAAGCCAACTGGTTGAAATGTAAACAATTACAGCAATTGACGCTCGTCTTTGTCAAGTGTCTTGTCAGGTGTTTTGTCAACATTTGAACATCAGTTACGAAGTTCTGTTATGCTCCCCGCGCCGAGCATCCCCGCTTTCTTCGCCGCGACGCGGTTCGCGAACTCCGCGGCTTCAAGCAAA
Source organism: Ignavibacteriota bacterium (assembly GCA_031394795.1). Taxonomy (GTDB): domain Bacteria; phylum Bacteroidota; class Ignavibacteria; order UBA10030; family UBA6906; genus CAADGV01. The sequence goes on along the minus strand of JANNUB010000346.1, from coordinate 21,423 downwards.
TCTCTCGACTTCACATATTTCATTTGAAACGCCGCGCCAAACACATCGCCGCATCCCGTTGCGTCGCGCGCCCGCGCGATCTTCAATCCAGCGACGTCCTTCCGTATCACTTTTTTGTGATCGTACGAAAACATACTCACACCACGCTCACCGCGCGTGACCAGCGCTCCCTTTACACCTAAGGTCAGCATATGACCGATCGTTTGCTCCTCCGACATTTTTTCGAGCGGCAGCCCGGCGATTTCCTCTTCGTTCAGCTGAATGGTATCCGTCATAAAACACCAGCGCCGCCAGTCGGAGACGGCACGGCGAAAGCGTTCGTGATTGCCCCTCACGCCAAGGGTGAGCGAATGAAAATCGAAGTGGATCGGCGTCTTCCGATCGCGCACAGCCATACGAATCTCATCCAGCGTTTCCAGTGTGATATCGAATCCCGAAATCATGTTGATCAGTATTCCGTCCACTTTCAAGAAGTCCCTGATTCTTGCAAATGGGATTGGTCTCGATATGTCTTTCGAACATTCGATACGCGTTTCACTATCTTGGTAAAAAAGATGCGCGGAGTTCGTCGGCTCATCGAATGGAAAAATGCCGGAGGTATCAACGTTCGGAAATTGTTCTTTGAAATGATGGACGAGCGGTTCGTGGTCGTTCTTGTTCACGCCAAACACCGGGAGGACAGTGTCGTTCTCTCCAAGCAACGCGGCGAGTGTCGCGACGGAATAGTATATCCCGCCATAGCTTTGGATTTCCGGCGCGTCAATCGGATGAATGACGTCGAGACAAAGATGACCGACCACAAGAAATTTCATGACAGAGCGCTGGGGTATGATGTTAGAATTTTGAACCGCGTTTCCGGAACTCAATGAGTTTCTGTTTGACTGGAGAGTCGTGCAGCGCAAGAATCTCCGCGGCAAGCACCGCTGCGTTCTTCGCGCCCGCAGAGCCAATCGCCACGGTCGCGACCGGAATGCCTGCGGGCATCTGTACAATTGAGTAGAGCGCATCAATGCCGTTGAGGGCTGAGCCTTCCAACGGCACACCGATAACGGGAAGCGTTGTATGCGACGCGGCGACGCCGGGCAAATGCGCCGCCATTCCCGCGGCGGCAATGATGATCGAGTAGCCGTTCTTCTCCGCGTCCTTGCAGAATTGCGCAGTTTCATCCGGCTGACGATGCGCGGAGGAAATTTTCACGTCAAAGGAAATGCCGAACTTCGTGAGATAGTCCGCACATCCTTGCATTGTTTGTTCGTCTGTTTTGCTACCAAGAAGGATTGCAACTTTCGGCATTGAGATTCTTTTTTACAATTGAACTTTTGCGGTAAACGGAAACCCCTGCTCTTCGCACTCCCGCCAGAGCGCCTGGCAGGAAAACTTGTTTTCGTACAACGCCCTGCCCATGATGACGGAGTCGACGCCGATGCTCTGCAGTTCTTGCACCTTCAGAAGATCGTCCACCCCGCGAATGCCGCCAGCGGACGTGATACGCATCCCGGTCAGCGATGCAAGCTCGCGCAATGCCTCGAGGTTCACGCCTTCGAGGTTTGCATGCCGCTGCACATCGGTATAGACGAGGCGTCGGAAGCCGAGTGCCTTCGCGTTGAGCGCGATCGAAAGAGGCGTGAGTCCCGACGTGCGCGTCCAGCCGTGTGTCGCCGCCAGCCCGTCGATCGCGTCAATCCCGACGACGACTTTGTTTGAACCAAACGATTTCAGCGCCCGTTTTGCCTCGTCGGGATTTTCAATGATCATCGTGCTGATGAGAACGCGATACGCGTTCAGCTCCTCAATCGCAAAACGAATATGCTCGAATGTTCTCATCCCGCCGCCGATTTCGATGGGGATGTCCACCGCCCGCATCATCTCTTTGATGATGTCGGTATTCATCGGCGTGCCACAGAGCGCGCCGTCCACATCGGTGATGTGCAGGGACTTTGCATTCTCGATGCGCCAGAGCTTCACCATCTGCACCGGATCGTCGGAGCAATTGCTCTCCAACACCGTGCGCACGCAGTGTTTGGATTTGAGTTCGATTGCAGGAATGACTAACAGCATCGTTGTGTTCTCTTTTCAGATTTCAAATTGAGGAAAAAGAGTTTGAATATCAATCGCCTCGAAAAACAACTTGACGTGTCTGCATCCGTCGGACTTTGTGTTTGAGGCGAACTGGCATTCGCGCTCCGTTACAACCGTTCTACCGCGCTCTGTCATCCAGCCGCGCTCCGAGCGGCGGCAACGCGCACACCTCAAGCGATCGCCAAGCATGACATTCTTTTTCACATCATCTTTCCGTACTTTGGAACACCAAAATCCAACTATCCAGAATCCATTTATCCACCGATCCAACCTGCAATCATAACTTCATGCTTCACAAAATTATAACAATCATTTGCGGTCTCGTCATCGCGCTGAACGCATATGCTGCAGAGCCGAAACTCATCGTCGTCATCAGCCTCGACCAATTCCGCTACGACTACATCCCACGGTTTCAAAAACACTTCGGCAAAAACGGCTTCCACTATCTGCTGAAGAACGGTGCAAGCTTCGCCAACGCGAGCTTCAAGCACGGCACGACCTCCACCGGTCCCGGTCATGCAACGATGCTGAGCGGCGCGTATCCGAACACGCACGGCATCATTGCGAACGATTGGTTCGACAAAGAAAAAAACACAAGCATCTATTGTGTTGATGATCAGAGCGTGCAGATTGTTGGCTCTGCGGGAGTCGGAAAGTCGCCGCGGAGATTCATCGGCTCGACGCTTGGCGATGAACTGCGCTTGAAGACCAGCTTCCACTCGAAAGTGATTTCGCTTTCCAACAAAGACCGCGCAGCGATTTTGATGGCGGGGAAAAATCCGAGCGGAGTTTTTTGGCAGATGGATTCGGTGTTCGTGACTTCGACGTATTATAGAAAGGAGCTGCCGGATTGGGTCGTCAAGTTCAACAGTTCGCGATTCATTGATTCGTTCTACAAAAAAGCATGGCGAAAGAAATTGCCGGAATCCGCGTACAGCCTCGCCGACGTTGACGGCGCGCCGTACGAGCAACAAAGGGACGGCTTCGGCAGAACATTCCCGCACAGAATCATCGGAACGGATTCAACAAGAATTACTCCCTCCTACTATTGGGCGTTGAATCGAAGTCCGTTCGGCGCGGAAGTGTTGAAAGAGTTTGCGCAGCGGGCAATCGCCGCCGAGCAACTCGGGCAACGCGGCGTTACCGATATGCTCTGCGTCAGCTTTTCTTCGACGGACATCGTCGGGCACGCGTACGGTCCGCACAGCCACGAGGTGATGGATATGGCGCTGCGGATGGACGACATTCTCGCTGACTTCTTGTCGTTCATCAACAAAAAAGTTGGATTGAAGAATTGCGTCATCGTTCTCACTGCAGACCATGGCGTCGGACCGATACCGGAATTCATGCTGAAACACAATCCATCGGCTGATGCGGGACGAGTTTCTTGGAGCTCGATTTGGCAAACGTGCTCGAACATTGTGAACAAGCGGTTCGGCGAACCGAGAGAAGGTAAGTGGACTAAATCCATCATGGCAAATAACATCTACTTCGACCGGGCGGTCATCGAAGCAATGAACTTTCCTACCGTCGAATGGTTGGCGCGTGAGCTTGCCGACTCGCTTCGCGCGTTCGCGCCGATTGCCGCTGCGTACACGAGCAGAGAGTTGAGCCAACCTTCAGGCACAACGCCGCTCGAATTCAAAATGAAAAAGAGCTTCATGAAGACGCGCAGCGGCGACGTTGTGTACGCTCTGAAACCATTTTGGACCGAAGGTGACATGCCCGAAGGCGCTTCGCATGGCGAGCCGTACGAGTACGACGCGCACGTTCCGCTCATCATCGTCGGCTCGGGAATTCGTTCGGCTAAATATTTTGGCGAAGCAAGCCCCGTTGATATCGCGCCGACGCTTTCCGCGTTGCTTGGGATTGAGTTTCCTGCAGGGAGAGAGGGACGAGTGTTGGTTGAAGCGTTGAAATAGTTAATGGCAAGCCAATGAGAAAGTGATTTATTGTTTAATAGTCGAGTTGCAGTAAGGGTGTGTAAGCTGCGCATTATCCAATGTCCCCAACCCATCATCCCTTTTACGCTGTATGTGGTCAACAGTTATTGCATTTTCATGTAGCCGAGCATTGCAGATTCCACATCTAACCCGTGTTGCCAATGCCTCTCTGATATATGCCGACGATTTCACTTCTGTTGAAAAATCTGCCCTTGTGTCTCGAACACTGTCAAGATCAACTTTAAGGTAGTTGAATTTGGTGTTCTTAATTACCTCAAGCATTGCTTCGTCAGCCTTATATCCTTGTGATAAATACTTGATACATTCATTGTAAAAATCCCTTATCTCAAAGTAGCTGCTCTTCGACTGCCTTAACTTCCTACCAATATCTTGGATCATATCATTGTATTTTAGAAGCAACTCTTCAAACTCAGCACGCACCTTTATGAAATCTCTAAAAGAATTCTTAGATTGCATTTCCACAACCCAAAGTATGACTGCACGGAACGATGTGGCTTTATGCTGACCTTCCAGATTGTAAAAATAGACAATAGAGTCTAATCCAAGAGAAGACGCATGGACGCTGTTGATACGCCATGCTATCTTTCTGACCTCTCCGAGATACCTAATTGTTTCATCGCCAGTAGCATCATCTGTTAGTGTCGTTCCGAAGTCGGAAGGAATCTTATTTACAGAATTTATGAAATCGAAAATTAGTGGGAGTGAGGCAGATACTCTACCCGCAATTGGCAAATGCAAATTCTTTACTGGTGTTTTTAGCGGTGGAGTAAATAGTATCTTATGTATCTCGCTGGCAATTCGCTGAATCTCGTTTTGATTTTCTGCCGAAAAAGTAGCCCAAAACTTATGACCCCTTCCACCTTTCCAAATCGCTCTCGCAGCGATACAATTCCACTTTTTCCTTGATTTCAGAAGTATTTTTTCTGTCTTGTTTAGCTCTACTCCCTGCTGATTGATTTTGAAGAAAGATGTCTCGGCTTTATCTGCGCCCCCCTGAACCCACTGAACCCTTAACTTTCGCAAACCTAAATCTTTTGCTCTTTCTGAAAAAATACCAATTCGTTTGTTTACAACCTTTCTTGTATGCTCCGCTATTTGCTTTTCATCATCAGAAATATCCCCATCATAGAATTTCTGGGAAATACTTCCATCGCCGTAATCGTCAAAAATCCAAGCTCGAAGCGCCCCCAATCTATGCGCCCCATCAATTACGAAATAAAACCCTGACTTACTTCTCCAAAGAATTATTGACGGAATTAAGTCCTCATTGACAAAGCTCTCTAAGAAATCGCAAATTTGATTTGCATCCCATTGGCTTGTTTCTCTTTGAAAATCTGGTTTCTTAAAAAAGCGGTGTATGAATTCACTCGTAAATTCTGGAATTGAAAGAGTGTCTCCAAGGTCTGATGGACTGTTAGTTCCCGTTGCCTCAAAATCTTCTCTTGGGATTAGAGCATCGAGATTTACTTTTGGCATTTTCTTATCCCTCTGAGTTGTAATGGAAATTATGGCGATAGAAATATCGCGCTTCTCAATACCAACATCAACAAAGTTATGGCTTTTTGTCTCTGTGTTAAGTGGAAGAATTTCGATGGTTTCATTCATAAGTGAGCACTCCTTTCTTTGTTTAAGTCGCAATCCTTCCCTATATTTTCTCTCAACAATTTCATCATCGAACTAAATCTTCATGCCCACACTTGCCGCCATTGACGTCGGCTCGAATGCAATTCGTCTTATCATCGGTTCGGTGAACGGTCAAAATCTCCCCCTCTCGGCGGCAACTTCACTTTACACATAGTATGACTATTTGTAAAGCCACACTTTACAAATAGTAATTGCTTCGAAATCCATCAATGTGCATATTATTCCCGTATGTACTATCCTCGAACCATACTCGCCGATCTCCAAGGTCATCTCGCGGCGCGGCAGGTTACCGTCCTGACCGGGATGCGAAGAACGGGAAAGACAACGCTGGTGAAAGCGCTGCTCGAGAACGTACGCTCAGAGAACAAAATCTATTTCGATCTCGAAAGGGCTGATAACCGTTTGCTCTTCAGCGAAAAGAACTACGACAACATCATCCTCGCACTCGAAGCACGAGGGCTTTCATTCAAAAAGAGAGCATATGTTGCGATAGATGAAATCCAACTTTTTCCCGGGATCGTCAGCGCGATCAAGTATCTCTACGACAACTACCCTATCAAATTCATCGTCACCGGTTCCAGCTCGTACTATCTCAAGGGGCAATTCACCGAGTCGCTTGCGGGAAGGAAGAAACTCTTCGAGCTTTCGACTCTTTCCTTCGGCGAGTTTCTCACCTTCAAAGACGTGGTGCATTCGCCGACGAAGTTTCCCACGCATCCGTTTCTCCTCGCCGAGTACGAGAGACTCAAGCGGAGTTACGAAGAGTATGTCCGCCTTGGCGGGTTCCCGGAGGTCGTACTTACGAAAACTCTTTCTGCAAAGAAGGACTTGTTACGCGATATTCTTGACTCGTACATTCGCATCGATGTTCGGACGTTTACGGACTTTACCAACATCCAAAACATCTTTACGCTGCTGAGAATTTTGTCGTCGCGTGCGGCTACGCGTTTAGACTACTCGAAGATTGCATCCCTCTCGGGCTTGTCACGTCCGACAGTGTACAACTATTTCAACCTGTTTGAGCACACGTACCTGATCAAGCGCATTCCCGTGGTGTCAAAGAACAGCGACCGGGAAATCGTCAAAGCCCCGAAACTCTACTTCACGGACAATGGCATTCTCAACACGCTTGGAGAGCTTGACAGCGGCGTGCAGTTCGAGAATGCAGCCTTCAATCAGTTGAGAGCGAAGGGAACCATCAGCTACTACTCACGCAAGACCGGCAAAGAAATAGACTTCATATTCAATGGCTCTGCAGCGTTCGAAGCAAAAGAAACTCCGGGACCACTTGACCTGAAGAAGCTCAGATCGCTTTCGAAAACGCTTCGCATCCCAAAAAACTACATCGTGTTCCGCTACCCGCCAAGAGAAGTAACAAAACACTTCTTGTGGGGTGGAGACGTGAGGTAGCGTTGCTGATTTTTCTCTTCATCTAACCTGCCGCACAGTCGTCGGGCTTTTTGTTTAACTGGCAATCTCTTCCTATATTTTTCTCAGATACGTTTCATCATCAGAGAATTTTCTCCATGCCCACACTTGCCGCTATTGACGTCGGCTCGAATGCAATTCGTCTCATCATCGGTTCGGTGAACGGGGAGAGAAATCTTCACGTGCTCGAAAATATTCGCGAGCCGGTGCGGCTCGGACAGGACGCATTCAAACAGCAAATCATCAGCGAACAAACGATTGACAAAGCGGTTGACGCGTTCGCGCGATTCAAGCAGTTGATTCAACAGCACGATGCGAAATGGGTAAAAGCCGTTGCCACGAGCGCGACGCGAGAGGCGATGAACCGCGAGCTGTTCGCTGATCGCATCGAGCAGGCGAGCGGCATCGCGATCTCCGTCATCAGCGGCGAAGAGGAAGCGCGATTGATTCATCTTGGCGTCGCGAACAAGCTCAATCTGAAAAACAAACTCGCGATGCTCGTGGACATCGGGGGCGGCAGCGCGGAGATTACGCTCGCATCGAACGGACAAATCCTCTCGACGGAAAGTTATCGCATGGGAGCGGTGCGGCTCCTGCAAGTGCTTGAAGAGAAAAAGCATGGCGAAAAACAATTCAACCAAATGGTGCGCGAGTACGTTGATGCGGCGCAGAAGCGGATGAAGAAGGAGCTTGGCAAAGACAAAATCGAAGTCTGCGCCGGAACGGGCGGCAACATCGAAATGCTCGGCGATTTGCGCGTGCAGTTGTTCGGCAAGGAACGGAACGACGTCATCGCGATGGATGAGCTTGACTCGCTCGTCAAGAAATTACAAAACCTGACGTACGAGGAGCGCATTCAGGAATTGCGCTTGCGACCCGACAGAGCCGACGTCATCGTGCCCGCGTCCATCGTGCTGCAGAAAATCGCGAAGCAGGCGGGCGTTGATGAGGTGCAAATCCCCCGCGTCGGGTTGAAGGACGGGCTTCTTCTCGATATGATTCAGGAATTGTACGGCGAGAAGAAATCGTCGCGCGAGCAGGTGATGACTTCGGCGATTCAGATTGGACGCAAGTATGCATTCGATGAGCAGCATGGAACGTCTGTTGCGAAATATGCCGCGCAACTGTTCGATGAAACGCGCCAGCTTCATAATTTGCCGAACGAGTATCGCCTCATGCTGGAAGTTGCAGCGTTGCTGCATGACATCGGGCATTTCGTGAACGTCTCCGACCACCATAAGCACACGCTGTATTTGATTATGGCGATGCCGATTGTCGGGCTGACGGATGAGCAAAAGGCGATTGTCGCGAACATTGCGCGCTATCATCGTAAGTCATTGCCAAAGCCGCAGCACGAGCCGTACAGCGCGCTGTCGTCGAAGGAACGCGTCGCCGTTTCAAAACTCGCTGCGTTGCTCCGTCTCGCGGACGCGATGGACAACGAGCACGCATCCAAAGTGCAGAGCTTCTCAGTCGAGTACAAGAAGCCGAAGTTCATACTGAAGCTCAAGGGCGACAGCGACATGCTGCTGGAAAAATGGTCGCTGATGCGGAAGTCGGAAATGTTCGAAGAAGTGTTCAGCGTTAAATTCACTTTGGAAGAATAAATCTCATGTCCAAAGTTCCAAGCTCCAAGTTCCAAAGAATGTTCAAGCTCCAAATCTCAAAAAAGCGATCGAGAGCATTGGAAATTGAATTTTGGAATTTCTTTGGAGCTTGGAGCTTTAATATTGTAATTTCTCTGGTGCTTGGAACTTTAAAATTGGAATTTCCATTGTTTAGGTTATGAACGCCCAACGTTCTCGTGAGCGAAAGGAGAAAAAGAAGCGCCTCCCAGACATTGCGTCGTTGGTTATCGCGTCGCTTGATCAGCGTTGGCGAAAATATTTGAAAGAGCTTCGGCGATGCCGGAACCATCGCTCGGAAGCATCGGTGCATGACTTGCGCGTGGCGACGCGACGGCTGATTTCCACGCTGCTGATTGTTGAAATCTTGCTACCCGAATCGCGCGTGCAAAAACTTCAGCGCCGGTTGAAGAAATTGTTCGACGCGATGAGCCCGCTGCGCGATACGCAGGTACAACTCATAACACTCGAAAAGAAAGTCGCACAGCTTCACGACCTCGAAACACTCATTACGATCCTGAAGTTGCGCGAGCGTGCGCAGATGCAGCGCATCGGCAAACGTGTCGCGAAAACTGATACGGCGACATTAGGCGTGATGCTGCGGCGCATCAAGAAGACGTTGCAGCCAATCTCGACGTCACGGCTCAAGCGAACCGTCGGCTTGACCGCCGCGCTGGGCGACGCGGCGGAAGGATTCATCGCGATTGCGGCGCTGCGCGAACGATTGCGTATCTCGCAGCCGCACACTGTCCATCGCATGCGTGTCGCGTTCAAAAAATTCCGTTACAAAGTCGAGGCGCTCCAGCCGTTTCTCGCAAAGGTTTCCGCTCGGCAGCTCAAAGCAATGGACCGGTTTCAAACGCGCATGGGAGAAATTCAGGATGTCGAAGTGTTGAGCAATACGATACGCCGGTTCATGACGCGGCGAGGCGCGTCGTTACGAAGTCCGTTGGCGCGTTATTATCGAGAGCTACAGGCTCAGAAACAACAACTCATTCGAGCGTTCATTCAATCTGCGCAGGAAATAGATTCGTATTGGAAGTAGAAGGTCAGAGGCCAGAAGTCAGACGTCAGAAGTCGGACGTCAGCCCGCCCGCTCTACGAGTCGTCGACCGAAGTCCGTTGGGACGCAGGCGGGTAGTCAGAAGTCAACGTTTGTAACCAGCAATTAGCAATCATTACGATATGAATCTCTACATTTTGCGTCACGCGATAGCCGAAGAGCGGGACTCGGAAAAATATCCGGATGACTCGAAACGTCCGCTCACCGACAAGGGCGCGAAGCGCATGGGCCGCATCGCTGAAGGAATGCTCGCGCTCGGCATCGAGCTTGATGTGATTCTCTCAAGCTCGTACACGCGCGCGAAGCAGACTGCCGAGATTGTCGCGAAAGAATTCGGCGCGGAAAGCAAATTGAAATTCACAAAACACCTTGAAACCGGCGATGCGGAAAAACTGATTGATGAAATCAACAAACTCGGGAAAATCGCAAATGTTTTGCTCGTCGGACACGAGCCGGATTTGAGCGAACTGATTTCGGTTCTTCTCGTCGGCGACACGAGTTTGCCGCTCACAATGAAGAAGGGCGGGTTGTGCAAGCTCACTGTCGGCACGTTGAAGCATGGGCAATGCGCGTCGCTGGAGTGGCTGCTGCCGCCAAGCGTTGCGACGCACTTGAAATAGATGTTATGTGGTCAGACTTTAGATTATCCCATCAGGACCTCACCCCCGTCCCCTCTCCTAAGAGGAGAGGGGTGATTTGGTTCCTTGTTTTCGTCATTTCACTTCTACCTCTTTTTTCTCTCGGGCAGAAGAAGAAAAAAGATATTCCAGCAGAAAAAGCGATTCTCGTTTCACAACTCTCGCGGTACGATCTCGTCCAGAAACATCCGACGCAGTTCACGCTTCCCAAAAAAATCAGCGAGGCGTCAGGTCTCGCAATGTCGGATGATGGACGGTTGTTCGCGCACGACGATGAGCGCGGCGTTGTGTACCAGATTGATTACACGAGCGGAAAAATCATCAAACAGTTTGCGCTCGGCAGGTTGGGCGTGAAGGGAGATTTCGAGGGCATCGCCATCAAAGAAAAAATGTTCTATCTCGTCCGGAGCGACGGCGTCATCTACGAATTCCCCGAAGCGAATGACGGGCAGACGGTTGAGTTCAAGACCTACACAACATCTCTCTCAGCAAAGAACGACGTCGAGGGCTTGGAGTACGATACCAATTGTCTGCTTCTGCTCTGCAAAGGCTCGGCAGGAAAAGGTTTGCGGAATCAGAAAGCGGTGTATTCTTTCTCGCTCAAAACAAAAACGCTTGCCGACAAGCCGCGATTTCTCATTCCGCTCGATGCGGTGACGAAGAATTCCGATGACGGACAATTTCTTCCGTCCGGCATCGCGTTGCATCCAAAATCAAGAACCTTCTTCATCATCGCCGCGCACGGCTCGTCCATTATCGAACTCTCGCGTGACGGAAAGATTCTCGCCCAGCAATCCATCAACAAGAAAGTCAACCCGCATCCTGAAGGTATCGCGTTCACGCCCGACCTGAGGCTCATTCTTTGCAATGATGGACAGGGAGAAGCGGGCAGCATCTCTCTTTATCCTCTACGAGGTCGTTGACCAGCCAGGTAATTCGGAGAAAAGTGAAAGGGCAGAACGTATCGCCGCGTCCTGCCCTTGACATGAATGCTCCCATCTCACCGAGGGAACTTCACCTGAAAATTATTCTGTCAGAAAATCATCAACATCATAGCGGATATTCTCATCAAGTTGCCGAAGGCGTGTGCCGTACTTGATCTTCACAGGCTCGACTTGAGGGATGCGCCGTCTGAACATAAAGGGAATTGCCACAAGGGCGCCGATGAGTGCGGAAATCGTGAGAGCTTTCATCACATCCTCGCTTATTGAACGCACATGAAGACCTCTTCACCCATGACGGCGCTGAATGTCACAGCATACCAGGCCTGGATTTCGATTTCTTCCAACAAAACTGTTTCCAGCATTTCCCGCTCCCCCTTGGAGAGCTGTTCAAACCGATAAACTTTTCGCATGTCGTTCTCGCTTGATGGTGACATTCCTCCTGTCACTCATTAATATGTACGAATATCATGCCAGGAAGGATTCACCTGATTTCACTTCATCTTTCGTGATTTCAGAACACAAATCTGCACAAGGAGGAATTTTTAACTACACATGGGAGAAAAAAGTACATTCGCCACACGCGGATTGTCTTGCTCGACATTGCGGTAGAGTGGTTGGCGTCCCGACGAAATCGGGACGAGTTCGCCAAAAAAGAAGCACTGAGCGATCGGCGTCCTGCTGGATGGTTCTCTATCGGAATTCAGGACCCTCGGTTCCTCGGTTCTCTTTCAATTCAATGCAAAAATTCCTATGTTCACTTGTAAACCATCTACTCTCTCCCCGAATCAGCTCCAAATAAAGCCAACAGAATTATTTCATGAAATGAACGTAGGAGATTATCATGCTGAGAGACATCGAACAACTCTTGGGTGCAGACACAAAGAGCTTACTCGAACACAAATGCACAACAATCCCTAAAGAATCGCTGCACTTGCCCGGTCCGGATTTCGTTGACCGAGTCTGGATTCCGAGCGACAGGAAACCCGGCGTGCTGCGCAGCCTGCAACAGATGTTCAATGGCGGACGACTCGCGGGCACCGGCTATCTCTCGATTCTTCCGGTTGATCAAGGCATTGAACATTCTGCCGGCGCGTCGTTCGCGCCGAATCCCGAGTACTTCGATCCGGAGAACATCGTGAAGCTCGCAATCGAAGGGGGATGCAACGCGGTAGCGTCAACGTTAGGCGTGCTTGGCTCGGTCGCTCGCAAGTACGCGCACAAAATTCCGTTTATCCTCAAGATCAATCATAACGAGTTCCTCTCCTACCCGAACACGTACGATCAAATCATGTTTGGCGACATTGATCAAGCGTTCGAGATGGGATGCGTTGCCGTCGGTGCGACCATCTATTTTGGATCGGAAGAATCGAAGCGACAGATTCAAGAGGTCAGTTCGGCATTCAAGTATGCGCACGAGCTTGGCATGACGACGATTCTTTGGTGCTACCTGCGCAACCCCGCGTTCAAGACAAAAGAAAAAGACTACCACGTGTCTGCCGACCTGACCGGACAGGCGAATCATCTCGGCGTGACAATCCAGGCTGACATCATCAAGCAGAAGCTGCCGGAGAACAACGGTGGATACAACGTTGTGAGCACGAAAGAGAATCCGTACGGCAAGACAAACAAGAAGGTGTACACTGAGTTGTCGAGCGACCATCCGATTGACTTGACTCGGTACCAGGTTGCGAACTGCTACATGGGTCGCGCAGGGCTCATCAACTCCGGCGGCGCATCCGGCGAGAATGATTTTGCGGAAGCCGCAAAGACCGCGGTGATCAACAAGCGCGCAGGCGGCATGGGCTTGATTTCCGGACGCAAAGCGTTCCAGAAACCAATGAAAGACGGGGTCAAAATCCTGAACACCATTCAGGATGTGTATCTGGAGAAGGGAATTACCATCGCGTGACGAGATGACCGTCACCTGCACTCGCACGCGCGGAGAGGTGAGGTCATCTACAAAAACTCTGGAGAAATCATGACAAAGACCATCGCAAAATCCTCATCCCTCGATCCCCTCATTGAAAAGCTCAATGCATTCTCCGCCGACAATTATTGGGATCTCGGAAAGTTCCTTGTCGAGAAAATAATTCCGACCGCGCTGAAGGAAGGAATTGTCGGCGAGCAGATTCTCAAGCGCCTTTCGGATATCCCCGGCTTCAAGTTTCCGTTCAGCATGCTGAGGCAGTGCCAGATGTTCTACACGTACTATCCTGACGTCGAGAATCGGCCGCTGCCGGAAGTTTTCTACTTTGAGCTTGCAACGAAAATTGACGAAAGCAGAAAACGCATGGAATACGAGAAGATGGCAATAGCAAACAAATGGACCATCTCCGATTTGCACAAACACATTCGGGAAGACGAGCTTGCGCGCCGTGAAGATGAGAAAACGAAATTCGGGTTCGACTTGAAGGAACGGAATATCTGGTCTGTTGACGCGCCGGACCCGCGTTTCGGCAAAACTGGTTACAAGGGAAGATTGGCGGGACAAATCATCGCGAACGCTCTCTTCTACTATACCGAGCCCGGCTGGCTTGTCGTTGACCCGATGGCGGGAAGCGGCACAACGGGGGACGTGATCGCAAGCGTTCCCTACTTCAGCAATCGATCGTGCAAAATGTACGACATCGAGCCAAGTGACGAACGGATTCAGCGCGCGAATATTTTGCAAACGGGAATCCCGGAGCAATCGGGCACCGTGGATTATGTGCTGCTCGACCCGCCGCACGATTTTTATCCGAAGGCGGACGATCCGGAGTTTTCGGCGCCTGCCGCGAAAGCGGAAACCATGATGAAACTGAAAACAATACTGCGAGAGGGCGCACGCATTGTGAAATCCAAAGGACGTCTCTCGATCGTCGTCGAGCCGACCATCGGCGCGTTCGGCTTTGTCGATTTTCCGTTCGAAGCGGCTGCCGTGATGAAAGAATTGAACATGTCTCCAATTGGAAAGGTCTATCTCCCGCGTAGGGGCGATGCAGCAAAAGTCCGCGCTCACACTTCGAATGAAGGGCTGAAGCCTATGAGCTCGGAGTGTCGCGAGATGCTGACGTTCGAGAAACCATAGTCCCCGTTATCCTGTCTTTTTTTTTACGGGATTCGGTCAGGGTGAGAAAGGAGAAGCAGAAAAATCCGATGGCAGAGCGAAAGAAATTATCTCAAGAAGAAATTGCCGCGAGCTTGAAATCGCTCAACGGCTGGACGATTGAGAACGGCGGGGGCAAGCCCCTTGGGGGCACGCCCCACGGGGGCAAGCCCTATGAGGGCAAGCTGCACAAAGAATTCAAGTTCAAGAACTTCATCGAAGCATTCGGCTTCATGTCCCGCGTCGCATTGATTGCGGAAGGCATGAACCATCACCCTGAATGGTTCAATGTATGGAACAAAGTCGTGATTGATCTGACGACGCACGACGTTGGCGGGATCAGCAATTTGGATTTTGAGTTTGCGGAGAAGGTGGAAGGACTCCTTACATCCTAGGCTGTTCGCGATCCAACGAATGCACGAACGTGTCGCACAACCTCTTTTTTTATCTCCACCCAGTTGTTTTTCCAGAGCATAGAAGGCATCGGGTCTCTTTCTGCATCATCGAAGTAGACAAGAGAATTCAGAAGATGCGTCACATCCCCAACCTCATACTTTTTCCGATAAAGGAGAATACTCGCTTCAAGAGTTTTATGCTCGCGCAGAATTGCGAAGAGATCAACAAAATCTTTTAGCCCCGCGGTCTGCGATTGCGGCAAGTTTCATGCACACGAGGTCGTCCAATGATGCAAGGTTGCATTTCAAGTCGTCATCCGCAACCAAAGGTCTCAGCAGAGGGTAACGATATTCGAGAAAACTCACTTTCACTGCGTTTACATTCAAATACAATGTTCCCCGCGCGACTCTTGAAGTAGAAAACACAGTCCTGGACTTTTTCAGTTTGTCGATGAGAATTTGTGGGTCGCGCAGGGGTGATGAACAGAACCAGTCCAAGTCAACTGATTTGCGATGACCGAGTTGAAGCGCCAAGGCGGTTCCGCCTGCAAGATAGAATGCTCCTTTACTCACGAGCGGGCTGAGCGATTCAAGAACGTTGCGTTGTTTTCGTGAAAATATCTCGTAGTGCAACATCATCAGTGCAGCCGATTGTGCCAGGGATTGATTTTGTTCCGTTCCAGCCAAGCGTTTACCGTCCGATTGTCCAAACCGAGAATCGCTTGCCAAAAACGCAACTGACGATTGTCTAAGCCCCGCCCCTTTCGCCGTAGAATCCAATCTTTGATTCCCGCGTCGGAAGTTTTGCGTCGTACAATTTGTATTGCGCTCCAGTCACCGTGCTCTAAAACTCTACCAATGATGTAATCACGATGCTCGCGCCACGAAAGACTTGCGAAATCAACTTCCCAAAAGAGCGGCTTCAATTTCTTTGGCAAAGGTGAAGTTTTCGTTTTTTTATTTCCCTTTTTCATCGAACAATGAAAGAATTTACTTCGTCAACGACCAAATCAACGCGTCAAAATCTTTCTCCGCCGCGCCAACAGTTTTGGCAGGACCGGTAAACTTGAAGAACACCGAGCCTTCCGGCGCCGCAACGATTGCGCCGAGCAGCCGGTAGTTTTCCTTGTTGCCGCTCGATTGCATCATCGGTCCGCTCGGCGCGGTGTAGGTACCGGCAACTTTCACCAAGTCCACTTTCATTCCGTTCACTTCTTTCGACGAACGCTCGGGCTTGCCTGCATCAACAAATTGTCCGACCCAGCGCTGAATATTGCCTTCCACATCGCCGCCTTGACCGCTGCCAAAATAAAACACCGCGCATTCTCCCCCTTCGGCATCGCCACCCGCCGCGGGAATGTTGTACGTGGCAACGCGCATCTGTTTCTGTGTACCTTCACTCCAACCCGACGGCATCGTCCATTTCACGCCCGCGGCAGAATTGGGCGCGGTCATCGCTGAAATATCCGGATGACCCTGCGGTAAACCGCCTTGCGGTACATCGCCCTGCGGTAAACCGCCTTGCTGTTGCTGAAGTTCTTTCGGAGCTTCCGGTTGCTTCTGGGTGCAGGCCGCGAGCGCAAAGTTCAAGACAATGAAAAAAAGAAGTGAACGATTCATGATATGATTCCTTGTTGATGGGATTGCGATATGAGTTTCCGACTGAGAAATGATAGCGGAATTGTCTGTCTCAATCAAGCGCGCGTCGCATTTTGGGCGCTTCGGGAGTGAAATCACTTGCCGACGTGGTTGATGCCGGCTTCCGCAATAATAAACACCGGCTCTCCCTCACCGACGAATTTTCCCCCGATCTGCACAGCAGGTTAGCCTGACCCGATGGTGAAATGGTGTTTTGCTCTTCGTTCTATGCTCTTCGCTCAAGAATCCAATCCGCAAAGTCTCTGAACGCCCCGTTGCCTCCTTTCGCTTTGCAAATGTAGTGAACAATTTTTTTAATGACCGGCATTCCATCCGCCGGCGTTGCAGTCAACCCTTCTCTTGCTATTTCCTTCATCACGTCCAAGTCGTTCACATCGTCGCCGATATAGGCAATCTCCGCCAGGGACAACTTGTGCGATTGCAAAATCCCCTTCACCGTCGAGAGCTTATCGTCGATGCCGAGATAGACATGCTGCAGCTTTAGTTTTTCCGCACGCTTTTTCAAACTCGCGGAAAGCTCGCCGGAAATGAAACCCGTTTCGATTCCCGCCTCCTGCAGGAGCCGAACGCCCATCCCGTCGCGGATCGAGTACCGCTTCATCACCTCGCCGTTTGCGTCATAGAACACACCGGTGTCCGTGAGAACGCCGTCGCAGTCCGCCAGCACAAGCTTGACAACGCGCCCGCGGCGTTTCAGTTCTTTTTGCCGGAGCGTATTCGATTGTCTCTCTTTCTTTGCCAAAAGCGTATTCCTCGTTCAATGATTAGCGTAGGATCAATCGCAACGTCCATGACGTTCCCGATGCTCCAACTTTGACAAAGCCCTCTGATTCGTACAGCCGGAGAGCAAAATTGTTTGGATCAACACTCAGACTGAGCGCCGTGATGTTTTGTTGACGCGCAGTCTCCAGAAGTGCACGTAACAGTTTTCTGCCAACACCCTGAGAACGATATTCTTTCCGCAGACCCATGCCAATCTCCGGAGTTTCCGAATCGACGTAACCGTACCCGCTGCCGCCTCCCGTTGGAATTGACCTTCCTCCGCATGGCTTCAAAAACAAAAGCCCACGCCGAATAATACTGGCGTGGGCTTTTCCGTGCCCGGAACAGGACTTGAACCTGCACGACCTTGCGGCCACTAGCTCCTGAAGCTAGCGCGTCTGCCAATTTCGCCATCCGGGCAAATTGTGTGAACAAAATTTATTCAAAACCTGATGGAGAAGCAATAACGAAAACGCCGCGTTGCGCCGCGGCGTTCTGGCGCGTGGACTCATAGAGCGCCGTCACTCTTTCCAATCGCGAACCAATCAATCCTCCGCGTCAAGTACATCACGACGGCAAGTATCAAGAACAATCCGAGGCTGCCGAAAAGCAGAGCGTAATCCTCCTGTTGCAAAATGACGAAGAGAAATCCGTACAGTGTCGTCAGCACGCCGCCGATGAGCAGCGCGACACGATTGCTTGCAAGAACCGCCCGTGTGTATCCCGCGACGAGAAGAACAATCGCAGCACCGGAAATCCAATACGCGGAGTTGAACGTCATGTGTTCGGAGAGCGAAAGAAGCAGGCAATAAAACAGCACTAGCGCAAACCCAATCAACGCATACTGTATCGGATGGACGATCTTTTTGTTTAATACTTCGGTGAGAAAGAACGTGAGGAACGTCAGCGAGATGAACATGATCGCATACTTTGCAGAACGCGTGGTCTTCTGGTATTCGTCAACAGGTTGGAGGAGTTTCACGCCGAAAGCGAAGTTCGTAAGGTTCTCCGAAATTTTCGTCGAGTGAGGCGATTCGCGAAGAGCATTGCCGCCGACCCATTGTTGCGGAAAATTGCGGTTGAGATGAAGCACTTTCCATTCCGCATCAAAACCATTGTCTGTGATTGTTCGTTTGTCCGGCAAAAAACGTCCGACAAAACTCGGCGATCGCCAGCTCGACGAGACGCGCACGGCTGTTTTCTTTCCGACAGGCACAAATTGCAAATCGCCGCTGCCATTGAATGTGATGTTGGTTGAAAATTCGTATTCGGTCTTTTCTGCAATCATCAACGGTTTGATGGAGATGCCTGAGCTGACGACATCATTGCCGGAAACACCGGGTTCTGCGGAGTGTGTTTTTCCGTTCCACTTCACTTCAATGTTTTCTCGAATTCCTTTCAAGTCGCTCATGCCAATGAGAAGCCGCGCTTCCTCCCACACTATGTTTTCGGGTTTGATGTTCAGCGTGTTGAGTGTGCTCAACGCAAACTCTCCACTCATAGTCAGGTTTGCGCTGTAGAGAACAATCTCATAGATCCCGCGAGAGCGAATCTCAGGCGCTGCTGTCGTCGCAATGGAGAGCGACTCGGGTAAGAAGTAAACATCGTCGAACTCCACGCGCGGTTCGCCTTTCTGTTGTGCGATGTATTTCTTGAAGGGGACGCTCAGTATCGGACCGGTAATTGTCTGCGCTTGTCCCCATTTTTCATTCACTTCCCCAATTGCGCTATTCCGTACCGATTCGCGTTCCGAAATCAATCCCATCACCATCAGCGAGGGAATCAGCAAAGCAAAACTTAGTGCGCCGACAATAATCATACGCAGCAGCGCCGAGCGTTTCAGCCAGCCGTCGTTCATTTTATTTTCCAAGATTGTTATTGTTACGATCCGAGTTATTCCCGGTTTGTAGCAAGCGTGCGATTTCTTTACTCACATGGTTTCACATACGTGACGGTGACGAAGTGGCGATTGGGAACTTCAACAGCACGAACGATGCGGCAACCACGGCAAAGGACAAGGAGATGAAAACCGATCATCGTGAAGAGTAGTTTGTTTATCATAGATTCTCCCTACTGACAACTTTACAGATTCCAATAGAAAATCAACCACGATAATCCTAAACATCCCCAACTGAATATTGAAAAGTATATTCTTTTGCCTTTTGACCACCAATGTTTTCTCCAAGCAAGAAATACTGCAACCAGAAATGCAAAACTGATTACCGCAATTATTTTCAGGGTAATTAGAGTTATGCTGATTGCCCAAGGTAATGCATAAATTGGTTTGGGAACAAATACAATACTTATTATACTGGCTACTAAAAGGCCTGGCAACAGCCAACTCAACAGGCTGCTTGCAAGCCAAAATATTTTTGCAGTTTTCTTTTCCCCTATTGACGAATTATCTTTTCTGAATATTTTCTTAATTCCGTTTATGATACTCCAAATTACTCTTGTCAAAACTATCAATACAACAAAGACAAAAATTCCAGCGTGAAATTTTACATTGTCAAACCAACCGATTTTTTCAAACCCTGATGGGTCCGACAGATTACCTGCTATCTGAATTCCTTCAATCTTGTTTGCTCTATTTCTGACAAAGCAGAAGTAAGCACTATCGCTGCTTATGAATAAATCTTTGGTCACTTCTGTTAAGGTAGCAGATAAACGGCCTCCCAAGATTTCTATGAATAAAGTGTTATCATTTCTTGTTGACACAGTAAATTGATTTGGAAAAACTCCCAATTTTTCAAATGTTGTTCGGGAGTATTGATTGCTCCTGTAGGTGCCTTCATATTCATTCGCTCTTTGTGAAAAATCATTTGGAGGTTTCGGCAATTGAAACGGTACACTCGAAAAATACTTATTCATAATCGCCTGAACGACATCTTCTCTTGGTGAACCGTTCGCAATATTTGTGTAAGCGACATACAAACCCATTCTCCTCTTAGGTATCAGAAGTAGAATTGAATGTTGTCCTGCATCCCCTGTATGAAAAAAGATTTCCTCTCTATTAACAATACTCTGCATAAATCCTAAGCCCATTCCAGGCATAGCGGGGTTTGCACTCCACTGTTTTTTGAAAACCTGATTGATACTTTCAACAGACAAAATTCTTCGATTACTTACTTCACCATTATTGAGTAATGCCTCAATCAGTTTCCCCATATCATCAGCCGTAGTAACACAAGCCCCTGCCGGATAGGGATTAAAATACGGTTGCGGATATTCACCCTGCACCATATTCATGCGGAGGTTTTCAGGGGCGGGTTGAAAAAAACTACTGTGTAACATTCCAAGCGGAGTAAAAATATTTTGCTGTACATATTTGTCATAGCTAACTCCACTTATTTCTTCTGCCAATAACCCAAGTAACGCACCACCATGATTAGAATAGGAAATTTGCGTATTTGGCTCCATTACAATTTCGGGCATTGCTCTCTCAAAATATTTGTCGAGCGGAATAATTGTATTTGCATCTGGAGTTAAGCCGCCCATAAATTTATCTTCAAATCCTGCCGTGTGTGTCATTAAATCAAAAATCGTTACAGGTGTTGAATAGGGATTTTTCAGCTTGTAATTCGGGAGATGAAGATTTACATCGTCCGTGATTTTACATTTACCTTTCTCTTGCAATTGCAGTAAACTTAAAGTTCCGAATATTTTTGAAACGGATGCTGTGCTGAAGACTGTTGTAGTTGGATCAACGGGTTTTGTGAGTTTCATATCGCTGAACCCATATCCTTTTTTAAAACACACCCTACCATCTTTGACGAAAGTAAATGAAATCCCTCTTGCGGCTTTGTTGGTAAGTTGTGCTTTGAAAATACTATCCAAAGTAAATGCGGTTTGCTGAAGGGTATCTGTTTGCGCTGATACTGTACGACCGCAAAGCAATAGGATTGCAGTAATGAAATTTTTCATTGTCGAATGTCTGCGTGGCAAATGCAAAGCATGTCTAACAGTACTGAACTATTGACTGTGCTTGATGAGCTTTTCGAGCGCATCGAGATGTTCCGAAAACGCCCGCCGGCCGGCAGCGGTGACTGCGTACGTTGTCAGCGGCTTCTTTCCGACAAACGCTTTCTTCACTTTCACGTAGTCTTCATTTTCCAATGCCGCAACGTGTGAAGCGAG
>JANNUB010000289.1:0-21083 GCA_031394795.1 Ignavibacteriota bacterium | reverse complement strand
ATCTTTTTCTATGCAAAACATTCTAGAACTAAGCAACTCCATCCGAAACCAAGTTCTTTCAAGGGACCACGCATTCCACTCGTGGTATCAATTTGTTCTTGGCTATCCTCCGCATCTTGTGCGCTATTATGTCAACAAGTTTGGGATTGACTCCTCGAATCTTGTTCTCGATCCATTTTGCGGAACAGGAACAACGAATGTTGAGTGTAAGAAATTAGATATTCCAAGCCTCGGACTTGAAGCCAACCCGATAGCGTATTTTGCTTCAAAGGTCAAGACGAATTGGAGGATTGCTTCTGATGATCTCAAGCGAGCATTGGAAGTAGTAGCCTCATCTGCATACAAATCCCTTGTTGAATTTGGACTTGAAGAGGATGTATCCTTATTCGCCGTCAACGGAAAAGGAAAGCTACTTAAGTCTGAACCAACTCTTAGTCCAGATGAATATGCAGTATTACCAAAAGACTTTATCAGCGCGAAGCCTCTACGTCGCGTTCTTGTATTGAGAAAATGTATTGAAACAATAGAGGATGCTGAAATCCGCGATGCGCTGTTGTTGGCACTTGCAAACCTAGTTGTTAACTATGCTGGAAACGTTGCGTTTGGGCCGGAGGTTTACGCAACGAAGCCAAAGAAGGATATTCAGATAATAGATCAATTTTTTGGGTTAGTAAATGCGATGGCTTCTGATCTTGAAAGACTGGAAGAACAATCGACTCCAACTGAGATAGTTCTAGGTGATGCTCGTCAGGTCAATAAGCATTTCTCTTTTCATACATCAAAGATTGATTTTGTCATTACCTCGCCGCCGTATCCAAATGAGAAGGACTATACTCGCACAACACGCTTAGAAAGCGTTATACTTGGTCATGTAACAAGCAAACAAGGTCTTCGCTTCTTGAAAGAAACCTTACTACGAAGCAACTCGCGTAATATTTTCGTCTCAGATAATGACGCTGAATTTTCCAAATCTTTCGGAAGCATCAAGAAAATCGCCGATGCTATTGAGAAAAAACGCATTGCTCTGGGCAAGACATCAGGTTTCGAGAAGTTGTACCACAAAATCGTACGACACTATTTCGGCGGGATGTATCGTCATCTTGAGGGTCTAAGTAGCCTGCTTGCTCAGAACGCCCGCTTAGCTTATGTTGTTGGTGACCAGATGTCTTTCTTTCGAACACACATACCCACGGCGCAGCTTCTTGGCGAAGTTGCTGAATCGCTCGGCTATAAGGTGGAGGAAATTGAGCTCTGGCGAACTCGCCTCGCGACAGCAACAAAAAAGCAGATTGATGAGAATGTTCTCATTTTAACCAAACGATAACTTGTGAATAGTTGGCTTGGTACGAACCATGGAATCTAAACCGAATCGCTACGAGAAAATCATAGAAGAGATCTTCTTTAAGGGTTTTATCAAAGGTTCCAACGAAGTCGATTTCCAAAGAGAGGACATCGAAAAAATAGCTCGCAAACTGAAAATCAAACTTCCAAAGAATCTCGGCGATATACTTTACAGCTTTCGTTATCGCTCTTCTCTTCCCGAATCGGTTGCCGAAAAAGCCCCAAAGGGTCAACAATGGATAATCCGTTCAAAGGGTCGGGCAAGTTATTCGTTCGTTGCGATTGGTGCAACGTCAATTGCGCCAAATGAATCCTTTGCAGAAATAAAGATCCCTGATGCAACTCCAGGAGTCATCGCAAAATACGCGCTGACAGATGAACAAGCCCTTCTTGCAAAACTTCGATACAATCGACTTATCGATGTTTTCTCTGGAACGACTTGCTATTCGTTGCAGAATCATTTAAGAACAACAGTTCCAAATATGGGGCAAGTCGAAACGGATGAGATATACATTGGTCTTGACAAGCGTGGAGTGCATTACGTCTTTCCAATCCAAGCAAAAGGTGGCAAAGACAAGCTTGGTATCGTTCAGATTGAGCAGGACTTTGCCATGTGTGCAGCGAAATTTTCATCACTAATTTGTCGCCCCATCGCGGCACAATTCATGAAAGAAAGTGTCATTGCTCTTTTTGAACTACAAGAGTCTGACAAGGGCATTGCAATAGCCTCTGAGAAGCACTATCGGCTCGTGCCGCCCGAGGAACTAACTGAAGAAGAACTCAAATCGTATCGACTTCGCACACCTTGAGTCGGAACATCCTTGATTCAATCCTCCATCGAATGGACCGAACTAACCTGGAATCCCACCACAGGATGCACAAAAATCTCCGCAGGCTGCAAATTCTGTTACGCCGAAGTGATGTCGAGACGGTTGCAGGCAATGGGCATCGAAAAGTATAAGGATGGTTTCAAGGTCAGAGTCCATCCTGACGTGCTCAAGATTCCCTACACATGGAAATCTTCCAAAATCGTTTTCGTCAACTCGATGAGCGATTTGTTTCATGAACAGATTCCCCTCTCGTTCATCCAACGAGTCTTCGAGGTCATGAACGACAATCCAAATCATGTCTTTCAAATACTGACGAAGCGCGCCGAACGCCTTCTTGATGTTCATAAAGAACTCAAGTGGTCACACAATATCTGGATGGGTGTTTCAGTCGAAGACGAGCGCGTAGTTCATCGCATCAACCTGCTTCGCAAAACGAAGGCGAGAGTAAAATTCCTTTCCTGCGAGCCGCTTATCGGTCCGCTTCCGAATCTAAACTTGAAGAAGATTGACTGGTTGATCGTTGGCGGCGAAAGCGGACATCGTCCTCGCTCCATGAATCCCGATTGGGTTTTGGACATCAAAGACCAATGCGACCGAGCGGGCGTTCCGTTCTTCTTCAAGCAATGGGGCGGGCGCAACAAGAAAAAGAACGGAAGGTTGCTCGATGGTCGAACCTACGACGAAATGCCTGAACATCAACTTCAGCTTGAATGAACATTCAATCCGCAATCCGCAATCGGCAATCCGCAATCCCAACCCATGCCCTTCCTCGGTGAACTCAGCGCATTGCTTACCGCGTGCTTATGGTCGTGCAGCGCACTCGTTTTCGCATCGGCGATAAAACGCGTAGGGTCGTCGTATGTGAATAGTGCGCGCCTCCTGCTTGCCGCGGTGTTTCTTGTTCCCACGATCTTCTTCCTCGGACTTGAGGTCAACCTTTCGAGAACACAATTAGTCTATCTCGGTCTTAGCGGGGTCATAGGTCTGACGCTAGGCGATACGTTTCTGTTTAAGGCGTTTCAGGAAATCGGAGCGCGCATCTCCATGCTCATGATGTCGGCGGCTCCGGCATTTGCGGCGCTGCTTGCCTACGGAATATTAGATGAAACACTTTCCGTGCTCGGCGTCTGCGGGATTGCGATGACACTGCTCGGCATTGCGATCGTTGTGTTGGATCGCAGCAACAACACGTCCGAGCGAACGAGCATTACGTCTGCCGGACTTTTGTATGCATTTCTTGCGGCAATAGGTCAGGGCGCCGGACTAATTTTTGCAAAGCTTGCATTTCGCGAATCGCCTGTGAATGGTTTTGTTGCAACGGAAGTGCGCATTGTCTCAGCGTTGTTGCTTCTCTTGCCGGCGTTGCTAATAACGAAGCGGATAAGCAAACCTGTTCAAATATTTTCAAACGACAAGAAGGCGCTTCTCTTCACGACCATCGGCGCAGTGCTTGGACCGTTTCTCGGCATATCTTTCAGTCTCATAGCCATCGAACATACAAAGGTGGGGATCGCCGCAACAATCATGGCGATGGTTCCCATTCTGATGTTGCCGCTCGTCAGGATTTTCTACAAAGAAAAATTATCGTGGCGGGCGATTGCCGGAGCGTTTGTGGCGGTCGTTGGTGTAGCGATGCTGTTCCTGAGATGATAGCAACGATTCCGAAATTCGCAATTCGAAATCCGCAATCTAATCAGGGCTTCTCTAACAAGTCAAGTATCCCCTCAATCGTCTTCGGTCCATTTCCTTCCAAACGATTGTTGATGTAGGCAAAGAGGGTTCGCCCTTCCGCAACACAGCGCCGTACAGTTTCCACAAGTCCGAGCCGCGCTTCGGGATTTTCTTCTTTCAATTCCGTGTACGGCTGGAACATCTGCACCGCTTGCTCGTACGTTCGTCCCGCTTTGAGCAGCGCACGCGAGACCGAGAATTTCGTCGTCAGCACGCCGGCGATTTGAATCTGCTCGATGATGGGCGGCATGCGAGACCAGTTGTTGAGCACGTGGGCGGCGCCGTGCGAGTGCAACATCTTTAAGTATTCTTCCGCCAGAAACTCATTGTTACGAACTTCAACCGCGTAGTCGAATCCTTTCGGTAATTGTCCCAAGAACGAGTCGAGCATTTCCACGAAACTTGTTTTGGTCACCCGTGAGTTCGGGTGAAACGTCGAGAACTCAAATATGATCACGCCCCGCTTTTTCTTCAGCGATTCAATCGGTTTGAGAAATGCATCTTGAAACAACTCGGCGTTGAGAAAATCAGGATTGTCCGTTCCGGCTTTGATTCCGAAGCGCGGGATGTTCGGATAACGTTTGATCGTGATGCGGTCGGTGACTTTGAGTGAGAGTTTGAAATTATCCGCCGTCTGGTCGTGGATGAATTTCATTTTGTCGGGATGAGGAAAATCGTAGAGCGCGAAGTCCGCGCAGACGGTGGGGAAAAGCTCGGAGTATTCGGCAAGCGCGTTCTCCTCAAACGATTTCTTCGAGGGATATTTTCTGCTGTAAATTTGTCCGCGCCAGCCCGAGTATTTCCATGAAGAGCCGCCGAACAAAATTCCGTTGCCCGCCCAGCGACGAATGCGCTCACGATTCTTCTCGATGTATTCGGATGTCGGGGGGAGAAGGTGAGATTGATCGTGATCGCCAAAAAGTGGTAAGGTTGTGTTCGCCGCTCTTGTTCTTTTCATGACCTGACATGGAGGAAAGTGAAGTCGTTGAGGCAGAAAATCACTTACCGGCTTGGCGGCGAGCAGCAATGGCGAATTGCAGAAAGTACTTGCTGAAATACTCCGGGGTGAATCCGTACGTGTTGTCGCCCACGTACAAATCGCAGAGGAATTCTCGTGCTCGCGTTAGTTCCTTGAGTCTCTCTTTCCAGCGCGGGTCGGCAATTGTGTGATCAAGAAGGGCCAGCGAGCGCCAAAGCGCATTCATTGCGTAGTCGTCGTTGTTTTTCTCCTTCCACGCGGCGATGCGGTCAACCTCGCTTCCGATGTTTCCCATCTGCTCGAGAAATGTCATGCTGCGCCAACGTTGAGTAAACTCTTCCGAATCAAAACCTTTCATCGCGTCAATCCACAACAAGCCGTTTTACTACGTCAACGATCTGCTTCCGCGTTGATGGGTCATCAACGGATCGAGTGCGATTGCCGTACGAGGGACGGACGTTGATCATCGAGTCAAATTCAATCATGGCATCACCGTTCACAGCGGGATACAGATTGATGCCCCAGAGGTTACGTTGTGTACCTCCACTTCGCAACAACTCCTGCTCCTCGTCGGCGTGCAACTCTCCGCCGATAGCCATCACACCGCGCTCGATATCAACTACGGCTTTCACCATATCATCAAAGGGAGATGCGTCCGCATTGATCTGTATCTCGCTGCGTGAAATAGGTGAAGTGAGAACTCGAATCATCTATGGTCTCATCTCAACTCAAGAAATGAATCACCACACCGTCGCGCAGCTTCGGCTCGAACCACGTGGACTTCGGCGGCATGATTTTTCCAGCATCGGCGATCGAAATCAGCTCGCCAATAGAAGTCGGATGCAGTAAAAACGCGACTGCCATCTCACCTGAATCGACGCGCTTCACGAGTTCTTGTATGCCGCGAATGCCTCCGACGAAATCAATGCGCTTATTCGTCCGCGGGTCGTCAATCGCAAGCAGCGGCGCGAGAAGTTTGTTTTGGAGAATTGAAACGTCAAGCCGCTGCACTGGGTCGGGATTGTTAAGAAACTTCAAATCTGCCATCAAAGTGTACCACGTGCCGCGAACATACATGCCGAACTCGCCCTTGCGTTTTGGCTGAACGGGCTTTTCGGATTTCTTCACGTTGAAGCCCTGCTTGCGGATTACCGCGACAAGTTCCGTTTCCTCGTAGCCGTTCAAATCTTTCACGAGGCGATTGTATTCCATGATCCGGAGCTGGTTGTGTGGAAAGAGCACGGCGAGAAAAAAAATATACTCTTCATCTCCTTTGTGTTTCGGATTTTCTTTCGCCATTTCTTTTCCCACCCGTGCAGCGGCGGCGGTGCGATGATGTCCGTCGGCAACGTAGAGAGTATCCACGCGGCTGAACAAATCAATAAATTGCCGAATCAACCGGTCGTCGGAAATCACCCAGAGTTGATGCCGGATTTCATCATCCGCGACAAAATCAATCGGTGCGTCAACAAGCCGGACGCGGTCAACGATGGCATCAATGCGCGGCTCGGCGTGATACGTGAGAAAGATGGGACCCGAATGCGCGTTGGTTACTTTCACGTGCATCGTGCGATCATCTTCTTTGTCTTTGCGCGTCAGCTCGTGCTTCTTGATCGTGCCGTTCCAGTACTCTTCGACCGAAACGCATCCGATGATTCCCGCCTGCGTGTGCGCGCCCATCGTTTGCTGGTAGAGATAAAAGCAGGGCTTCGCATCTTCTTTGAGAATTCCGTCGGCGATGAGTTTCTGCAAATTCTCTTTACCCTTTTCGTACACCTTCGGATCGTAAAGATTCGTTCCTTCGGGCAAATCAATTTCCGGTTTGCCGACGTGAAGAAAGGAGAGAGGTTTGCCTTTCGCTTCGATGCGCGCTTCCTCGGAACTGAGAACGTCATACGGCTTCGCGGCAACCTCAGCTGCGTACTTCGGAAGAGGACGAAATCCTTTGAAGGGTCGAACTGTTGCCATGTTTCATTTCGTGTTTGATGGCGAAAAAGAAAGTGCATGAAAGTGGATTTCATGCACTCTGAGATTACGACTTTGCGTCGAGAGAAGCAAGGTGATGCTCACGCAGGTCAACGACCTCATGGAGGTGACCGTCACCTTCCCGCGCTTGCTCGCGCAGAGGTGAACCTTACACCAACGCTTCGTGTGTTGAATATTCGCCGAGCACTGCGACAACCTTCTCCGCGATCTCAACGCCGACCCGATCCTGCGCTTCCATCGTCGAGCCGCCGATGTGCGGCGTAACGGAAACGCGCGGGTGATTGATGAGTTCGAATTCTTCCTGCGTCGGCGGTTCGTGTTCATAGACGTCGAGCGCCGCGTATTTCACTTTGTGACTGTTCAACGCTTCGAGCAAGTCGCGTTCGTCTATGACGCCGCCGCGTGCACAGTTGATAAGGATGACGCCGTTCTTCATTCTCTCATAATCGGAACGAACGATAACTGGTCCATGCGCCCTTTCAAACGGCACATGCAATGAGATGTAATCCGCAACGCGGAGCAGTTCGTCCTTTGAAACCATCTTCACTCCCTTGATGTCTGTTGTGCTGATATACATATCATATGCGACGACATTCATCATCAAGCCGAGCGCACGCTTCGCGACTTCCGTTCCGATGTTGCCAAGTCCGATGATGCCGAGTGTCTTGCCGGTAATCTCGATTCCTTTACTGAATTCTTTCTTCGGCCATTCGCGGTGTCGCATGGCGATGTTGCTCATCGGCAAAAACCTTCCGATAGCAAGCAGGTGAGCGATAGTCAACTCGGCGACTGAAATCGAAGAAGCTCCGGGTGTGTTCAGAACTTTGATGCCTTTCATCTTTGCATACTCGACATCGATGTTGTCCAGCCCAACGCCGCCGCGTGCGATGACTTTCAAATTCATTCCAGCGTCAATGACATTCTTCGTCACCTTCGTTGCCGAACGAACGATGATTGCATTATAATCGCCGATTGCGACAAGCAAGTCATCAGGCGTGAATGTTTTTTGTGTGAGTTCAAAGCCGGCTTTCAACAAAATATCGGCGCCGGTTTTTTCGATGCCGTCTGTGATGAGGATTTTCATGACTGTTCCTTTCTTGAAGTGATTTTGTAATTCCGTTGGATTGGTTTGTTGAGAACAAGAGGATGAATGACTCAATTACAAAGCATTGCAACCAATGTGCCACGAAGGATTTTCGATTTGAAGAGAATTCTCAAGACAACGCGCGTCCAAAGTGTTTCTTTCTCACAAATGAGAGACGAAGGCTTCGTGTTTCGCAAAAGTTGGAATGACGCAAGTGCTGAATCTCGCAACACTTTTTTCTTGCATTCACAAGGTCAACCAACTATATTGTTGACACGATTTTCGCTCTTTGATATTTCAGATTTTGGTGTGGCGCCATCGGCGCCATGAAAAGGGAATTCCGTGAACCGCCACTGGTCGAAGACTCGACTCGGTGAGCGGAAAGTCGGAAGCTGCCCCGCAACTGTAATCCCAAGTAGTATTCTCTCACTGGTCACTTTTCATTCGAAAGGGAAGACGAGAGAATCGGGAGAGCCAGGAGACCTGCCAGAATCTTCAGTCCTATTCCGAAGGAACTCCTTCGGAGAAAAAATCTTCGCGGGAGGATTCAGGAATGACAAAACACATTCGTGTTTGTTCAGCCCTGTCTTTCTTCGCGAAGGACAGGGTTTTTTGTTTTGCAGAAATCACTTCACATCGTCGTCCTTCTTGCGGTCGTTCTTGGCAATGCACGTTGCCGCGTGTACGCGCAAACGGACTCCTCTGCGCTTGCCGATAGCAGCGGTATCCGTCATTCCGGTGCCTACTCGTTGAGTGAAATCGTGGTGACCGCAACGAGGAATCAAACGCTCTCCGCCGTTGCTCCTTCAGCCGTTTCCATTCTCACCCGTGCGCAAATTGCCGCAATGCCCGGCAGCCTTCTCTCGAATGCGTTGAGCGCAAATGCAGGTTTGTTTGTCCGGTCGTATGGCGGCGGCAGTGCGCTGCAAACCGTTTCGCTCCGGGGGATGGGGGCTGAACACACGCTCGTGCTCGTTGACGGGCAGCGATATAATAACTTGCAGAACGGACAGACTGATTTCGGGCTTTTCTCCAACTCGAATGTTGAGCGAGTGGAAATTGTACGAGGCGGCTATTCCGCATTGTATGGAGCGGATGCGGTTGGCGGCGTTATCAACATCATCACGAAGAAACCGGACGAACAGCTCAACGGATATTTTCAAACCGCTCTCGGCTCGAACAGTTTTTCCACGAACGAAATTGGTCTTTCAGGCAGCGAGTCCCGCATCGGCGGGATTGGGTATCGCATGCTCGTGCGGCGTGAACAGGGACGCGGGAATTACAAATTCCAGTTTAGCGACGGGCAATCGACAATGCTTCTACGGAGAAACGGCGAGGACTTCTCCTCGTGGCTGGCGGATACAAAGCTTGATTACGCGATCGCATCGGACGTTCAATCAACACTTGCTGTTTCGTATACCGACGTCAATCGGGGTGTTGGCGGTCCTGTAACGGACGCGCAGTCCGTGGGAACAGCGCGCATGTCGGATGTCGCGGTGCGAACACAGGCGTCGGTTGCGTGGTCTGTTACGCCGACTCTCTCGCTGCAGTGCAAGTCGCAGTTTGCGTATTCATACCAAACGTATAAGGATTCGCATCTGCTCATTGATGGGAATCCGTTGGACAGTTACTATCTCAACCGGGCGTTGTATGTTACGCCCGAACTGCAGTTGAACTATTCACCAGCGATGACCGGAAGCGCCGGACTTGAGGTCGTGCGCGGCTGGATTGAAAGCAATGAAGTTCTGGAAAAAGTTCGATGGCAGCGAAGCGCGTTCATTTCCACTCAGCATATTTTTCCCCTGGCAACTGTGATGCCGTTTGAAATCGCGTTGTATCCTTCGATTCGTTACGACTCCTTTTCTGACTCCCCGCGGGCGGGTGTGAGCGCCGATGTAAGCCCGAGACTTGGCGTCAATGTCGGCGTGTTGAAGGAGCTCAGAGTGCGTTCGAGTTACGGCAAAAGTTTTCGCGCACCGACATTCAACGACCTGTACTGGAAAGAAGGAGGAAATCAGAATCTGAAACCCGAACGCTCGTTGAGCTTCGATGCAGGCGTTGTTTCTTCTCTTCGTTTCTTCGGCATACTCCATCTCGAGGTGAATTATTTTTCCATTGATACTCGCGACCGCATTGTGTGGACGCCGGGCGGTCGTGTGTGGTCGCCGAAGAACATTGCGGCAGTCGAATCAAAAGGAGTGGAGGGAGAAGCGCGTTGGGTTGGATATGATGGGATGCTTTCGTTGACGCTCAACTCAACATGGATGAATACAACAAAACAAAGCGAAGACTATCCGGGAGATCCGACAAACGGAAAGCAGCTTATCTACATCCCGCGCCAAATGGTAAACGCCACCGGAGCAATTCGGTTCGAGCCGCTCACCTTTTTTGTCCAGCAATCGTGGATAAGTTTTCGGTACACAACCGAAGTGAACGATCGGTTCTTGCCGCACTACATGGTGACCTCGGCTGCAGTGAAATACTCCCTGCAAGCAGGTCCACTCACGTTATCAACCAAACTCGAAGTAACGAATCTCTTCAACGCGTCGTATCAAGTTATCGCGTTGTACCCGATGCCGCTGAGAGAATTTCGCGGCACGCTGGGGGTTGAGCTATGAGCATGGGTCGCTTCACCGTAGTGGGACTTTGTTGCGCGCTTCTCGGCGGATGTGTGCAAGATCCATCGTCGCCGGTGCCGAATGTTCCAACTCCCTCAGCAAAGGGGGTGTACATCTTGAATGAAGGAAATTTTGGGCGAGCGAACTCGACTCTTTCCTACTACGACCTCGAATCGTTCAGAGTTGAAAAGGACGTTTTCTTTTCAGTGAACAATAAAGTTCTGGGCGACGTCGGCAACAGTATGCTTGTGCATGGTGGATTCGGATACGTTATCGTCAACAACTCGCACAAGATAGAAATCATCGAGCTTGCGACGCATCGCAACGTTGGAACGATTAACGTCGGAGCCGGCAAAAGTCCGCGCCAGATGGTATTGCTAAACGATTCAACGGCTCTTGTGACTGCGTTGTATGACGCTTCCGTTCTTAAAGTTGACCTGAAGAACAAAACCGTGCTTCAACGGATTCCTGTCGGCGCAAATCCTGAAGGAATTGCAGTCGCCGCGGGGAAGGCGTTCGTTGCGAACTCCGGGCTTGGTCGCGGGCGAACCGTTTCCATCATCAATCTCGCTTCGTTCTCTGTTGCGAGAACGTTGGTTGTTGGAGATAATCCGGTAGGGGTTCAAGTTACTCCATCGGGATTTGTGTACGTCGTGTGTGTAGGATTTTACAATGACCTCGGCAATCCGAATGACGATACGCCGGCGCGTATCACCGTCATCAACCCAACAACTGATACTGTCGTTGATTCGACGCTCCTCGGCGGACATGGTTTCAAAATTGCCGTCAGTGCAGAGGGGAAGGGTTACGCCCCTACAACACTTGGCGTTGTTGCCATTGATACGAGAATTCATCGCGTGACGGGGATTTTCAAACAAGGGGAGTTTTACAGCATTGGAATCGAAGAAGCATCAGGAGATATCTATCTTGCCGACGCGAAAAATTACATTCAGCCCGGCACTGTGTTCGTGTACGCGTCCGCCACAGGCGGACTGCGAACACAGTTCGATGTCGGACTGATTCCGGGGACGATTGTTTTTAAGCGGTAGGGGTTAGACGTCAGACGTCAGAGGTCAGAGGTCAGAGGTCAGAGGTCAGAGGTCAGAGGTCGGTCCGAAGGACTCCTTACGGAGAAATCAGAAATCGGGAATCAGAATCAGAAATCCATCAATCCATCAATCCATCAATCCATCACTCATTATCATAAAGGATTCACAATGAAGAAACAGATTCTCGTCTTTTTGGCTCTCTGCGCCGCCATCACCTTAGCGCAGGCGTTACCGAAAGCAGCCTTTGCCATTCGCGGTTACTCAAACCAGGCGCTCACGTATATCAATTTGCAAACCGGCGTCGTGCGGGATAGCGTCGTTGCCATCGGTCCTGCCGCCAATGCTCTCGTTATCCGCGGCAATAAGCTGTATGTCGTGAACTCCGGTGGCTCATTCGTTGGCTTGAATGCGAGCATTGTGATTTTCAATATTCCTGACATCATCAACAATGTTCAGCCGCTTCCTGTTACGCGGGTCGCCATTCCTGACAACAAGAATCCGTACGCCCTTCTGTTTGTCAGTGATACGAAAGCATACATCTCCTATCTTCTCGATTCGAGCGTTGTTGCTTTCAATCCCTCGAACAACACGCTTGGAAGAAGAATTCAAGTCGGGCTTGGTCCGGAAGGGCTTGCCGTTGCGAATGGAAAATTGTACGTGGCAAACGCATACAATCCTGCGAACTTTGCGTACGGCACAACTGTTTCTGTGGTCTCGACCACAACGGATTCGGTTGTCAGAACGCTCAATGTTTATTCCAATCCGCAATCCTTCGGCGTTGATGCGCTTGGGCGTCTGCACGTCGTCAGTACCGGTCCGTACGATAACACCGGTCGCGTTACAGTGTTCAACACGACAACGGACGCGCCGGTTGGCACAGTGCAGTTGTTTGGGAATGTGTCTTCTGTTGTTTTCAATTCCGCTCAGACTGCTTACAGCAGTGCGAGCAGACTTGTAGCCTACAATGCAACCACACTCGATACGATTCGCACCAATCGGAATCCATATCCAATTGCGAGCGGTTTGCTCACCATTGACTGCGATACGCTCTACATCGCGCGAACGGGAAGCATTACGCTGTACAATGCTACCAATCGCGATTCACTTATCCGGTTTGACTTAACTGCCGCAGCGTCCTACTTTGGCGTTGTGGTTTACAACGGTCAAACAACTAGAGTGGCGGAAGGAGAGACGCCTGCTGAGTTTCTGCTTGCGCAAAATTACCCGAACCCGTTTAACCCTTCCACGCGCATTGCCTTCTCGGTTCAGGGTTCAGGGTTCACGTCGCTTAAAGTGTTTGATGTGTTGGGAAGAGAAGTCGCGACGCTGGTGGATGAGGTTCAGGGCTCAGGGTTCAAGATCGTTGACTTCAACGCGTCCGGGTTGGCGAGCGGCGTGTATTTCTATCGTCTTACCGCCGGCGGAAAATCCATAACAAGAAAATTCACGTTGATGAAATGACGGTCAGTTCATAGAGTTTATAGAGTTCTCATAGAGTTTATAGAGTTGCTACGGACTCTACGAACTCTATAAACTCTATGAACTCTACGAACCCTACAAACTCTATGAACTTTTAAGAACCAACATCAAAATGAAAATTCCCATTTCGCTTTTGCTTCTTATTGCGCTCGGATGCAGCATTGCCGCTGCGCAGCTTTCACCCTGGCCCGATGCGGTGGTGTTGTATCGTCAGGGAGCAAACGCGACGCCGGGGTTCGATTCAACGAATCCTTATTTCCCGCACAATGTTCTTGGGCGACCGGATTCGACTGCACGAGGAAACGCGCCGGCTTCTACACCGCAAGAGCTTCAAGCGTTGGGGACGGGTGGCGAAATTATTCTTCGCTACACCGGTCGCGCTATCGTCAATTTGCCCGGACCTGATTTTACGGTGTTTGAGAATCCGTTCTTCATCGGAGGAGATAGCACCAGCGTTTTCCGTGAGGTCGGTATTGTTTCTGTGAGCAAGGATGGTAGTACGTTCCGTCAGTTTCCTTATTCCGGAAGTCCGACATGGCGCAACCTTGCAGGCGCAACGCCGACGCTTGGCGGAAATCCTCTCGACCCGCGGGTGTCGGGAGGGGACAAGTTTGATTTGGCGGAGATCAACATGGACTCAGTTCGCTACATTCGGATTGTTGACGCCGCCGGTCTGGTTCAGGATGATGGTCCGTCATTCGATCTTGATGCAGTTGCAGCGCTGCATCTTGTCTCAACGACAACATCAGTAGATGCTGCCGAGAACACCCTGCCGACTGCGCTCGTCCTTGAACAAAACTATCCCAACCCGTTCAATCCAACGACAGAGATCAGATTTCAGATAGCAGAAGTCAGCCGCCAAAGGCGAGCCTCGCCGGAGGCGGGAGGGCAGAAGTCAGTCGAAGACCCGACCCGTCGGGAGGTCGGACGCGTGACGCTGAAGGTGTTTGATGTTTTGGGTAAAGAAGTCGCAACGCTTGTGAATGAAACGATGCAACCCGGAACATACAGCGTGAGGTTCGATGGCTCAACTCTCTCAAGCGGCGTTTATTACTATCGTCTCGAAGCCCGCCCAACAGATGGTCAACGACTCGACTCTTCGAGCGGGCAGGCCGGATCATTCAGCGCGACGCGCAAGCTGGTTTTGAGTAAATAACCATATCGTCACATGTTTCTCGAACCACGGAATGTCCTCATGAGGTTTGCAATTGAATGGATTCTCCTTTATCATTCTCTTGAGCAAAAGGAAAAACTCCCATGACACTCCGAGTTGCCGAACGAATCGCGACATACGCCGATTATCTGAAAACGCCTGAAGGCGCATCCTATCAACTTATTGGAGGTGAGCTTATCATGTCGCCATCGCCTGAGCTATTTCATCAAGACATCTTGGGGAACATCTACGACCAGCTGAGAGAGTTCGTAAAGAAAAAGAGGCTCGGTAAAGTGTACGTCGCTCCGGCGGATGTGTACTTCACTCACACTGAAACATACCAACCCGACCTGATTTTTGTTTCACACAAGAGGCTTCACATCATCGGCAAGAAGAAGATTCAAGGCGCTCCGGACATGGTGGTTGAAATTCTCTCTCCCGGAACGGCGAAGTACGATCTCGAACACAAGAAAGAGGTGTACGAATCGCACGGCGTAAAGGAATATTGGATCGTTCATCCGAAAGAGAAAGTCGTCGAGGTGTTTTCGAATAGCGCGGATGGCTTCGTGCTCATTAAACGTGCTCGGGAAACCGGCGTTGTGAAGTCGAAAGTGCTCGAGGGCTTCTCGCTTTCCCTTGAAAAAATATTCGAAACCTGAAACCCGCGCCTCCTTCTTCCTTCCGATGAGTATAGGTTACAGTTGATTGCAATTCAAACGACACTACAGTATTATATAGTCAATAACGAAGGAAAGCCATGGCATACAAAGTTGCAGAGAGGCAGGCGACGTACGGCGACTACCTGAAGACACCAGAAGGAGCCGCGTATCAATTGATAAACGGAGAACTGATTATGGCGCCAGCACCAGGCCTTCGACACCATGACATCGCGGCAACTATCGTTGAAGCGCTTCGTCGTTTTGTGAAGAAACGCGGACTTGGCAGAGTCTTCAACGCGCCTGTAGATGTGTACTTCTCGCAACGCGAGACATATCAACCGGATATCTTCTTCGTATCGAAAGAGAAGTTACATTTGGTTGGGCGCGACAAAGTCAAGGGTCCGCCAGACCTCATCATAGAAATTCTTTCGCCGAAAACAGCCCGGTACGATCTTTCAGAGAAGAAGCACGTGTATGAATCCTACGGCGTGAAAGAATACTGGATTGTTGACCCGAACGAGAAAACGATAGAAGTGTTTGAGTATTCATTCAAAGGGTTCGTCAGTATTGCGAAAGCCGAGGGAAAAGGAAGAATCGGCTCACAGGTGCTTGATGGTTTTAGTGTGAGGGTGGAAAAAATATTTGAAGGAGTTTGATTTCGCAGTCTCTTCCATTCACCCTTTCGCGCTTTCCCAAAGTGCATGATGCACGACGCACTCAAAGATTTCCACCCGATCGTTCTTCGTTGGTTTGAGAAAACCTTTGGTGATCCCAGCCCGCCGCAAGTCAAGGGCTGGCCCTCGATTTCATCCGGCAGCAACACGCTGATTCTCGCGCCGACCGGTTCCGGCAAAACGCTCGCAGCGTTTCTCTGGGCAATCAATCATCTCGTCGAACAACATCTCGCGGAAGAGTTGAAACCTGGCGTGCGCATTCTCTACGTCTCGCCGCTCAAAGCGCTCAACAACGACATTCAACGCAACCTCGAACTTCCGCTCGCGGGAATTAGAAAAGAAGCGGAAGCCGAAGGACTCAAACTCCCGACAATCACAACCGCAGTTCGCACGGGCGACACGTCGCAATCGAAGCGCGCTGCAATGCTTCGCACGCCTCCTGATATTTTGATTACGACGCCTGAGTCGTTGTACTTGATGCTCACCTCGAAGAAAGCGCAAAACATTTTCACGACGGTGCAGTATGTGATTGTGGATGAGATTCACTCCGTTTGCAACAACAAACGCGGCGTGCATCTTTCGATCTCTCTCGAACGATTGCAGGAAGTTGCTGAGCAGGATTTTATTCGCGTCGGGCTTTCGGCAACGCAACGACCGCTTGAAGACATTGCAGCGTTTCTCGGCGGACAAATATGGGAAGATGGAAAACTCGTCCCGCGCAGAGTCAACATCATCGACGCGGGGCAGAAGAAGCAGATGGACTTGAAAGTCATCTGCGCGCCGCTGGATTTTTCCGACTTGCCTGCGGAGAGCGTTTGGCCCGTGGTCTTCACTGAAATGTTGGAGAACATTCGTCGGCACAAAACGACGCTCGTCTTCGTGAACAATCGAAGACTTGCCGAACGTGTCGCAGCGAAGTTGAACGAGATGTTACAAGGTGATACTAACGAGGACACTGGTCAGGGCAGCAGCTTCAATATGTATGCTGTTCCGGCAATTCTTGCCGCAGACTCCGAAATTGAAAAGGGATTGCTTCGTCGGGGAGTTTATCCCGCCATCGGCTCTATAACCACAGAAGTTCAGCAATCCAATAATCCATCAATCCACCAATCCAGAATCCCAGCGAACGAACTCGTGCAGGCATATCACGGCTCGATGTCGCGTGATGCGCGCGAGCAAATGGAAACTGATTTGAAAGCGGGCAACTTGAGCTGTCTCGTCGCAACATCGTCGCTCGAGCTTGGCATTGACATCGGCAGTATTGATTTGGTGATTCAACTGCAATCGCCGAAAGGCGTCGCGCGTGGATTGCAACGCGTCGGCCGTTCGGGTCACGTGATTTCTGCAACGAGCAAGGGAAGAATTTTCCCAACGTTCCGCGAAGACTTGGTCGAGTCCGCAGTCGTAGCGAAAGCGATGAGCGAGCATGATGTTGAATTAACAAGCATTCCGAACAACTGCCTCGACGTTCTCGCGCAACAAATTGTCGCTATGGTGAGCGTTGAGGAATGGGGCGTTGATGAGTTGTTCGACGTGATTCGACAGTCGTATTGCTATCGCGACTTGTCAGAGAAATTGTATTCGAGCGTTTTGCAAATGCTCGCGGGCCGTTACACAAACGAAATGTTCCGCGAGCTTCGTGCGCGCATTTCGTGGGACAAAGTAAACAACACACTCAGCGCATTGCCAGGCAGTTCGCAACTTGCGATTACAAGCGGCGGGACGATTGCCGACCGCGGCTACTTCGGCGTCTATCTACAAGACGGCAAAACAAAAGTCGGGGAAGTGGACGAAGAATTTGTATATGAAAGCCGCGCAGGCGACACGTTCATTCTCGGTTCGAGCGTTTGGCGAATGTTGGAGATTGACGCGAACAAAATCACGGTTGTGCCCGCGCCAGGCATGCCTGCTCGAATGCCCTTCTGGCGCGGCGAAGGAATCGGGCGAAGTTTCGAGGTCGGCATGAAAGTCGGTGCGTTCAGAAAAGAAATGAGCGAGCGAGTCGAGTCGCCTGATTGTTTGAAGTGGCTGCAAAATGATTTTCCGATTGACAAACGCGCAGCGTGGAACATCGAACAATACTTCATCAAGCAGAAACAATTCACGCGCGACATTCCGCACAATACGTTGTTGGTCGTCGAAGGATTTCGCGATGAAGTGGGCGACCCGCGCATCGTCATTCACTCGACGTTCGGGCGACGCGTCAACGGCTTGCTCGGACTTCTCTTCTCGCATCGCATGACACAGCTCGTTGGCGCAGAGCCGCAGATGTTGTACAACGACGACGGCATTCTGCTTCGCTGTCCCGATGTTGATGAGTTGCCGTTGAATCTGCTCGACAATGTTACGCTGAAAGAAGCGGAAGATATTGTGCTGAACGATTTGCTTTCGTCGCCGCTGTTTGGCGGACAGTTTCGGATGAACGCGGCGCGTGCGCTCTTGATGCCGAAAATCGCGCCAGGCAAACGGACGCCGATGTGGCTGCAAAGATTGCGCGCAAAAGACTTACTTGCCATCGCTCGCAACTTCAGCGACTTCCCCATTGTCATCGAAACGATTCGCGATGTGTTGAACGACGTTCTCGACTTTGAGCATTTCAAAGAAATCGTCCGCGACATTGTTGATGGGAAGGTTCGCGTGAAGAGCGTGCAAACGGAAGTGCCGTCGCCGTTCGCGGCGAGCTTGCTCTTCGATTTCATTCAAGTGTATATGTATGAATGGGACGAACCGAAGACGGACAAGTTGACCCGCTATCTCGAAGTGAATCGCGAACTCCTTTCCGAGATTGTTGATTTGGATTCGATGAGCCAGCTGTTACGTCCCGAGGCGATTGAACACGTTGAGCAACAGCTTCAACGCACTGCCGAAGGCTACAAAGCCCGCTCGCCCGAAGAGCTGTTGGAGGTTCTTCTGCGAGTTGGAGATTTGTCGGAAGAAGAAATCCGCGAGCGAGTTGTTGATGGTGATTTGTCATTGCTGTTCGCGCTGGAGAAAAATGGGCGAGCGATGCGTATGAACTTTACGTCGGGCGCACGTTGGATTGCGGGAGAGGAAGATGAACTCTACGCGCATTTGGATTCGGACGTCAACAAAACAAACGTCGTCCGGCGTTACGTGCAGAATCATGGACCGATTACTTCATCGGAGCTGGCATCACGTTACGGATTCAAACATGATGGCGTTCGTGATGTGTTGAGCAAGCTTGCTTCGACAAAAGAAGTTGTGCAAGGTAAATTCTCCGTAAGGTCGAAGACTCAACTCGGCGAGAGTCCTTCGGACATGCCGGGCGCACAAACCACTGAAGAGCAATTCGTTTATCGTCCCAATCTCGAACGCATTCATCGCCAGACGTTGACGGTTCTCCGAAAAGAAATCAAACCAACGACTCTGTCCGAGTTCACACAGTTTCTTCTGCATTGGCAAAAAGTTCATCCATCAACTCAAGAGAACGGAATCGCTGGCGTACAAAATATTCTTGAGCAGATGCAGGCGTTATCTCTTCCCTCAGAAATGTGGGAACGAGAAATTTTGTTTCGGCGCGTGAAGAATTATTCTCACGATTTCATTGCCTCGATTACTTCATCGGGAACGATTGTTTGGACTGGCGCGGGACAGGGAAAGTTGAAATGTGTTTTGCGGGGAGATGGGTCGGCGTTTCTTCACCCTTTGGAACTGTCTAATAAGGCTGTAGAGCGACACTCCTCCGTAAGGAGTCCTTCGGACAGTGTCGCTCAGGCGGACGGCATGAGCGATTCGGAGAATCGCTCTACAGAAGCGAACAGAGTTCTCAATTATCTCCAAAGCAATGGCGCGTCGTTCTTCAATGATATTCGTAGCGGCACACGGCTTTCCTTAGACGCGCTCAACAACGGCATTGCCGAATTGTTTTGGAACAGCCTTATCACCAACGATGTGTTCGCGGAAATACAAAGCGTGAAGCGCGTAGCAAAGACTTCTGACGAAAAACCAATCGAGCCGATTGATTTGATTACGGGCAGAAGAAATCCGCATCGGTTCAAAGCGATGCAAACTGTTCGTAAAGCATTGAAGCAAGTTCCTGGTTGGAGCGGACGATGGTCGCTTGTGCACTTGCCAGGTGTTATGGGAGAAGGACTTTCGCTTGAAGAAAAAGCCGAGACCCAGGCAATTCTCGTTCTCAATCGTTATGGAATTGTTGCGCGAGAATGTTATCGGAGAGAAGAACTTCTTCCGTGGCAGATGATTGCGTCGCAATTTCAGCGAATGGAAATGCGCGGCGAGATTCGCCGTGGCTATTTCGTCGAAGGGCTTTCGGGAATGCAGTTCGCGCTGCCGGCCGCCGTCGAGGAACTTCGACGCGTTCGCTCAGAACAGAATTGCCCTGAACAGAATCTTGATCAGCAACCAATCCTCATCAACGCGTGCGACCCCGCGAATCCGTACGGGCAGGGCGTCAATCTCGGAACAATCACTCCATCAAGAACTCCAAACAACTACATCGCATTTCATCGCGGCGCGCCCGTACTCCTCATCGAAAGCAACGGCGCTCGACTTCACACGTTCGGCGAATCGGTGGGCGGAACAATACACGCCGCGCTTCGTACATTTCTCAGCATGGCAAAGCTGCCGGAGCCGCTTCGTCCGTTCAAAGAGATTGTCGTTGAGCATTGCGACGGCGTTCGCCCGACGGAAAGCCCGCTCGGCGCAATGCTCGCGTCGCTCGGTTTCCGGCGCGATGCAAAGCAAACGATGCGATGGGATGGGTTCGCGTGAGCAGGCGGCTTGCTTTTGTATCAATCCTTTGTTAGCATAGATCGGACTCAAACCTACTCCTGAGTCGCGTTTCCCATCTCGCGTGCACAATTTCTTATCCCTCGATGTCAATTGCTGACCGAATACTCTTAAGAGAACGCGCCCAGCGCGCGGAACGCTGCCATATCATTCTTTCCTCCATCGTATTGCTGGTTCTCCTTGGCTTATTCTGTGAACGTTCCGAATCGCAGGTTCGCCGCGATCAGTTCGTGCATTTTTCCATGGAGGATGGTCTCTCAAGTTTTCGTGTGTTTTCGGTCGCGCAGGATTCAACCGGCTTCCTCTGGGTCGCTACACTCTCCGGGCTCGATCGCTACGACGGCAACTCGTTCAAGACATTTCTCCGTTCCGATGCCGTGAAAAATCTGCTGGTGGATTCGCGGGGGGGACTTTGGGTGAGTACTTCTCAGAAAGGGTTGGTCAAACTCAATACCGATGATGAAACCTTTGTCTCTCAGAACCATACATCCAAGAACATACAAGTCTCTACCATTTGTGAGTCGCGAACAGCAGGGGGTGCTTTCCACGACCAGCCCGTACTTTGGATAGGAACGAGGGGAGGAGGTCTTGAGAGACGTTTGACAGGCGCTGATTCGTGCATCCATTTCAGTCGGCGCGACAATAACGGTCCATCCAGCGATACGATTACCGCGCTCGCTGCCGGCGCAGACGGCAAACTGTGGATTGGCACGCCTTCCGGTATCGAAAC
>JANNUB010000286.1:0-1661 GCA_031394795.1 Ignavibacteriota bacterium | reverse complement strand
GGTTTTTGCTTAAGTAACTCACCTTACGCAAGCACTCGCTGTAGTGGACGCTTGGGGTTCAAAACTGTGAACAAATTGAAAACTCCTGAAGGGGTTGAACGTGGGTTTGCCAACCTCTTTAGAGGTTTACAGATCGACTGTAGCTCTGGGTTTAAAACCCAGAGCGAGTGATGGCGTAACGTGAGTTAAGTAACTTCATCTCTGTGACAAAGGTGAAGCATTGTTGCTTATTTTGTTCTGCGCTATACTTTTTTGCAGCGAGCTTATATAACTGCGATGCGTAATCGTAAAGTGTCTCTTCAGTGATCTTACCGGTACTTTTTCCATAACCCGGGTAATCGATCATCCATACTTCGTACCCATGGTCGGTGAACATCGGTGCAAAGCGGGCATACCAACTAATGTTTTTACGATTGCCGTGAAAATAGAGCACCACCCCGCGAATTGGTTTTTCCGTTTCAAACTGTACGATGTTCAGGTTCTGCGTTTGGGTATAGTTGAGGTTCACTTCACGGAAAGGTTCTGAAAAATTATACTGGTGGTCCTTTCTCAGTGGTGTTGCCTGGAACAGAAAGTACTCCTGCAGGTAATAGATAAGGATTCCCAGAATCCCATATAACAATAGCGATATAGTCACCCATTTTTTTATCTTTTGCTTATTGATCTGCATGCCTTGTTTGATCTTCAGAAAGCTGAAATTACATAAATCGGCGGGAGTCAAAACTTTGCTTGTATTGGAAGGTTAAGTTCCCATTAGAATGTAGTAGCCATATCCAATCTGAGTTCATCAACTGTTGAACCTATTTGAACACGGCTGCATTTGGTCAACTTTTTTTCACTCCGCTATTCCGCCAATTCGCTATTCCGCCAATTCGCTATTCCGCCAATTCGCTATTCCGCCAATTCGCCAATCCGCCAATCCGCCAATCCGCCAATCCGCCAATCCCTCCATTGAGTTATCTTTGCCACTAAATACCTCGCATGTTCGCTAATTTTTTTAATCAATTCAAAAAAAACAGGCAGAAAAAAGTTTTCAGTGAATATGGTTATAAGATCGATCAGTTCAATTTATCTGATTATGCGAAGGTCGACTTTGCTCAATGGCAGCACCCTTTTTGTGAACCATTTCAGTTGCGCGACAGCAGCGTTGAATTTTACCGTAACCTCGTAAAGCAGGGTGACTTTATCATCGATATTGGCGCACATCTGGGCGACACAACGGTGCCGATGGCACTTGCCGCAGGTAAGGATGGTTGCGTGCTGGCCCTTGAACCTAATCGCTATGTATTCAAGATACTGGAGAAAAATGCGTCTTTAAATTCCAGCCTTACGAATATCATTCCACTCAATATAGCAGCAACAGCAGAA
Source organism: Ignavibacteriota bacterium (assembly GCA_031394795.1). Taxonomy (GTDB): domain Bacteria; phylum Bacteroidota; class Ignavibacteria; order UBA10030; family UBA6906; genus CAADGV01. The sequence continues at coordinate 293 of JANNUB010000286.1, read as the reverse complement.
GATGGAAAATTCAGCTTCAATTATTCAGACGCTTCATTTTGTAACGGTGGTTTTTTGACCCAGCGTGAAAAGCTCGATCAATACCATAAGTATACGCTGGAAGTGGAAGGGAAGAATCTTGAAACTATACTGCAGAAGGAATACGCCTCTTTATTACCCAAACTTTCACTGATCAAAGTTGACGCAGAGGGGTACGATAAGGAGATCATCAAAACACTTAGTCATACCATCAGTACATATCGTCCTAAATTGTTGTCAGAATGCAATCAGTTTCTGACAAAAGCAGAGCGGGA
>JANNUB010000259.1:0-16650 GCA_031394795.1 Ignavibacteriota bacterium | reverse complement strand
GAGGCATATGCCTTCTATCTCCGCGGCCGCGACCATTATTACCGGTATAAGAAAGAAGACAACGAAACAGCAATCACGTTGTTCAAAAATGCTCTGCATCTTGACACGAATTACGCCCTTGCGTACGCGGGACTTGGCGATGCATACTGCCAGCGGTATCAGAAATTCCAATTTCCTCTTGACTGGATTGACTCGGCAATTGTTGTAAGCACGCGATCAGTACAAATTGATCCAACTCTTGCCGAAGGATACAAAGCACTGGGACTCGCCTTTGATGCAAGAGGATGGTACGAGAAGGCGCTTGATCAGTATTACACTGCCGTCCGTTTCAATCCGAACTTGGCATCAGCCGTCGGCAACATTGGAATTCTTCAGCAGTCGTTCGGCAACCTCGATGAGGCATTGAAATGGCTGAAACGGTCAATCACCCTTTCGCCCGACCGCGCTCATACCTACATCGCTGTGGGGATCGTGTATCAGACTCTTGCATCGGACAGTCTGGCGTTTGCATGGTACGACAAAGCTGAACGCCTCGAACCGGACAACCCGTTAGTTCTGATTAACCGCGGATGGTTGCATCTTACGCGGGGAGAATTGAATCTCGCGCGGGCGATTGCGCAGCGAGTTGAGAAGACCGCGCCCGATTGGGATATTCGACTCGACTATGCAGCAGACGTTGAAATTTTCTCAAAGAATTTTGGCGCGGCAAAGACAATTTACGAGACTTTGGTCGTCAACAACTTTGCTGGCGGTAACTATCAATTGGCGTATGTTCTCCAGAAACTTGGGAAAGCAGAACAGGCCAACGCGCTGACGACACGGCTGCTCAATGAATACAAGACTCAGCCGGAAAGCGAATTCACCACGATGTTGGAAATCGGCGTTCTTCACGCGATGCGCGGGGATATTGCCGACGCGAATATTTGGATCCGAAAGGCTTACCAAAAGGGTTGGCGCGACTATCGGTGGTTGCAGGTTGACCCGCGGTTAGAAAACCTTCACAAGAACCCGACATTTCAAGAGTTGATGAATGAAATGAAGGTGAGAGCCGATGAGATGAAAACACGCATCCTCTCGGAAGGATTGTAATGCTCACCGCCCTCCTTCTCGGCATCGTCATCGGTTTTGCGCTGTCCATCGCGCCCGGACCCATTACTGTTGCATTCATGAAGAAAGCGTTGGCAGGGAACTACATGCCCGCATTCATGGTCGGACTCGGCGCGGCGGCGATGGACGTGGTGTTCAATTTGCTCGCCGCGTTCGCGTCGTCGGCGATTGTCATCACGCTCAGCAATCTTTTCATTCAAAACCGATGGCTCTCCCTCCTCTTTCAGATCATCTCAATCATCATCCTGATTGTGTTGGGCATTCGCTACTATCGCCAAAAGCACGTGCCAACAGACAAAGAACTCTCGGTCAAAGAAGAGAAACAAGAAGCAACAGCGAAACAATATAGTCGCGGCTCGCCGTTTTTTCTCGGCGTGATACTGGCAGTGACGAACCTGGCAACCCCAACATTTTTTCCTTCGATGGTTGCAGCGGTGAGCTATCTTCACGCAGAAGGATTCCTGATTCGCAGCATCGGCGCAAATGTTCTCTATGCAACCGGCTTCGGGCTCGGCGCCGTGATATGGTTTTCGATTCTTCTTCGATTCTTCAAGAAACATCACACGAGAATCTCTGATGGTTTCATCAACACGATGTTCAAAACGGCGGGCGTGACGCTGCTCCTCTGCGCGGGGCTGCTCGCGTATAATGTTTTGCAAAGTACGAACTTGGCGACACTGTTTTGACTGGCCCATATTTAACATTTCACCATTACATCTTTGGTGCTTCAAATGTTGCAATGGTGAAATGATCAAATGTTGAAATATCAAAAGAGGATTCCATGACACTGCAAGAAATCAAAACCCTTCACGCCTACAACTCGTGGGCGGACAACCGCATCTTCGACGCGTTGGAAACAGTGCCTTCCGATCAATACACGCAAGATATGAAAGGAAGCCACGGAAGTATCCACACAACGCTCATTCATTTGGTTGGCGCCGAGAAAGTTTGGCTCGAACGCTTTCAGGGCGCGGCGCAGCCGTTCCTGACAGAGAATCCGCCGAAATCACTCGCGGAACTGAAGGACGTCTGGGAGAAAGTTGGCTTCGATACCGCGAAATGGCTCGGCGCGCAATCCGACAAATCGCTGCAAGGAACGTTTACAACAAAAACGTTGAAAGGCGAGACGTTCACGTACGTGTTCTGGCAGGCGTTCCAGCATGTGGTGAATCATTCGACGTATCATCGCGGACAAGTCATTACTATGCTGCGACAGATCGGAGTGAAACCGCCAAGCACGGATTTGATCCAATTCTATCGAGAAACGAAACGCGGATAAAGCGGTCCTCTCGACACATGAAGCATGTTACGCTAATACTGAGAGTCTTACTCATCTCGCTTGCAGGCTACCTGCTCTGGTTTCTTGGATTCGAGTATTATCCGGCTGACCCGTTGGGATACCAGCCACCGTTCGTGCTGTGGGTGATCGACACGATCAATCTTTTCATTCATGAAGCGGGACATCTGTTCTGCAAGATGTTTGGAGAGACGATGTACGTGTTAGGCGGTTCAGTTGTGCAGTGCGCTCTCCCGTTGGCGCTCGCAATTGTAACATGGCGCGAGAAGCCGCACCAACTGGGCTATCCGTTGTTTTGGTTCGGCGAGAATCTCGTGAACGTGAGTGTGTACATTGCCGACGCGCCCCACAAGAATCTCAAACTCATCAAAGACGGATTGATTCACGATTGGAATTGGCTGTTGAGCGAACATTTGGATTTAGCCGAACCGCTTGGACTTTTGGTCAGGTGGCTCGGATTGGCTATCAGCGCGGCGGCGGTAGGCGCGTTGGTTTTCTCGGCATACAGGGAACAGGTGCAACAGGGCTGAACGAGTCGAAGTGCCATTTTCGTGGAAAAACCGCCTAATTCCTGCGGTGAAACTCCGTATTTGATTTTGTCACCTTCCTTCATAACTTCCTCCCCCGTCTTGTCGTGTCGAAATCCGGAAACCGAAAAAACAATGGGTCTCTATCCTCAACCAAATAAATGGCAATGTGGTCCGTTCGCGCTGAAGCATGCGCTTATCATGCTCGGCAAGTTCGTGAATGAAAAGCGCGTCACCGAAATCGCAGGCTCAACCTCGTGGGGTGGAACGGACGAAACGCAATTGAGAAAAGCGGCGCGCGCATATGACTGCGAGATGAAACTGGTGCGCAAAGAGAACCCGCTCCATGCCAAACGCGATCTGCTGCTTACGCTGAAACGGGGCAGCCCCGCGTTGCTCTGCGTTGATACTTGGGGACACTGGATTACAGTCGTCGGCGCCGAGAAAGGGCGCTTCATCTATCTTGACAGCAGCAAAGCGCCCGTTGTGTGCGTTGCAACATGGAGGCAGTTGAAGAGGCGATGGGTATGCGAAGACTTCGATGAAGCGAACCCGAAGATCAAGGTCGCGTTGTACGATCTGCATCCCATCATCTCGAAGTCCCGCGCAAAAACGAAAGCGCGTTTCTCCCTGAAACATGCGCGCTATCTCCGCCGTCCGGAAAACCGCGCGTTCGCAACGCACTGGGACGAATACTTCGACGACCTTTTAGCGATCTGTTCTCCTCGAACTCCGTTAAGTCAAAACGTCTTTCCGTTCGGTGAGTTTCTCCGTCGCCACGGGAAAATGATCGCGTCGCAGGTTGCATTTTGGCATGGCGCCGTGAAGCGCGAACAGGCCGAAAAGATTCTGAAGAACATGAAGTTCGTTGCCGACACATACGACCTCGTCGTGCGCGAACAGGATGAGAAGCACGCCATTGCCGCTCTCAGCTCCAATCTTTCTCTCTGGGCGGCGAGCAAGTACGGCGTTGACGATGTGTACGACACGGTCAAGGCTTAGCGAAGAGCCACCTTCTGCAATCCCGCGGGTTTCGCATTGCTGGAAACGCGGTCGAAAACCCATCGCAAAAAGAATTTATGCGTTCTCTGCGGTTCAGACTTTTCTCCGAAAGGAGTCCTTCGGACAACTGCGCTTCTCGGCTATGGATTTCCACAGAGATTGCGTAGATTAAGCCCGCAATGAACATTCTCATCAACGATAATCGCTTTCCGCGTCGGCGAGACGAAGCACAATAACTAACACATGAATCAACACCGACTCTACCGAACCATTGAAAGCCTGAGCGAGCAGAAATTTCGCAACACGGAGCAGCTGCTCAACCACGTCCTCGAACGGATTATCAGCAACGACGAGCTTCCGATCAAAGGCGGGCGTATTTGGAAACTCGAGCCCATGCAGGGAACGTATAAGCTCATTCTCCAATACGGCGAGATGGGGCAGATCAAAAAAAATTTCCGCATCCGTGTGCTCGACTACCCGGTCTTCATCCAGGTCGGGCGAAAGCAGACGATGGTCGCGAAAGAAACGAACAAGTATCTGCGCGAGCACGGCATCCGGGTTTACTCGGCGACGGGTTTCGGCGAGAAGGTGCATTGGAAGGGACACGATTTGTACACGTACATCCTCGCGATCAACGCCGACTACTTGAAAGAGGAGATGACGTTCACGCTGAACGTCATCGGCAACGCGCTCACGTCGGCGCTGCGCAACCGCCGCAGCGAGTCGAAAGCCGCCGCGCTCGAAAAGGATTTGGACAAGGCGCGGGAAATCCAGCGCAGCATTCTGCCCGAACACGAGATGAAGTTCGCAGGCTACGAGTTGTACGGCGTGTCGCTGCCTGAGCGCATCGTCGGCGGCGACTTCTTCGATTACTTGCAGGCGAGCGGGGACAAGGATCGTATCGGCGTTGTGATCGGGGACGCGGCGAGCAAGGGGCTTTCCGCTGCCGCGCAGGCACTGTATGTCTCAGGCGCGCTCCGCATGGGAGTTGAATATCAGACAAAGATGGACGCGTTCATCGCGAAGATCAACAGGCTCCTGAACAGAACGTTCACTCCCGAGCATTTTATTTCTCTCGTCTATGCCGAGCTGACCACAAATGAAAAAGGGCTTCTCTTCTACGTCAATGCCGGACACAGCAATCCGATTCTCCTTCACGACAAAACCGATGAAGTCGAGCTGCTGAAGGCAACGGGACACATCATGGGTCCGTTCCCGAACGAAAAGTACAAAACGGATTTCACGATCATGAACAAAGGGGACGTCCTTCTTCTTTACACAGACGGCATTACCGAGGCGGCAAACGACAACGCCGAGATGTATGGGGAGGAACGGCTGATCCGCATCCTGAAACTCCATAAGTACCGCACGCCGAAAGAGATATGTGAGCTTGTCCTTGAGGACGTGCAACTGCACAACCGTCTTGTTGAACGCTCCGATGACAAGACGGTGGTGGTAATCAAACGATCTCGGTAGTAGCGCTTTGGTTCTACTTCGTGATGATCATCTTACGTGTTTCCGCAAATCCCGGCGCGCGGATTCGGTAGAAGTAGATGCCTGTCGGAAGTTCATTCTTGTCGAAGTGGATTTCGTATGTCCCTGTGCTTTGTGTTCCTTCGAAAACCAACGCGACTTCCTGTCCCAAAAGATTGAAAACAGAAAGCCGTACATGCCCTCCGCGCGGAATTGAGTACGTAATCGTTGTTGTCGGATTGAACGGGTTAGGGAAATTCTGCTCCAGAGTCGCTTCGTTATCTTTTTCCTTTTCTTTCGGCTTCGGCTCCTGCACAGTAGTCACGATGGCTATCCGAAATCGGCGGTGCTGCGTGCTGAGAACAGTAGCCTGCCCGTCCGTAGCTTTGACCCGCCAATAATAGTCGCGCGACACTCGAGGCATCACAACCCTCAGAGAAAGGTTCATCCCGGCAGATGTGTCGAGCCGCGCCGGACTATTGAATGTGTTCACGGTATCAAGCTCGACAGTGTACCTCACCGTATCCAAATCAGGATCAAACGCCTGTGTCCATCTGCAAAACACGACCGGCTCATTCGCGAATAGAAATGTCGAATCGTTCGGCGGCGATCTGAGTGTGAACGACCCGGGAGGATCATTCACATTCGCGACCGTGATCGTGAAGTTCTGGTTGACACTGCCGGCTCCGTTCTCTGCCCGCAGGACAACGCTGTGCATGCGCTGCAAAGCGTGCTCGTTTGTGGGAGTCCAGCGAAGCGACCATGTTGCAGTATCGACCACCATTCCGTCGGGACCGGAGACAATGGTGACGCTCGGCGGCGTACCGCTGAATGCTGGAGTGTAGGAATATGTAACTCCCTGTGTCGCCGTTGCCGGCGCCGAGGATGTGAATGTCGGCGCAAGAGGACGAAGGCGAAGGATCCTGTGCGATGTGTACGGACCGTTCGTTAAATAGATGTTGCCATCCGGGCCAACCTCAACATCGGCGAAGCCGGTGGCGTAGCTGAACACCGTCGAGAACGAGTTCGCAGTGTCTCCATTTGCGCTCAACGTGAGCGACCAGAGTCGGGGCGTCGTATTGCCAGTGAACAGAACCTTTCCTCGTAAGCGCGGAAAGGCATGCGCGCGATAAACGACAATCCCCGTCAACGCCGGAAGCGCGCTGGGAAAGTAATACAGTGGACGAACGTACGCCGGATTGTTCGTGTACGTGCAATTGCCCTCGAGCGGCCATCCCATGTTGCCGCGCGCGGGAACACGATTCACTTCATCATCGCACGATGGTCCGTTTTCAGTGCAATACATCTTTCCTGTTTGCGGATCCCACGCAAAATCGAAACTGTTCCGATGACCGATGGACCAGAACGGAGTGCCGCGAAATGGATTGTCCGGCGGGATCGAGCCGTCGGGGTTCAGCCGGAGAATTTTCCCGCGCAGGTTGGTCGCCGACGAATCCTGCGCGTTCGACGACGCGGCATTGTCTCCGAACGATACATAGAACTTTCCATCCGGACCGAAATGGCAATTCCCGCCGTCATGGTTCGATGCCGTATTGAGACGCGTGCAGACAACAATCAGACGGGAGTCAACGCCAATGCCGCTTGAATCGCGCAAACGTGAAACGACATTTGCCCGGTCGCCGCTGCGCGTGTATTGCACATACACGTAGGGAGAATCGGGATACTGCGGATGAAGTTCTATGCCGAGAAGCCCTTGCTCACCGCTTGCCGTGATGGAAAGAGTAGCGAAGGGAGTTGCGCGCACCGCGCCGCTTTCATAGATGCGAACCCTGCCCGTATTCTTTTCCGTAAAAAAGAACTTCCCGCTTCCGTCGCGCGTAAACACCATGCAGGTCGGCAGAGCAACAGCAGGGCTTTGCGCGAGCGTGTCGAGGCGATACTGCTGCGCGGGACTCTGAATTGTCACAACACTCGCCAGCGCCGTCAGCGCAAAGCGAAGACCAATCTTCATCACTGAGCCTGTAACAATTATGCGATAACCAATCCCTTGTAAAGAGTTTTAACGACTAAGAGCGTGCTTCCGCGATTGCATGATGGCGCGTTTCTGAGACGCCGACCCTCCTTTTCTCGATTGTCTTACTTCCCGTGGGGCTGCGGAAACGCTCATAATATGATAGCCAAAATTGTCAAGAATATCCGACGATAACTTACTCGAGAATTTTACAAAGGCAAGGTAGCGATCATCCTTTTGCGGGGTTACCATGTTCACCCATATTGTGTCGGGATCGTTTGGGTTTTCCTCGATTCCTGCAAATCGAACTTCGGGAAATCTTTGCTTCAGCCTTGCAAAAAGGTGGTGACTCAACTCCTTCTGCTTAAGGTTCATGCTCATGGTCGTAGTCTTTCTTCAATCGTCTGAACAAAGTCGGCTGCTGTTTTCAGCTGGGAGCTTGATACTTTCTTCGAAATGTTTCTTTCCTTGTAGTCAGCATCGGTACGAATGAGCTGCAATTCCAAGAGTACCTGCTTCATTTCTGCCGGAAAGATCTTTCTTCTTCCTATCAACTCGCCGCTGAATGTAGCCTGCACCGATTTGTGGCTCGACCGATCGAACTCGATCCCAAATCTCAACAGCGCTGCTATCGCTGCCTGGAACGCAGCATAGTACGCGCGATTTGCCGAAGCATTGTAGAGATCATTCTCAAACAACAACTGCGCCGCCTTCAAGTTCTCTTCCGCCTTCTGTCCGCCTTCGGCGGACTCACAACAATCTACTGAACGAAATTCACTTGACCAAGGAGAGTTTCTTGGTCTCCGAGTAAAGCTTCCGCAACGGCTGCAACAATGCCGACACCCTCAATCTATAAAAGTACGAACCACTTGCAAGCGATTCTCCGTCCAGCAGCTCGCCTCTCTCTCCCGCCGATTGAACACCATCAACGATCGTTGCAACTTTTTGGCCTGCGATATTGAAGACCGACAAATTCACGTGCGCGTCAAACGGCAGTGCGTACGCTATCGTCGTCACGCCGTTGAATGGATTCGGATAATTTTGCCGAAGCAGAAACGCCTCTGGAGCGGAAAGCGAACCCGCTTGCGACTTTGCAACGAATCGAGCGCCAGCAGATTCAAGACTCAAACACAATGCTGACTCTTCACCACAACGAATCTCAAAACCGTCACCGCGCCGGGAGCCTTCCATCAATTGCCACACCATCGCGCCCGCCGCGCCGTCGTGCAACGCCGTCGTCATCCAGCTTGCGTATGTCGCGCGCTTCTCTTCCCGCACTCCAAACTCCCCGACAATCAACGGCTTGCCCAGTGATTGCGCGATGCGGATGTGATCTCGCATCCAAATATTTCCAGCGCCGCTGGGCAAGTTCCACGACTCAGGATACAAATGGCAAGAGCAAAAGTCAATAGCAGGTATCATAGAATTTGACCTGAACGACAATCCCGCGGAGCCATTGAAAAGCCATGCCTGGTTATGGTAGAAATTGACGGAGTAGCCCGCCGCCACGGCATCAAACCCCTCCTCTCCAGTCCCCACCAGATGATTCGCATCCACGGTCTTGAGATACGTTGCCATTTCCTCGATCCAAGTCCGAATGCGAAGCGACGAAACATCCGATGAACGCGGCTCGTTCGCAAGCTCCCAACCGAAGATCGCCGGTTCGTTCTTGTAGCGAACGTTCGTGTAGGTGTTGAGGCGATTGAGAATTGTCGAGATGTAATTCTTGTACCAGCTTCTGATGATCACATCGGAATAGAAATCATCGTGACCAAGCTGCGTTGTGATCGCGTGAAGGTACGTACGTCCGTTTCCGCCATCAACGACTCGCTCCAAATCCTGTTGCGCATATCGAGGCACGATGGGAGCAAATGATGATGAAGTGATCTGAGAACGCCAACGGACATACTGATTCATGCCGCCGTAATCATCCCAACTGTTGACGAGAGGAATGAGCAATCGGATGTTATGCAGCTTAGCCTGATAGATAACGTAGTCGAATGCCCGCAACGCACGTTCATTGAAAACTCCGGGACGATATTGAACAACGGCGGGATTGAGACTGTCGGAGGAGTCGAAGAAGCCCCACGTTCTCACGACGTTCATCTTGAGAGAATTTGCCGTTGCGAACAATGACTTCACCGTCGCCGTATCGCCGCGAGCGGCTTGTTCAAGCAAGTAGTACGCGTTCGCTCCGAGAAAATAAAACGGCTTGCTGCTCAGTCGCAATGTACCATTCGAGCGAACAACGAACTCGCTCGTTTGCGACAATGAATCAATCGAAGCGAGCGCCAGAAGTACCGTCGTAAACTTGCAAAGGAGAATTGAGCCGCAGAGAGCACGAATCGGTTTCACAAGACTCACATTTTCTTGTACAAATACGCTCCATCTAACAACCGTGCCGCGGTTCCGTCATGAAGAGCAAACTTTCCTCCGCTAAAAATTCCCGCTCCTCCGTATTCGCCTTTCTTGTTGATGGCGTAAAAGTTCACGTTGAAGTTCGGTCTGCCGTCGTCGTTCTTCAGCCGTCGCATCGTGTTGTGATCAACGATGCGCTTGCACGCGTCGAGGCACGCCTGTTCCGGAGATTTCCCCTGGCGCATGTACTCGACGATCATGACGCTGCTGCAGTTGATGAGATTGGCTTCGCCGCGGCCGGTGGAGCCTGCCGCGCCGACGTCGTTATCGCAATACAATCCCGCACCGATAATCGGAGAGTCGCCGACGCGCCCGGGAATTTTGAACGCCAGTCCGCTCGTCGTTGTTACGCAGGAGATGTTCCCTTTCAGATCGATCGCGCTGCAATGGATTGTCCCGGTGTAACGATGGTACGCTTCGAAAAGTCCGCCAATGTCCTTGTCGCGTTCCGTGTGCGGGGGGAGCCAGTCGTCTTTCGGCGAGAGGTTCTCTTTCCACGTGAGCCATTCCTCACGCGCCCGTTCCGTGAGAAGATTCTCTTCCACGAAGCCATGCGCCTTTGCGAACCGCAATGCACCCTCGCCGACAATCAGCACGTGATCGCTCCGCTCCATCACAGCCTTCGCAACCTTCGAAGGATTCTTGATGTTGAGAAGTGAAGCGACCGCGCCGCAACGATGCGTCGGGCCGTGTATCACTGCCGCATCAAGCTCGACAACTCCATCCTCATTCGGCAAGCCGCCGTAGCCGACGGTGACGTCGTTCGGGTCATCCTCGACGATATTCACTCCCGCCACCACCGCATCGAGTGCATCCGCGCCGCCGCGGATCATCTCCATTGCCTTCGTCACGGCTGGCAAGCCGTTGCCGCTGGAGATTGAAACAAGTTTCGGATTCTGCGCCTGAGAGAGAATCGTTGGAGAGATCGCTGGAATTGCCAGAGCGCCGACAGCAGCGCTCTTCAAAAACTCGCGTCGTGTGGACATGACGTTCTCACTATTTTTGTTATTGATGGAACAAAGTAGAGAGAAGGAGCGAAGCAAGCAATATCAGGACATACCAAAACCCTCTAACCAACTGCGTCCTCAAATCCGATATAGTCCGAAGGACTCGGAGAAGTCTCACGCAAAGACGCCTCCGAAGGAGTCCTTTCGACAAGACGCAAAGGACAGTGGAAAATTGGGATTTGGGATTCGTGAGATATTCAGGCGTTTTCACCGACTTGGTGAAATCCCTCATCGTTACATTTTCAATTCGACTTTGCGGCTTTGCGACTTTGCGTGAGGCTAAATCGGATTTCAGGTGAGTCCTTGACAAAGCGTGTTACTTTTGTTAGTATTGAGGTGTACCCAACAAAGAATTTGCCTCGTGAATCTTCACCTCACTCGAACTGTGCAAGAATTCTCAGCACCCTCATATCGCACCAAATATATAGTTAGCTGATAACATACCACGGACTACGCGACTATTCGCGGGTTCATTCGACTATTCTATAGCAGTTCTCTGTATTCACCAAAGTCATGAGATGATAATGGTTCATTCGCTTTCATCCTCCCAACACAGCCTTCGTCGTAGCGGTGCGGTTTGGCTTGCCGCATTTGTCGTTTCGGTTTTTCTCACTCTTCCGTCCTGCGATGACGTTGACCTGTCGCCGCCGGCAGTTTCGACGGCAACAGCTCCACTGACAAAAGACGAAGTCGAGTCCATCATCGCGCATGCGGTCGAACAAGCTCAGCGTCTCAATCAGAAGATTATCGTTGCGGTTTCGGATCGCGAAGGAAATATTCTCGGTGTGTTCCGGATGGTGGGTGCGCGTATGGATTCGGCAGGGCTTCCTTTTGGTGGGGGAACCGTTCAAATCACAACCGTCGATACCACGATCCGCAAAGCGCGCACGGCAGCGTTCCTCAGCAGCAACCAACATGCCTTCTCGACCGTTACCGCGTGTTTCATCACTCGTCCGCATTTTCCACCGGGCATTTCGAACACCGCGGCGGGTCCGTTGTTCGGCGTGGGATTATCGAGTCTGCCCGGCAGCGACGTCATGCCGAACGGCAACGCGCTCAACGACGCGCCCGGCGGCGTCCCGATTTTCAAAGGCGGAGTTCTCGCAGGCGGCATCGGCGTGACCGGCGCTGCGTCGCAATTCAATCCGACGCTCTGCACGGGACAGAGCCTCGATGAAACGATCGCTCTCGGCGCGGTGGCGGAGTTCGCGGCGCCTTCGAACTTACGCGGCGATGGAATTTTTATTGACGGCATTCGTTTTCTCTACGCGAACATAAACGCGCCGGCGGGGAATTTCACGCTCTCATTTGCAAATGTAGACACCCCCACGGTCGGGGCGATTGTACCGAGCTTTGTAACCAAGGCTACTCCTCCTTCGGGTTTTCCGATTGTGGGTGAGGTGATGTTGAACGTACCGGGACCGCGTCCATTCAACTTTCCCATTCGCGGAAGTACTCTGGCGGGAGGCCTCACGCAATCTGAAGTTGGAAGAATAGTCCAGCAGGCTGCGGCACAAGCAGCGAAAACACGCGCGGCGATTCGTCGTCCCGTCGGAGTTTCCGCGCAAGTGTTCATCTCGGTTGTTGATGTGGACGGCTCTGTTCTCGGTATTTGGCGAACGCCCGATGCAACGATTTTCAGTTACGATGTAAGCGCACAGAAAGCGCGCACCGCGCTCGCGTTCAGCGATCCTGCCAACGCGGAGTTCGGACAACGCATCAGATCCATTCTTGGACTTGCACCAACAGCGGCGATCTCGATGACGACGCGCGCCGTGGGATTTCTTGCACAGAATTTTTATCCTCCGGGTATTGATCGAGATTCTCTCGGACAGCCCGTCGGACCCGGACCGTTGTTCGAAGGGACGAATTTCAAGTATCAATTCCGTTTGCTCGGACTCGCGGGATTGCCCGCGTATGGCAACGGCATTACGATTTTCCCCGGCGGCATTCCGCTCTACAAGAACGGACAGCTCGCCGGCGCCATCGGCATCAGCGGCGATGGGGTTGATCAGGATGATTTGATTGCGTCGGGAGGAACGGCGGGCTTCGAAGCTCCGGCAAATGTTCGTTGCGATCAGTTTTCCTATCGAAACGTGCGATTACCGTACGTGAAGTTTCCGCGGCAGCCGGGGATTCGATAAGCGGTGGATGGTTGGATAAATGGATGGTTGGATGAATGGATGGTTGGATGAATGGATGGTTGGATATTTTGGTTATCATTGATCCACCAATCCATCAATCCATCAATCCATCAATCCAGTAATCCCATCTGTCGTATGCCTAGAAGGTTGACATGCTAACTGTTCTTTCAATATGTGCAGTCACTTATCTGCTCACAGCGTATTCACTCTTCGCTCAAATGCAAGGGGATACGACGGTGATGAAGTCCGAGCGACTCTCGACGAGTCGTCGAAGACCCGACCCGTCGGTCGATGACTCGACTCGTCGAGGAGTCTTCGACCTTTCGGAGAAGGATTCCGTTGTCGTTTCCAAAGACACAGCGAAGGTCAAGCAACCGGACTTGAAAGACTTTGAAGTAATGGAGCGTCGCTGGGATATCAAACAACCGCCTTCCGAGTCAACTGTCGAAGGCGGCACGATTGATCCTTACAATCAAAGCATTCTCAAGGGCGATTATCCCATCATCGGAGAAAACACGTTTCTCATTCTCACCGCGACTGCGGAGAACATCTTCGAGTTTGTACGCAATCCGACGCCAAGCGGTGTAAGCACACGCGAGCCGCTGAGCGATCCGTTCTTCGGCAAAGGAGAGCGGCTACTCAACAACGCGAACGGAAAACTTTCCATTGAGTTGTACGGCGGTCAGACGGCGTTCCGTCCGCGCGATTGGGAATTGAAAGCAACAGCGGTCTTCAATCTGAATTACGCGAAGCTGAAAGAATTCAACGGCGTGAACATCAACGTCCGCAAGGGCGACACGCGGACGGAGAACCACATTGGCTTTCAAGAATTGTTTTTCGAGAAACACCTCTTCAACGTAAGCGACAGATACGATTTCGTTTCCGTGAAAGTGGGAATACAAAAGTTCAACAGCGATTTCCGACAGTTTATTTTCAGCGATTTCAATCTTAGCGCACGGCTCTTCGGCAATTTCAATGAAAACAAAATCCAATGGAACCTGATTTACCTGCCGATGCTGGAAAAGGAAACGAACAGCGAGCTGAACACCGTCTTCGACGATCGTGAGCAGGATGTCGGCATCGCCAACGTGTATATTCAGGATTGGATTGCGCTCGGCTACACGACGCAGTTCAGTTTTCATTACAACCACGACAAGCCGACCGTGCATTTCGATGAGAACGGATTTCCCGTGCGCCCCGCGGTCGCGGGCGATACGAAGCCGCACGACATCAAAGCGTACTACGCCGGCTGGACCGGCGATGGACATTTCGGCTGGCTGAACATCACGCACGCGTTCTATCACGTGTTCGGCCAGGATGACTTTAATTCGTTCGCGGGAAAACCGATTGACATCAACGCGCAGATGGCGGCGGTCGAGCTTTCTGTTGACGACGATTGGCAGCGCTTCCGGATCTCCGGCTTCTACGCATCGGGCGACGACGATATTGCGGACGACAAAGGAAAAGGGTTCGACGCGATAATTGATCAACCGTTCTTTGCCGGCGGCGCGTTCAGCTATTGGAATTCGCAGCGCATTGGATTGCAAGGCGTCGCGCTTGTCCAGAAGCTCAGCATCTTGCCGACGCTTCGCAGCAGCAAGCTTGAAGGCCAAGCGAATTTCGTGAACCCCGGAATCCTTCTCGCGAACGTCGGCTACGATGCGGACATTACGCCGAAGCTCAAAGCGATTTTCAACGTGAATTATCTTCGCTTCGTCAACACGGCTGTGCTGCAGAATTTCACGAACCAGAATTCCATCCACAAACAAATCGGCATTGACTTCAGTCTTGGCGTTATGTATCGTCCGTTCCTGAACAACAACGCGGTCTTCACGTTTTCATTCGCGGGTTTGTCGCCGTTGGATGGGTTCAAAGATATTTATGAGAAGTCGGATATGTTGTATGCGGGGACGGTGAGTTTGGCGTTTACGTACTAAAGCAATATCGAATAGAGAATCATGAATAACGAATATCGAAGTGCAAGGTTGATGAAGTTGCTTGCTTTGTTGATGAGCGGTTCAGGCTTTTCAACCGCGCTACTAGCCCAGCAATCCTTCATCACCCAAACCCAAGCCGACGCGGACCGCAAAAGCAAAAGCTGCCTCACCTGTCACGGCGGCATCGAGCCGATGCACAAGAACACGGCAGTGAAGCTTGGCTGCATTGATTGTCACGGCGGCAATCCGAACGCGACGCTTGCCGAGCTTGCGCATGTGCAGCCGCGATTTCCCGATCGGTGGAAGACTTCTGCAAATCCTCCGCGGACGTACACACTGCTGAACGAAGAGAATCCTGACTTCGTACAGTTTGTGAACCCGGGGGATTTGCGTGTTGCCGACAAAGCGTGCGGTCCGTGTCACAACACAAAGGATGACGCGATTGTTCGCAATGTGCAGAAGAGTATGATGACGACGTCGGCGTTGCTCTGGGGCGGCGCGGCATACAACAACGGCATTGTCTCTGCGAAGAATTATATTTTGGGAGAGAGTTACAGTTGGGACGGCAAGCCGCAGAAGATCAATACAGTCCCCGCGCCGACTGCCGACGAGATGAAGAACAAAGGTGTGTTGCCGTTTTTTGTTCCGCTCCCGCGTTGGGAGATTACGCAGCCGCCGGATAATTTTCGGAGTTTCGAGCGGGGCGGCAAAGTTCCCCGGATCAATCCGTCGGAGATTGGGATTCCCAACCCGACGGAGGAACCGGGCAGGCCCGACAATAAGTTGAGCGACAGGGGAACCGGAACGCAGCTTCGCATCAGTTCGCCGGTGCTGAACATTCACAAAACACGTTTGAACGATCCGCATCTTTCCTTCATGGGGACGAACGACAACCCGGGCGACTACCGTTCGAGCGGATGCACGGGCTGCCACGTGGTGTACGCGAACGATCGCTCGAACTTCAACGCGGGTCCGTACGCGGTGTTCGGCAATCGGGGTCAAAGCAAAACTGCCGATACGACGATTTCAAAAACACAATCCGGTCATCCCATCAAACACCAATTCACGAAGGCGATTCCATCGAGCCAGTGCATGAGCTGCCACATGCACCAGCCGAACGCATTTGTCAACACGTATCTTGGTTATCAAATGTGGGATTACGAAACGGATGGCGAGCAGATGTATCCGAAGCAGCAGAAGTATCCGACGAACTCGGAAGCATTCTCGATGTTGGCAAAAAATCCTGAAGAGGCGGTCTTGCGCGGCAACTGGAGCGACCCGGAGTTTCTCGCGAATGTTTCATCGCTCAATCCGCAGCTCGCGCATACGCAGTTCTCCGATTACCACGGACACGGCTGGGTGTTCCGCGCAGTCTTCAAAAAAGATCGGAAAGGAAATTTGCTCGACAAGGATGGCACCATCATTCCCGAGAATGCTCCGTTCAAGTTCGACGGCGTCGTCCCGGTTGAAGGCATCACGCCCCCGATGAAATCGCGGTTCAGCCCGGCGAGCCAGAATGCGCAGAAAGCTGTCCACTTGAAAGACATTCATTTGGAAAAAGGAATGCAGTGCGTTGATTGTCATTTCAAGCAGGACGTGCACGGCAGCGGACAACTGAAAGGAGAATTCCACAACGCTGTAGAAATTCAATGCGTTGATTGTCACGGCACGATGAATGCGAAGGCGACCCTCAAAACTTCCGGTGTTGCTGCCCCCGCGGGCGGAACCGACTTGACCGCGTCGTTCACGCCATTCGGCGAGCGACG
>JANNUB010000251.1:0-2500 GCA_031394795.1 Ignavibacteriota bacterium | reverse complement strand
GCGGCGCTCAGCGGCGGAACGACGGCGTGGACGCAGGAGGGACCCGCCACAATCAAGTATGCAGTCGTGCGGGCGTTTGCATTCCGCCCCACGGATAACCGCGTTTTGGTCGGCACGCACGGCAACGGGATGTTCTACACCGACATTCCTGATCCTTTGCCGGTTCAGATCGCGTCATTCACTGCGAGGGTTTTGAACACAAATCAGGTGCGCCTCGATTGGCGAACGATCAGCGAAGTGAATAACTACGGTTTCTTCGTCGAGCGAAAGCGCGATTCAGAAACTCAGTTTGTTGAAGTGCCGAACAGTTTCATTCCCGGAAACGGCACAACGAACGAGCCTCACGACTACACATTCACCGACGCCAATGTCGGCACAGGGACATGGCACTACCGCTTGCGACAGGTTGATCTCGACGGCTCGATCCATTACACCGAACCGGTGAGCGTGAGCGTGTTGACGTCGGTTGCGGAGAACAGTACGCCGACAACTTACGCGCTGTATCAGAATTATCCGAACCCTTTCAACCCGACAACAGAGATCAGATATCAAATTGCAGAAGTCAGAGGTCAGAAGTCAGAGGGCGGTCGCGTGACGTTGAAGGTGTACGACTTGCAGGGGCAAGAAGTCGCAACGCTGGTGAACGAAGTTCAGGATGCAGGATTCAAGTCGGTCCGTTTCGAGGCAACCGGACTGGCGAGCGGGGTGTACATCTATAGATTGCAGGTGAACGATTTTACGAGCATGAAGCGAATGGTGGTATTGAAGTAACGATCGCCAGAGTTGAAACCGAAACATAAGCCTCACTCTCATGTGGGGCTTTTTTGTAATGTCAATGACGCGACCGTCCTTACTTGTCGGACCTGCTGTTGCTTTGTGTACAAAGAAAAGAATATATTCTCCGTAGAAGTTAGACAGACGCGATCAAGCCGAAGCTAAATTGTGTCCCTCTTCATTCGCTTATTTTTCACTGAAGGCATTGTATGACCACTGACCAACCGACCGCTCGACTGCCTCTTGCCACGCGGGTTGTCGCCGCCATTATTGCGCCGGTGCTGTTCCTGGCTGCTGCGATCTTGTACGGGTTCCCCCGCGATACGGCGCAACTGTTCGCATGGCCCGTCAAGCCTCCGATGACGGCACTCGTCATGGGAGCAGGGTACTTTGCCGGTGGCTGCTACTTTGTCTCCATGTTCTTCGCCCGTCAGTGGCATACCGTAGCGCCCACGCTCACCGGCATCGCCGTGTTCGCCACGTCGATGCTGATTGCCACACTGCTTCACTGGGACCGATTCACTCATTCGCATCCAACGTTCTGGTTGTGGGCAGGCATATACGCAACAACACCCTTTGTCGTTTGGACGCTCGTATTCTTGAATCGTCGGCTTGATCGTGGCAAGCAAGAGGGACGATACACCGAGATGCCCATGCCTGTCCGCGTTACCATGGGACTCCTGTTTGTGGGATTCGCAATCCTCGGACCATTTCTCTTTCTAGCGCCTGATTTAGCGGCGACGGTCTGGCCCTGGACGATCACTCCACTCACTTCACGCGTTCTCGGTGCCTGGGTTGCCGTTGTGGGAGTCGGCGGGCTTCACATGGTAACGGACCGGAGGTGGAGCACATGGCGGATTACAATGAGAACGGCAATACTGTGGTTCGCCCTCGTGTTCTTTGCGATTCTACGCGACCGCGAGAGTTTTACGACAGCCCTGGGCTTCCAGGTCTTCACCGCCTCAATGATCTTTCTGCTGATCAGTTTTTTGGTTGTTTACGTTGCGTTTGAGCGTCGAAGGGGCGTTTTGAATGCGCCGCTCGAAACAGCATCCTGAAAAAGTCGACAACAACGGTTCCTTCGTGATTGCCGTGGCTCCCCTCCGTCCAGATCGAGGTTTGTACGCATGCTGAATTGTTTTCCTTTCCGCCCTTATCCCAGCGTGGGAGTTCTTCTTTACGTTCACACCGTCTGCATTTTCTTTTTCGCAGAATCACAATCTGAAGCATCGTCGGAGCTGCAGGCATGAGTAGAATTCTGCAAGCGGTTCTGATTCTGACTGTCTTGTATCCGCTGGGAAGGCACAAGCCGCTCGTTCAGCTGTTTGACAGTCTGGACGCGCGCTATAAGATGTTCGTCGCCGGTATGTTGTTCCTCGTGTTTGCCGGCCATCTCGCCTCCGTCAACACCTTTCCGTTCGTCACATGGAGTATGTATGGTATGCCTCAATCGGGAGATCCGTTCGTGTACGAGTACGCGGGCATCTTGCAAAGCGGGAGAACAACGCCGTTGGTTCCGTCAAGGCTCATGCCTTCGATGGCGGCAGCCCGAATTGTGTCGAAGCTGTATCGGCAAATTGGGAGTGTAAATTCCGAACACGATTCGACTCGGAAGGCTGAGCTCCTAGCGCAGCACAGGGAGACACTCGCGGCGTTGGGGAAACTGCACATAAGAAAGTTCCCCGATGATCCGATGGAAGCAATTGTTGTTTCGAAAACCATCGTC
>JANNUB010000208.1:0-3164 GCA_031394795.1 Ignavibacteriota bacterium | reverse complement strand
GCGACGCCTGCGCCGGAGCGTAGCCGAGTACTTTGGGATTGGGCCTGACGCTCACAACATTCTTCGGCAAAATCGTTCCGCCTCGCAACGTGCGAGAAACGTTGATGGCATTCTCCGAAGGATAATACTTGAAGACACCGCCTTGCGGGAGCGCGATGGACGAGCCATAATCGTACGATGCAACAGCGTAGTAGTACTGTTGTCCGTTTGTCACCGTGGTGTCGCGCCAGGCGTGAGTGATGCCTGTTTCACTGCCGAGATAGTAGGCGACGCCCTCCACCGTTGTTTCGGTGAAGCCGCTGCGGCTGTTCTTCAGATCGAACTGAGCAATGGGCTTCCCGTTGCCGATTGTATTGGTGCCGCGGCCCGTAAGTATCACTCTCACATCGCGGAAATCCGGATCGGTCGAACGGTAGATGCGATAACCTTCAAAGTCGTTCTCGAATGTCACGGGATCGGCAGAGCGTTCTGATTCGTCACTCCAGTACAACTGCACGTAACCGTTGCCGGCTTCTGCCGTCAGCGTCGGCGCCGGAGGCGGAACGGCAAACTGATAATTGGAATTGTAGATCGCCTGAACAACTTTCACATTGTTACGCAACTCTTCGAGGTTGCCTCCGTAGGCGAGCGCGAGACTGAACCTCTCAGTTTGTCCGGCTTTGAGAGTGAAGGGACCCGAAGCGAACAGGAAGCCAATGTTGTAATTCAAGATAAGGGGCGGATCAAATCGAACGGCTGGGTCTGGACTCGAGAACTTCTGATACATTCGTTGTGGCCACTTGTTGACGTCCGTAAAGAACACGATGTTATCCGTTTGTCCTCCACCTTGCGGATCGTTGATGCGGTTGAACTTGAATCCGGTCAGCCCGATTTGATCGGATTCATGCACGTCGGTCTTATCGAAGTTTGTCTCGCCTGATGTCGGTCTGCCGTCCCCTTCACCGGGATCATTTGTGTTCGGCACACCGTCGGCGCCCAAGTCATTGAACTCTTCCGTCCAATCCATGTCCTCATCGCCCGTCCACCACTTTCCCGCGAGAAACGCTGGGCGGGTCTGGAGACGTCCAAATGTCGTATCGAATTGCTGCACATTGTAGCGCGCCCGCGCATAGGCTTCGATCGCCGCCTGACCGGTAATTAATTGTCCGGGTCCTCCATCACGCTTTTCATCAGTAATGCCGTCATTGTCGTTATCGCGCGCATCACCCGGTTTGCCAGGCGTTTCGAGATACGCGTAACCCAGATAACCTGTCGTTGCACAGTTTCTGTTCAGTCCCCTGCCACGGCCATAATTGTCCCACGTGTACACGAGGTTCAAGCCAAACGTTGTATCGAAGAACGCGTTGTCGTCGTCCGACTCCGGGACGGGATCGCATCCAATCGCCGAGCCGCCGACGCCGGAATCCATGTAGATCCCGAAGATGATGTTCTCAGGCCGACCCGGTGCTGGATAATCAGTTGTTCCTTCATTGGTGATGTCGTAATGCCAGAAGATGGTGTTAGCGGCTTGTGGATTTGCCCACTGGAATCCGCGGACTTCAACGCGCAAGCCGAGGCCGCGGCGCGTTGTATCGCGGCTGTCGGGATTGTACCGCCAAGCGTCGTAGTAATTGTCGTCCATAACCGTGAAACTTTCCTGATCTGCTGCGGGGCGTTTGCCGAAGTAGCCGTTCCATGTTCCGTTCCAGCTTGCGTCTTTGTCCGGCCAGGTATCAGGCCATGTACGCGTGTCGTTGCTGAGCGCAGGCGCTCGCCCTTTGTTGATTCCCGGATCAGGTTGAAAGTATCCGGGTCTCGGCTCGAAACGCATATCGCGGTTGAAATTAGGACTTTTCCCTTGGCGCTCGCGGTAGCCCGTCTCCATTATCCACGCAGTGTCGCCATTACGTTGAAAAATCTGGCTAAGCACAAATGGGGTGATGCCGTCGCTGTAGTTGATGCCGGAGCCTTTCGGCACTTCGGCTGAGTGAAACGAGCTGAGGTCCACTCCGATCGGATCGTTCGGATAGTCACCGACCATGCCGTAGCTCCAGAAGCGCGTACGGATGTTATTCGCGTCGTGATGGCCAAGCCGTTCGTATTGTGAATCGCCGCGTTTCTCGGGCGGGATGACAGGCTGCAATTGTGCGAATGCCTGGGACATGGGCACGACAAGCGCAACCAATCCTAAAGACGCAAATGAAAATCGCAAGAAAAAAAGATCGAACCACAGAGGACACAGAGTTCGCGGAGAACCCAAAAAAATTTTTGAGAAGAATTTCGTCGAGTAGTTTTTCCTCTCTGTGCCCTCAGTGTTCTCTGTGGTTAAGCTTTTCGACTGCGCTCTCGGCGAGGATTGTCTATTAGATTTCATCATAGGAATATTCTCCATCATCATAGGGAAGTGTCCAACGAGATGCCAATCTCGATGCGACGCGGCGCATAGTAACGCGTCGGGTTGGCAAGCGTATTCCGATCGGTCGAGGGTTGCAACGAATAGTCGGGACTACCCGTCGTTGAAAACACGCTGCCGTTGAAATACGTCGCATCGAACAGATTGAAAACGCGGGCAAAGAGACTCGCGTTCAAACCGCCAAGCGAGAAATATTTCTCAGCGCGAAAATCCACCAGCATGCCGCTCGGTCTGCGGCCCGAGTTCGTTTCGATTTGGGATCCGAACCCGGAGCCGATTGCCGGCGTGTAGGGCAATCCGCTTCCATAGCGAATAATCGTGCTCGCTGAATAATTATCAGGCTCGGAAAGCTGCAAAGTCATATTGACCGTATGGCGCTGGTCCCAGTCTAACGGAACTTGACGCGGGCGCTTGTCTTTTCCTGCCTCCGCAAGTCTCGCCGTCTCGTACGGATTACTGGAGTTGCCTTGCGCCATTTGCCAGGTGTAATCGAGCGTTGAGCTGAGAATGCCGATACGCCGTTGGTCGAGCGAAATCGTAAAACCGATAACGTTGCCGAAATCCACGTTCGTCAAGCGCGCGTACTCCGCTTCGTTGTACGTGGAGATGAACTCCACGCCGAGCAGGTTGCGGACGTCCTTGTAGAACGACGTGACGTCGAGGCCGAGGTCTTCGTGAAGCGCGTGTTTGTAACCGAACTCGTACTGCACGGTCTCTTCGGGCTTCACGTCCGGATTACCGAGCACGCCGTAGTCGGAGCTGCCGGCCTGGA
>JANNUB010000185.1:0-5195 GCA_031394795.1 Ignavibacteriota bacterium | reverse complement strand
TTCCGCGATTGCCGATCACGCGATTCTTTCCGATGGCGGCGATGATTGCGAGGGTCAAACGGCGACCTCAAACTTTATCGGCTCGTAACATTGATAGCCGATAAGCGCGAAATCTTCAAACTGCAATTCGTCAATCGGTTTGCGCGCGATTTCGAGGCGGGGCAACGGCTTCGGCGATCGTTTCAGCTGCTCTTTCAAGCCATCAACATGATTCACGTAAATGTGCGCATCAACGATGGTGTGGCTGAAGAAGCCAAGCTCGAGTCCGCATTCCTGGGCGAGAATCTCCGTCAGCAAAGAGTACGCTGCAAGATTGAATGGAATGCCTAACGCGATATCGCCGGACCGTTGTGTCAGATGGCAGTTGAGTGCCTTTCCCTGCACGTTGAAAGCAAACGTATAGTGACAGGGCGGGAGTTTGCTGTTGAGCGCGTTCCCCGGCTCCCACGCCGTGACGACCATGCGGCGCGAGTTCGGATCGGTTTTCAGAAGTTCAATGATCTTGCCGATCTGGTCAATCTCCACGACTTCGTACTTCCCTGTTTCGGGATTGATGTGCGCGCTCGGGAACCGCCGCCAGTATCTTCCATATGCGGTCTCGAGATTCCCATCCTCGTCCGCCCATGCATCCCAGATTCTTGTGTGCTTCTGCAGATTGCGGATATGATCCTCGCCCGACAAATACCAGAGCACTTCGTGCAGCATCGCTTTGAAATTCACCTTCTTCGTCGTGAGGAGCGGATATCCTTTTCGTAAGTCAACTTGGTAGTGTTGGGCGAAACATGAGATCGCAGCGATACCGGTGCGGTTCGGTTTGTACGTTCCATGCGTCAGAACGTGTTCAACGAGATCCAAATATTCGCGCATCTGGTTTCATCAGTTGAGTTGTAATCCGGTTTTCGTTTTGCCGGCAAGCTCGATAACGCTTCCCGTGACGAACACGGCTTCGTCGGAGCACAAGAAGCGGACAACTTCGGCAGCATCCTGCGGCTGCGCGCTCGCGCGGCGTTTCCATGCGGAGGAATGTTTTGCGGCCTCCACGGCTTGCTTCATGTTGTAGCGCGGCGTGTGTGAGGGCGCGACAATGTTGAGCGTGATGCCTTTGTCGAACTCCCGCGCCGCGAGAGACTTGATGAGCGCGTTGCGTCCCGCTTTGCCGAGATTGTAGTCGTACGGCGGCGCGTCGAAATGTTCCGCGCCCGCCATGCTCACCGCAATGATGCGGCCGTTGCGCGCGCGGCGCATGTGCGGCAGAGTATGCTTGATGCAATAGAACAATCCGTCCAGCTCCGCCTTGATGACGGAGCGCCATTGCTCGTGCTCGATTTCCGTAATGTCTCTCGGCGCGAAATCACCGCCGTGGTTACAGATGAGAAAATCGATCTTGCCGTACAATGTAATCACTCCGTCAACCATGGCCTTCACCTCGTCTTCTTCCCGCATGTCTGCCTTGAAGGCATAGCCCTTGCCGCCCAGCGCGCGCACTTCGTCCAGCACTTTCTCTGCTGCGTGCGCGTTGTTGGGATGCCCGGTGCCGTAGTTGAGAACTACTTTCGCTCCTTCGTGCGCGAGCGTGAACGCAATACTACGTCCCATTCCTTCACCGGTGCTTCCGGTAACGAGTGCGATTTTGTCTTTGAATATCTGCATCGTATTCTCTATGTCAAGAAAAGAAAACTCGATTAGAAATCCTACTCCACCACTGCAGCGTTCTCACCGCGACCGACATCGTGACCGAACACTTACTTGCAGGCTCACGCCGTCGAGAGCGACTTAGTAGCTGACGTTACGCACACAACACATTAGACAACTATTCCCCTCTGCGCGCGCATGAAGCGACGGCGAGAGGGGTTAGGGGTGTGTCTGTTACGTCGAATTCGTGCAGGATTCATTCGCTTATACACACCCCTAAATCCCCTCTCCCCTGCGCGCAGTCTTTCGCACAGAGGGGACTTTTGTTTTGCGTAACGTCAGTTAGTAGAACGACTGCAACGTTTCCTTCAATAAAGAAAAATATCAAGAAATTCCCAACAGCTTGAAACAATTATAGTTAGACGGCGTAACAAGACGTAAAGAATTTTCAATGGAGCTACGGGGAACCTGATGTCGTACAAAGGGGCAGTCATAATTGCACAGATTGGATTGTTTCTCTCGTTTGCGTTTGCAGGTGAAAAGACAATTGTCTCACTGCAAGACATGAGCAAGACGGAGCTCAAATACGCCGGCGTCGAACTATCGCAGACAACAACGTTGCACATCGTAGCGCGCGGCTCGAGCGGAAGCCACTGCAGCAGCGATGGGTGGTCGAAGAAGGACCGCGATCATAAGATGTACGCGTACGGGTGGATTCTCAATGCTCAGACCCGGCAGGTTGTGTGGATACTGGATCGCGACAATACGTCGCGTTCACGCGACGACCGTACGTTCGACGGCGAAGTCACTCTTCAACGCGGAAGCTATGAGATCTATTTTGCTGCTGCGACATTCACCTACGTTTCCACATTCAGCAACGTTGGAATGAATGTCGATCACCGGGAAAAAGATCTTTTCAACTTGGGCGAGAGGATAACACAGAAGAAAGGCCTGAAGTCATGGTTTGAGGGATGGTTCGGGAAATGGGTGGACGATGACGATATCCGCGAGAATTGGCAGAAGCGCTCGGCATCATGGGGAATTGATGTAAAGGTTGATGAAAAGCTTGCCTCCTCCCTTCGAACATTCACTCCTCCAACTGAAGCGCCGAACACCCTTCTGAAAGCGACAAAGTTAGGCGAGAACGAGTACATCCGAAAGGGATTCATCATAGACGAGCCGATGAAGATCCAGATCTACGCGCTCGGAGAAGGGGCGCGCGGCAGCTACGAGCTTGCTGACTACGGCTGGATTATGAACACAGCCGACCGCACCCGCGTATGGCAAATGCGTTGGCGCGATAGTGAAGAAGCTGGAGGCGCCGCGAAGAATGTTCTCGCCAACGAAGAAATCTCATTGCCCAAAGGCGAATACACGTTGTACTTCGTGACGGACAATAGTCATTCGGCAGCAGATTGGAATTGCGCTCCCCCTTCCGACCCTCTCAACTACGGCGTCACGATACGCGTAAAGAATGAAAAGGACAAAGCGAATTTCAAAACAACGGATGTGAAAGAGGACGCAGGGGTTCTGTTTCTCAGCATCACCAAAGTAGGCGACGACGAGACGCGAAGCGAAGTATTCACGCTCAAACAAGACGCGAAAGTGCGGATCTACGCGTTGGGCGAGCGCAGCAACAGTGAGCGTCAGATGGCGGACTACGCCGTGATTCTCGATGCGAGAACGCGAACGCGCGTTTGGAAAATGGACGCCGACCGCACTGTTCATGCCGGCGGCGCTTCAAAAAACCGTATGCTCGATGAAGTGGTTCTCCTGCCCAAGGGAAGCTACATCATTCAGTACAACACCGACGATTCGCATTCCTACAACGATTGGAACTCCGATCCGCCCTTCGATCCCGAGCACTATGGCGTAACGCTTTCGCTTGTCGGCGAAAAAGCCGACCGGTCCATCGTCGGAAAATACGACGACCCTCGCGAACAAGGGTTCATCGCAGAGATCATCCGCGTCCGTGATGGCCAGCGCAAGGCAGTTGACTTTAAGCTCGACAAAACAACAAAACTTCGCGTCTATGCAGTCGGTGAAGGTGTGAACCGCGAGATGGCGGACTGGGGGTGGATAAGCGACCGGAAGACCGGCGCCACCGTATGGGAGATGACCTATTCGATGACGAGCCACGCAGGAGGCGCGCGCAAGAACCGTATGGTGAACACCACCATCATTCTCGACAAAGGTGAATATACGCTGCATTACGAAACAGACGACTCACATGCATTCGGAGACTGGAACTCCGATCCTCCGGAAGATCCGGAATACTGGGGCATCACCTTGTCTCCCGCCTTGTCTCCCGATAGAGGCGTCCCACCCGTACCTCCCGTCCCACCATTGCCACCCAAACCAAAGGCCGAAAGCGACGACGGCGACGAGTAACCAAAACACACACTGAGCACCACTCCTCCCGATGTATGGCATTCCTACGCCATTTTTTGTATCATGTATCCACGATTAAAGACCGCTGCCATGTTTTCGGTAAATGCATTTCGAACGCAGTTTCACGAATTCAATCGCCGAAAGGGGCTGATCGGGGAACGCGACAAGATTGTTGCAGCGGTCAGCGGCGGCGTTGACTCCGTTGTTCTGCTCGACCTGCTCGCAAAAGAGCAGGATGTGCTTGGGCTATCGGTGATCGTCGCACATTTTAATTTTATGCTCCGTGGGCCCGAAAGCGACGGAGACGAGCAATTTGTTGCACAACGGGCGCGGCATTACGGATTTGAGGCGTACATCGAGCGTGCGGACACGCTCGAATTTGCCAAACAGCACAAGCTCGGCATTCAGGAGGCAGCGCGGAATCTGCGCTACGAGTTTTTTGACAAGCTGCTCCTTTCGAGCGGGTTCGACAAAATCGCCACGGCACACATTGCCGACGACAATGCGGAAACAATGTTGATGAACCTCTTTCGCGGCGCGGGTGTTGCTGGGCTTGCCGGCATCCCCGTGTACCGGGAGGACAGAAGGATCGTTCGACCCCTATTGTATGCAGAACGGAAAGATATCGAGGCGTACGCGGGCGAAGAGAAGCTTCAGTACAGGAACGACTCTTCAAACGCAAAGGACTATTACACACGCAATTATATCCGGCACAATATTCTCCCGTTAGTCAAGGAGAATATCAACCCCGACGTTGTGGCGACCGTGAGCCGCTCGGCGGAGTTGTTCCGGGAGCTTGATTCGTACTTGGGCACCACGGCGAGGCAAAACTACGATTCGGTTGTCGCGGCCGACAGCAACTACGAGCTACAGTTATCGGTGCAGCGCCTGAGGACGCATCCACGACTGATGCAGCAATGCCTCGTCATGCTGGCGGCTGAACAGTTCGCGAGTGCGAAGCTCGATTTTGACAAGGTGCATAAGATACTCGACCTGACGGAGGGCTTGACCGGCTCATGGGTGCCGATCAGCAAACAGTACGTCGTGTTTCGGAATCGGGATCATTTGGTGTTTCGCAGAAGTGAGGAGATTCCGGATTTCAGGTTCACTGTTCTGCCGAACCACCAATACACCTTCGAGAGGTTCGCTTTTTCATCCGAGCTTGTCGCGGC
>JANNUB010000159.1:0-6674 GCA_031394795.1 Ignavibacteriota bacterium | reverse complement strand
CGGGGTCATCAATAATTTGTTTGACGAAGTCGAACGTCAAGCCGATATTCCTGTTGACGATTTCTTTGTTTGTCATTTTTTCATCTTCCTCTCATAGATCTCTTTGTAGAATTCCCACTTGTCCTGTCCTGCTCAGCGCTCGCGCTCCTGCAATGAGAATTGGATTGTTGTGGTTGGGTTGTGTGTGAACAACTCAGCGGAGCCTGAGCCTGCCTTTCACGAAATCAATGGTCAGCGTTGTCCCTCGAAAGAAATCCAGTCCGATCAAACCGTCAACGCCTGCACTCGGCGGAAGTGTATGACAGAGGATGGGGAAATTCCTTTTCTTGCGACCGAGACACGAGACAGCTTCCAGACGAATCAAAGGTGTTGATTCGATTCCGCTTCCTGTCGTGATTTGGACTCGTTTAGATGCCGCGGCAGGTTTGTAACCCACTGCTGCCACGACAGACTCGTTGAGCACCGTCCCAGTTGCTCCCGTATCAAGTGCAAGCATCGCCGATGTTGTGCCCGACGGACCCCAGATGTCCGCAACCACCACGATGAGTCCACGGTCGCCATTGAATCCGAAACTCATAGTATGATTGCAGTGCCCTTAGGGATTTTCCCAGTATAGTAGAAACCCGAACGCTTCGGCCGCAGCTGAATGGCTTTCCGGTACACTTCATCACGATTCTTGCTGTGATAGAGAACTCTGCCGCTTGCGAGTTGTCCGAGTCGATTCTTTCGTGGATTTTCGAGAAGTATCCACTCGGATTTATATTGCGCTTCAATCTGCACAAGAGTCATTACGCCGTTCATGATGCTTTTCACCTCCCTTGTTTGAAGAAAGCTAAGAAAGCCGCACAGGAAATGCAAACTGTCGTCAGATCTTTATTCTTCAGGAGAACGATCCGGAACTTCTCGCAGCCAACAATGAACATTCCTGAGTGCTCCGTGCCGACGCTTGTTGAAGCGGCGTAGCAAAGTGAGTTTCAAGAAATGAAAAAGAGGAGCTGCGTTTGACGGGCGGGCCGGATTGTTCGCCGGGCATGTATTCTCTGGAATTGAGTCTCGTTACCCACAACACTTATTCTCGAATGGTCACTCGAGTTCCCACGGTGACCATCTTCTTAAGTTCCTCCACATTGCTGTTGTTCAATCGAACGCAACCCTCGGTAACTCTTCTGCCGATGCAATTCGGATCGTGCGTGCCGTGAATGCCGATGCCTGACCAAGCTTTGCCTGATTTGGTTTTCTTCGTGCCGGTGTCCAGCCGAAGAAACCAGGTACCGTACGCGCCCATGATTTTTCCTTTGCCGTCCTTGAAGTCGTGCACCCAAGTTCGCGAGTTGTGGATTCTTGAAATGGAGAAATTTCCTTCGGGGGTACAGTTGTCTCCAACTTTCTGCTTGTCTCCAATTCCTTTTCCGACAGCGATGGGAAATGTATGCGTGAGTTTGTCCGCGTTGAAGACGTAGAGTTTGAAGTCGCTCTTGTCCACGACGAGGTGAATGAGTGAGCGTGCCTGATGCTGCGCTACGCTCACGGTGGAGATGAGCAACGCGAAAAGAAGAAAGCTATTTGCCACGCGTCTACTGTCTGACGAAGTCGGATGACACATAGCCAACCGTTCCGTTGTGGCGAATCTTCACCCAACCCTCCAACCACTCGAGCACTTCGACTTGCGTACCCTTTGAAAACTTGTACATAATCGCGCCCTCCGTGCTTGGTTCGGCTCTAAAGCGAACGCCGTCGCCGCTGATGAAGGCTGGAGCGATTGAGGGATTTACGGCAATCTGCTCTGTGGAGGTGGCTGGAGGAGTTACCTCGCCGGCATACATTGGGAGCGAACGAATTTTCACAGCCAATTGAGAGCGCAAGTCATTCAAGGCAACTTCTTGGTCGTCGGTGCAAAGACTTTGCTCCTGACTAAAGGCTGCCATGAAATCATACATTGTCTGCTCATCGCCAACGTAACTACTTCGCTTCTTGTTGTACAACGCTGCCGCCTCATCATTGCACTTGGTGAGCTGTGAGAGATCAGATTCGATGCGATTGAGTTCGCTTTGCGCCACCGTTCGGGTCTTGAAGCTGCCAGCATCAAATCTTGCGAGAAGTTCCTTTTCCCGCTCAAGCATGCGTTGCGAGTTCGCTTTGTTGCACTCGCAGTACGCTTCAGCAACTCGTTTTCCGTCTTTGACGGGATCGGCTTGGAGGAAGAGCTTGTACACAACGATGAGAAGAACGGCAGTGCCAGCGATGCTGCTTACAAGAAGCTTATTGGCAGCAATCCAACCTACAAGAGTCGCGATGAGTTTGGAGAAGTCGGCAGTTGCTCGCGGCGTTTCAATTGGGGTTGCTGGAAAAGGAGGAGGGAACTGAAGAGCATGGCTTTGAAGAGAACTAACGGTTTGGGTTATTGTTGCCTGAACTGGCTCCTTTGAATGGAAGTAGAGATAGCCATTCAGGACAACTGCTGCAATGAAGGACATGAGCAAAAGCCAGAATCCAATTGCATATTCCACTTGAATAATTCCTTGACCTTGAATGGACGCGTCCGTTTCTATTTTTGATTTGAGCAACAAGAGCAAGGTGAAAGCAACGAACCCGACGATTCCCAGCACGAGTGATGTCTTTCTATTCTTGACAAAGCTCAAGGCAAGTCCTAGCGCGGTAATGGCCATGACGGCAACGCCCAATGGTTCAGAATCGACCTTTTGACTCTGACGCTGGCCGAACATACCATGTTGCTGAATAGTTGTTCCTGCGACTAACTGAAGTCCCGTGAATGTTGCTATGTGCTGACCTTGACAGGAAAAATTCACCCATGGAAGTATGAAGCAAATAAGAGCTATTCCAAATATGGCTGGGGAGAATTTCTTCAATGATGCTTGCATGTAGGTTTACTCCTTCTCTCGCTAATCTGTGAGGAATGAAGCTGAATGCCTCACCTTTGGCGATGACTGTATACCGACCGGCCGTATGCCTTACAGATTTGTTTCAACGCAAAAGCAGCAGTTTCTTCGTCTGCACAAACTCGCCCGCTCGTAAACGATACAAATACACTCCGCTCGCTAAGCTACTTGCATTCCACTCCGTTCTGTGGATTCCAACAGCCAAGTTCTCATCCACGAGAGTTGCGACTTCTCCCCCGAGCAAATCAAACACTTTGAGTGTTGCGCGACTGGACTTTGGGAGTGCGAACTCGATTGTTGTGAAAGTCGTAGAACACTATTGTTTTGTGAGACTGAACTGTCCATTTGTGACTGGACCCGTGCAACTGTTCGTTCCGCTATACGTGCCCGACATTGATGTCCCCGAGATCGTTGCGGAGAAGTTAGTGGTAATGGTGCAACTTGCGTACGCTCCATTCATCTGACCTTGCCAGCCGCCTCCGGAAATTGTCCCGGCGATTGTACCGCCGATGGTTATTCCTGTCCGATTGTCTCTCGCTGAGAATGTGCCGGTGAGGTTGTTGCCATCTTGTGTCAAAGTTAATGTGAATGTTCCTGGTCCGGAGTTGTCAGTGCCGGAGCCAGACCAGTTTCCAGAAAAATCACTGTTCACTGGTGTCGCGACCGGTTCATCTTTTTTGCAGCCTGAGATGAACAAGATAGCGAGCAACGTGGCGATAGCTGTCAGTCTATTCATAATTGTCTCCTTGAATTTTCGAACGGTTGGAACGTCATCGCATCAGGATGAGTTTCTTGGTATCGCTGAACTCGCCTGCTTGCAAGCGATAGAAGTAAACGCCGCTTGAAATCCCTCCTGCATTCCACTCCGCCTTGTGAACGCCAGCAGGCAAGTTCTCATCCACGAGCGTTGCGACTTCTCTCCCGAGTAAATCAAACACTTTGAGTGTTGCGCGGCTGGACTTTGGTAGCGCGAACTCGATTGTTGTGGTTGGGTTGAAAGGATTGGGGTAGTTTTGTGAAAGCTTGTATTCTTTGGGCAGATTCTCATCGAACTCTATGCTGGTTACGATAGCCCTGAATTTGCGTCCAGCACTAAACGATCCCCAACCAGCAGCATTCTTAGCCTTTAACCTCCACCAGTAGGTCTGATTATTTACCAATGGTCTGAAAACTTTTGTAGTGTCGTTCCCTGCCAAAGTGGAGTCGAGGATTATTGGACTCGTGAACAATGAGTCAACCGCACGTTCTATCCAGTACTTTGTAATGTCGGGTTGAGTTCGACGCCACACAAATCTTACACTATCTGATCTGACTATTTCGTTATGCGCAGGGGAAACGAGTTGCACCGTATCTGGAAGTCGAACGATAGTGGTGAAGCTCCACCTGTTGGACCAATCGCCTGTGCCCGCTATGTTCGACGCACGCACGCGCCAATAGTATGGCACACTATTCCGCAAGCTGTCTACAAAGCGAGAGGTATCTGGCACGGTGGGATAGTTCTTGACGCCTGTGCTGAAACTCGAATCGGTTGCAATTTGCAGATGATAGGTTATAGCAGAGGGAACGCGGCGCCAGCGAAATGTCATCAGCGTTGGCTGGTTGGTGGAATTGTTTCCAGGAAAGACGAGAACTGGAGAGGCAGGAACGGCCAGAGGGTAAGTCGCCGTAAGTTTCAGTTTTGAGAAAGCTGACGGATTCGTAACGGTATAGCAACCGTTTCCAGACATTGATACGTCTATGATTGTCCCAAGTATGATATCTTGAAGCCGCCACGTGACACGATTCGGAAGATTCCAGCAGATGGTGATTCTACTACCCACACCTACTTGGAACTGAATAGTATCCACTTTTGTGTAGGGAAGAATCGTACATTGCCCGTTGCGAATATTTTTCAACGTACCTTGACCGAGCAATGATCCGATAATACGCGCGTCAAATACGCCTATAGGTGGAATCGGCGGCAACTCAGCCTCTCCCAAGTGTGGGTCTATCCCATCTGTTGCTGTCGGATCTAATCCCACGATCAGGATTACAGTTCCCCCCGCGCTATCAGTTACAGTAAGAGCCACCTCAACGCAAGCGTTCCGAACTTGGGCATGTACAGGTGCTAGCGCAATGACTAAGAAGCAGGTAAGAGTCTTCATTGAAATATTCTCCGCGATCTGTATTGATTAGGATTTTGCCCTTACTTGAGTATGATCATCTTCTTGACCCTAACGAATTCGCCTGCTTCCATTTTGTACAAGTACATTCCAGAAGCATACTCCTCTCCATTGAATTCTACCTGATGATATCCGGCTTCGTAGCTGTTATTCACCAACTCCGTAACTTTCTCGCCAAGCAGATTGTACACTGTCAGCTTCACCGTCATGTTATGAGGCAGTGCAAACTTGATCACTGTTGTTGGGTTGAACGGATTTGGAAAATTCTGGCTTAAATCGAATGAGGTCGGAATCTCACGTTGTGCGTTGGATTCATACAGAACTAAGCGGCCGAGATTCTGCAGTATCTTCACCGGCTTGCCTTCATCGAGACGTTCGTTCAGTAGCGAACCACTCACTCCGTCTCTTATGTTTAGTACCCAGCCATTGAGGTTAACTGCCCGGAGTTGTACTGGATACATTGCAGAACTTAGCTGCAGTTCGTGTCTGCCTTGACCAAGCTCTTCGACATTCGTATTGCTGCTGAAGCGAACATCAAAAACTCCGGCAGGAGCTACCGGGGGTAACTCGTAACTGCTTTTCATCTCATCACTCTTTGCTAGATACAGAAACATTTTGGCTCCTGTGTTGTCCTCAATCTCAACCTTCAACCAGTTGTCGAACGACGGGGGCGTTGCTTCACCACTTTTTGCAAGTGTGGTGGAGAGGTGGAGAGTTCCGTTCTGCGAAACCTTCACCCAATAACCCTTTCCAACCTTCAACGTATCTGCAACGTTGTAGCCATTGTTGTAGCCGTAAAATGGGGTCTGGATGATGCCAGGCGGCGTGCTGGTAATCCCGCCAACGCGTGCATTGAAGTCCAAGGGCCCAATCATGTTCCATCCCGTTCGGACAGCAATGGTAGGCGGACTTATTGGCGCACCGACTATCGTGATCGTCGCTACGCTGTTAAACTTCAACCAATAGGCTTTGCCCACGAAAAGCGTGTCAGCTATGAAGTAACCATTGTTGTAACCATAAGCCGGAGATGTCGCGCTTGGGAAAAGAACGGTCTTTCGCATATCTTGTGCTTGAAGTGGCACGGATATCATATTCCATCCCTGATTGACAAGAACACTGCTGCTGAAACCCCGCGTGTACACGATTCTCAATGAAGCAATGCCGCTGTTGGTTAGTGTGTAGCTGCTTTGCGTCTTCATGTTCACGTTGACGATGGTACCGGTAATCTCATCTCTCAAAGTAATTGTTGCGTTCGCGGGAAAGCTTGAGGGGTTCCATGTGAATGTTATTGGATAGCCGCATGAACCTGGTTGGAACGTCATTCGCCACACGGCAGCTGTTACAGTGTCCCTCCGATAGTCCTTGAAAGAAGGAACAGGAGGTGTTACGGGAAGTATAAATCGCGCGTCGAACACTCCTGCCGGAGGGACTGGTGGGCGCTCTGCCTCGCCCAATGTTGCATCCAAACCATCTGTCGCTGACGGTGCAAGACCGAAGGTTAGCGTGCCCGTACCGCTGCAATTATCAAAGACCGTAATGTTCGCATCCCATGTGATAAGAGCACCCCGGCGGATAATGGTCCCCGAATTTCCGACAGCGGTGCCAGTTGAGGCGT
>JANNUB010000151.1:0-6777 GCA_031394795.1 Ignavibacteriota bacterium | reverse complement strand
CATTATTCGTGCATTGTTAGAAGGGGGAAAAGGTCCGGCGTGGGAGTCAATCCTTTCAGGTCAACGCAATTTATGGGCGACCGCTTCGTTGGTCATGGCTGCCGCACGAGTTCTTGCCCGCGCTCCCGATGGTTGGCGATTCGTCCCGAAATCTGATTCAGAGAATCTAGAAACCTGGCCGTGGCGGCTCGATTCTATTGAAGCCACGGTGAATAAGGAAGGCCAGGTACACTGGCGAACGACCGAGAGTGAAACTGATACTAAACTTTTCGGGCGGAAGAACGACGCCGGATTTGGGATAGCCATGGCGGAAGCTCTTAATGCTCTACTACGATCAGTTCTTGGGTAGGGACCGCCCAGTGAGGTCGAAGTGATCGAAGAAACAGTGCAAGCAAACGTTGAATATCCGGATTACATCGCTCGGTTCTATGATGTGATTTACGCCCACCTGCGCTCCGTCGATCGCGACTATTTTCGTCACACTATCCTCTCGACTAAGGGCTCGGTTCTGGAAATCGGTGTCGGAACCGGAAGGTTTTTCATCGACGCCCTCCGGAGCGGTGCTGACATCTATGGAGTCGACCTGAGCGAAACCATGCTCGAACAGCTCAGAAAAAAACTCGGCAATGAACACCACCACCGCATTTTTCACCAGGATGCGCGATCGCTTCAACTCGGCAAGAAGTTCGATCTCATCGTTGCCCCGTTTCGCATGTTCTCCCACCTGATTGAACCCGACGATCAACTCCGAGTGCTAGACAGCGTCTTCGATCATTTGAATCCAGGAGGGCGGTTTGTCTTCGACCTCTATGTGCCCGACCTGAGCATCCTTCTGAATGGCATCAACGAGCAGGTTGACTTCGAGGGAGAGTACGCGCCAGGAAAAAAGCTCAAACGCATTGTCTCCGCAAAAGCCGATCTCATTCGTCAAGTTAGTTCCGTGACGATGACATTGACGTGGGACGATGAAACGGGAGAGCGGACGGAGTCGTGGTACCTTCCCATGAGGTATTTCTTCCGCTATGAGCTCGAACATTTGGTCCATCGATCAAAGCTGACGCTGAAGCACATCTACGGTGACTACGAGGAACACGAATTGGGTCCCGGCTCCAAGGACTTTATCGTGGTGTGTGAGCGACAGGCGTAACCGGAGATTCGCGCAAGATGCTCAACAACTGACCCCGACTTCTTTGGGGCAAGTGGAAGGAGTTAAGGTCAATGCTCACTTCTCAGATGTAACAAATCAAGATAGAAGACAATCAGATCACCTTTGTAATCTTGACCCATAGACTTCTCATATGGAGAAACAATGAAATCTCTTATTCGTCTTATCGTAGTATCGCTTGTAGCCATAACAGGAGTATCGGCGCAGGAAATGGCATTTCAGGGGAAATGGAAATTGATAAAAGACAGGAGTTCCGACCTCGACTACTTTCAATACATGACGATCCAGTTTACGGTGAAGAAGGATGAAATTACTGTTGTCAAGGAGCTTGGTCCGAAAAGAAAATGCCAAGAAACGATGATTCTAAAAACCAACGGCGCACTGAACTCTGTGACCTTAACGGACAGGACATTCATGTCCAATTTGTTTATGGGCCTGAAGATCCCTTCCAATTCAAAAAAAGAAGTCACCGCAACGTGGACCAAAGCGAATGCCTTGGTGATCCATGAACGCTACAACGTTGCAGGCTCTCAGGGCACAAGGCAGCTCGAAGTGGAAAACATGTTCGAACTCTCTTCTGACAAGAACCTTCTCACCTACAGAATAAAGCGGAGCAGTAGAAAGACTGGCCCGGATCTGCAATATGTTTTCAAGCGAGCCGACGTGAACAATGCTTACGTGTATCAAATGAGCGACGATTGGGATATTCATTCCGGTCTCATCGAACAAGCTTGCTTCATCTCCCTGCAAGGAATTGTCAATGAGACGAAACCCAATCTGTACTTTATCTATGGGCCAAAGTATTCCTTCAACTACACCGGGGAGTTGTTCACGTATCTGGAGAAGCAAAAACACTTTTCTTTCACAAAAATCAGATCTCTGGAACATGCACTACAGATCTTCAAACAACAGGTCAAAGGGTACATCATTTGGGACAAGAACGTTCGGACATCGCTGATCGTCGCCTATACGCTTGCCGGTCTCGAAAAAGGAATCGTAATTACAGAGGACCTGATTCCGCTCGCAGAACGCATGGGACTGAAACAGCTTGAAGATTTCAGGGGCAGGTTCTCGGGGAAAACAGATTATGAAATTCATACGTGGGCGTATCAACAATATTGGCAGAGATGTGCAAAGGATCTCATCGTCTGGTTAGGAGGAGAACATGGTACGGTAATGCTGCCGGGAGTAGCCGATTATGGAATGGTGAAGAAGGCATTCTTCACGGATCTCTCTG
The DNA here is from genome assembly GCA_031394795.1 of Ignavibacteriota bacterium. GTDB lineage: Bacteria > Bacteroidota > Ignavibacteria > UBA10030 > UBA6906 > CAADGV01. The sequence continues at coordinate 4,375 of JANNUB010000151.1, read as the reverse complement.
CAAGAGAGACCGATACATTGGAGTACAATTTGACGAAGAAGCTTCTCTCAGACATGAAGCCCCTCAGCCAGGTCATGGGTTGGCACTCATACAAGAAAGACCTCGAAGAAGAATGGGTCACCCTGACGTCATCCTACGCCCTTACCGTTGATGGACTGCATACGCTGCCGAATACAAGTTTCTTGTATCGGGTTCCGCCAACTCCCGGCTTCAAGTTCAAGAACAACCATAACGTCCAACCTGGGAAAAAATATATTCCGGAGAAGAAAGTCTATGTCGCATTGGTGCAAACAGATGGGCTTGGCATCGGGGCATGGGTAAAGCCAGGGAGAGGTTCTATTCCTTATGCGTGGGAAGTGTCGATGAAATTTCAGTACATGTCCCCGGCGATGATGGAGTATTTCTATTCGCAGTCCACCCCGAACGATTTCTTCATTGGCTGTCTTTCAGGTTCTTCCTATATGTATCCAAAAGCGTTCCCAAAGAAATGGCTCCCGAAAGAAATTGAGAATGCAAAACGCCTTATGGACTCGCTCGATCTCAACGTGTTTGAGATTATGGATTATTCCGCCGACAAGACGGAAGCGGGGAACAACGAACTGACGAAAGAGATTGTCGATCTCTACTATACCGGGATGCCGAACGCCATCGGCTTTCTGAATGGATATTTTGCCTCGCATACGTTTACTGTGAAGGACAAACGTCCCTTCGTGTCCTACGATTACTACCTCTCTGCCGAGAAACCGGAAACCGAAGCTGCCGCTGACCTTGAGGAACTTGCCGCTCTGAATAGTGATCGGCCCTATTTCCTGCTTGTCCATGTGAGAGAATACAGTGATGTTGCGAGAGTAAAATCGATCTGCGACAAATTAGGATCTGAATTTGAAGTTGTTCCCTTGGATGTTTTTCTGAAACTCGCCGGGGAGAAACCAACGTTCAAGGAAAGATATCTTGAAAGCAACTATTAGTTCTGGAACCTGCCGATGAAAGGCGGAATTTCATTCTCCTACGCAGCCCCGCAACAGCGGGATTCTCGATTCGACCACGCCGTTGTAGTGATGCGCGAAGGAAGGATTCGAGGGGAGCTTCTGCCCGGCGAAGCGAGGCAAGAGAGTGTGATGATGCTCGCGACCGACAACACAACCAACTAAAAACTTCATGTCACATAGTCGCTCACAATTCGCTGCCGAATTCGGCATTGGCCTCGCGCTGCTTGCCGAGTGCATTATCTTCGCATTACTTTCTCCATATTTCTTCACACCGGAAAATATTCTGAATGTCTCATTACAGGTATCAATCATCGCTATTATCGCAGCGGGGATGACGTTTGTTATCCTGACTGCAGGGATTGATCTTTCCGTCGGTTCGGTGGTTGCGCTCGCCGGAATTGCTGCAACGAGTGTGCTGCAACTTGACACGCCGTTTGGCGTTTCGTTTCCGCTCGCGGTTATCGCTGCGCTCTTGGTCGGGGCTTTATCCGGTTTTGCCGCTGGAGCGTGTATCACGCGTTTCAACGTTACGCCATTTATTGTCACACTCGCATTGATGACTGTGTGGCGCGGCGTCGCGTTCGTGTATACGGAAGGGCGTCCAGTGTGGGAACTGCCCCAGCAATTCAGTATCGTCGGAAGCGGAAGAATCCTTACACTTCCAATCCCCACGATTGTCATGCTCTTCGTCTATGCAGTATCGCACGTTGTACTGACGCGAACCAGATTTGGTCGGTATGTCTATGCAGTGGGTGGAAACCGGGAAGCCGCACGGCTGGCGGGAATCAGAACGGCGAAGATTCTGGTGGAAGTCTACGTCCTCTGCGGAATGCTCGCAGCACTGAGCGGCATTCTGCTTTCATCCCGCATGAACTCCGGTCAACCGAACGCAGGGCTGATGTACGAACTTGACGCTATTGCCGCTGTTGTCGTGGGAGGAACGAGTCTCTCTGGAGGGAAAGGCTCAATCATCGGGACGTTCATTGGCGCAATGTTGATTGCGGTTCTTCGCAACGGCTTGAATCTCGTAAATGTCGGTTCGTATGTTCAGCAGGTGGTCATCGGAGTGGTGATTTTGTTGGCGGTGCTGGTTGATCAGATCAGAAAGAAGCGATAAACGAACGCGTTTGTTGCGGAGACTTTCTGCTCCTTATGCGAGGAGACACCATGAAACGGATTCTTCTTTTCACATTCTCCCTCACGCCTCTCGTTGTTCCCTGATGCTCACCATGCGATTATTTCTCGGGAATTGTTCTAAAAAGATGAGAGATTTCTTCCGCCATTGCATGGGCAATTATAGCGTTTCCCTTTTCACTCAAATGCATCCAATCGATATACACAGGTTCTGCTTCATGGAGAAAAATATCGCCGAGGTTTTTAAATGCTTTGTCCCCGCGGGTGGGCGTGGTCTTCTCACGCAGAACCCTGCCGGTCTCATGAAAAAACTTTTCCAAATGTTGCTGGCTCTCGTATTCAGCTTTCTCATAGTCACTACGCGTGCCCTTTCCGAAAAGTGTCGGCTGCCAGAAGAAGTGACATTTGAATCCGTACGATTGTGCGAGCGCCTGTACCAACTCCATATTCTTCAAATACATATTCACCGCTTCCTCAGCAACTCGGGCGTTGTACTCGGGTTTGCTTTCTGTTTTTTCAATCCCCAATATCCGTTTCGCAAGGCGGAGTGTTGCAAGCTGATCGAAGGCATCTTTCACAGCGATTCTTTTGAGATCCGGCATTCGCTTTGTCAGGTTAAACTCCTGCACGCGATTGGATTCATTCTGTGGAAGTCCGGCAACCCCCTGCTGGTACGCGGAAAATGTGTCGTTTATCCCATCATAAAGGACAACAAGTGAAGGGACATTCCCTTTTTGTAACTGACGCAGGAGAACGATCACTTCCTGAGTAGTTACAAAACCCGATTCACCAAAATTCACCACGTCACCTCTAACACCTCTGCTCATGAGTTCCGTTGCGAACAGAGCCGGGATTGTGAACGAGTCCCGCGCACCTGTACCCCACATGGTGGACCCGCCAAACATAAATATTCGCGCTGCATGTTCAGCACCGTGCCCGAAGTGCGGAGTTACCCTTAGGCCGTTCGTATCGATGGTTATGTACTTACCGTTATAGGCTTTGCGTCGCCAGTACTCATACGGTTCCCATCGTGCATTGAAACTCTCGTTAAATTCCCTGAAGTAGTCATCACCCCAGGAAACGTTTCTGTAGGCATCCGCTTTCGCTCTCACATCGGGATTGCGCGGATCCGGCGGCGCGTTGCGATCCATAATCAGAAGTGTCAACGAACAGGCAGCCTCAATCACCACACACAGCAAGAGACTGATGCCAAGTATCAACCAGGCATCCCTCATGAACTGGATCATTCTCTTGACCATTTCTTTTGCCAACCAATAAGTCCACGACCCGTGTTTGGTCAGGGCAGCCTCTCGTGAAGAGCATCATTCCATCGTATTGAATCTTGGGGTTGATACGTTCTCACTGGAAATGAACGAGCAACGAGTTCTCTTCCTTTTTGAATTGATTGAATTTTCCCCTTTGCAATTGCTTGCACCAAAACATTCCCCACGGCTGTGGCTTCGACCGGACCGGCACTCACTCGAATGGCGCAGGCATCGGCAGTGAATTGATTGAGCAGTTCGTTTTGAGAACCGCCGCCGACGATGTACAGCGCCTCGATATTTCTTTTTGTCATAGTATGGATCTGATCGAGAACAGTTTTGAATCTCAGAGCCAGGCTCTCAAAGATACACCTCACCAACTCTCCTTTGTGTTCCGGAGTTGATTGGCCGGTTCTCACGCTGAAGTCTCTGATTGCCTGAGGCATATCGGGAGGATTTAAGAATGACGTATCATCAGGATCAATGATGCATTGAAATGCAGGTGCAGTGGACGCCATTTTTGCAATCTCGTCGTAGTCATAAGACTCACCCTTTCTCTGCCAGCTTCTCCGGGTTTCCTGCAGTAACCAAAGCCCCATGACATTCCGAAGAAGTCGGATCTTGTTGCCGACACCTCCTTCATTTGTAAAATTATTCTCAAGAGATGTTGAGTTAATGAGTGGCTGATCCGATTCAATTCCGATCAGCGACCACGTGCCGGAACTCAGAAAAGCCCAATCATTACCCTGAGCCGGGACAGCGGCGACAGCGCTTGCGGTATCATGACTACCAACGGCTATAACATCAATTTCATTTTCTAGTCCAACCTCCTCTGCAATATCCGGAAGCAGCTTGCCAATTAAGGTGCCGGGTTGAACAATCGTCGCCATGAGTTTTATGGGTAGTTCGAGCTTAGAGAAGAGTGTTTCATCCCAATCTCTTGTTTTGGCATTCAATAGCTGGGAGGTTGAGGCGATTGTATACTCAGTG
>JANNUB010000086.1:0-4293 GCA_031394795.1 Ignavibacteriota bacterium | reverse complement strand
TGGTACTACTTGCGCTACCTGGACCCTGCGAATGACCGGCAGGCGTGGGATCCGGCGAAAGAGAAATACTGGATGCCGGTGGACCTGTACATCGGCGGCGCCGAGCATGCGGTGCTGCACTTGATGTACGCGCGCTTCTGGCATAAAGTTCTTTACGACCTCGGCTATGTAAGTACGAAAGAGCCCTTCGTGAAGCTGCGGCATCAGGGATTGATCCTCGGCGAGAATTCCAAGAAGATGTCGAAGTCGTTAGGCAACGTTGTCAATCCTGATGATGTGGTGACGGAATATGGCGCGGATGCATTGCGCTTGTTTGAAATGTTCATGGGTCCGCTGGAAGAGATGAAGCCGTGGAGTACGCGCGGCGTTGAAGGGGTCTTCCGATTTCTCAACCGTGTCTGGCGACTGTATGTTGACGAGGAAGGAAATCTCGATTCCGAGATCAACGACGTTGCTCCAACGGTCGAAGACTCGACTCGGCGAGCGGAAGTTGAGCGCGTCTATCATGCGACGGTCAAGAAAGTCGGCGACGACATCGAGCGGCTCAGCTTCAATACGGCGATCGCGCAGATGATGATCTTCGTGAACGAGGTGATGAAGAGCGAGAGAAAACCGAGACAGTTGCTGGAGCCGTTCGTTCTCGTTCTTGCTCCGTTTGCTCCTCATGTCGCCGAAGAGTTATGGCAAAAACTGGGTCACACGAAGTCGGTTGCGTACGAAACGTGGCCGGAATACGATCCGTCTAAACTCATCGAAACGTCCGTTGAGGTTGTGCTGCAAGTGAATGGCAAGATCCGCTCGAAGATCTCCGTTCGAAAAGATACGTCCGAGCACGAACTGGAAACGCTTTGTCTCGCCGATGAAAACATCCGCAAGTACCTCAATGGCGGAGCGATCATGAAGAAAATCATCGTGAAGAACAAGCTTGTCAATCTTGTTGTGAAGTAATGAGCACCTATGGACGACTTTTCGCGTACCTGCGCCCGTACCGTACGCGGCTCATTCTTTCCATGATCTGCTCGGTGGGATTTTCGATCTTCAGCGGTCTTTCCATCTACCTGACAATTCCTCTTCTTGAAACACTTTTCGGTCAAGGCAAACCGGCGGCGATCGGTTTGCCCGCTCCAACGAGCCGGCTTCCCGAGTGGTTTGTTGAGATCAAAGCCGAACTCGCGGAATTTTTTCAGCGGCTGCTTATCGGCGGCTCCGTTGAAGAATCCCTGCTCAAGATATGTTTCATGGTGATCGCGGCATTCCTGCTGAAAAACATCTTCGGCTATCTTCAGTCCATTCTCATCACATACATCGAGCAAGCCATTGCCAGAGACGTGCGCAACCATGTGTACAGGCACATTCATCAACTGCCGCTCGCGTATTTCACGAACGAGCGGACGGGAAATCTCATTTCGCGCATCATGAACGACGTGAACCTCCTCAACAGCGGATTCACCGCGACGTTCGACACGTTGATCCGCCAACCGTTGCTCCTTTTTGTGTATCTCGGCATTTGTCTTTCCATAAGTTGGAAACTCACGCTGATATCGTTCGTTGTTTTCCCCGCCGTGCTGCTGATTATTACCGTCATCGGTTTTCGCGTGCGGAAGGAAAGCGGGTGGATTCAAGAGCGGATCGCGGATCTCACGTCGGTGCTGCACGAAACCATTTCCAACGTGAAGGTGGTAAAGGCTTTCGGGATGGAGGGATTTGAAAATAGAAAATTCGAGCGGGAGAACCTGAATTATTTTCGCACGCTCTTGAGGGTGAACCGCATCCGCGGTCTTTCATCGCCGAGCACGGAATTCCTGAGCGCGCTCGCCGGGGCTGCCATCATCTGGTATGGCGGACTGCAGGTTCTCGAAGCGCAGACGATGAAGGCGAGTGAGTTTCTCGGTTTTCTTTTTGCCATGTTTCAACTTATGCCGCCGATCAAAGAGCTGAGCAGCGTGAATAACAGGATTCAGGAGGCGAGTGCAGCGGGATCGCGCGTGTTCGCGATTCTCGATACGCAGCCGAATATCCGCAACGCGCCCAATCCGCGACAGCTCGATGAGTTTGCGCATTCCATCGAGTTTCGGAACGTGTACTTTTCCTATGTGCAAGACGATCCGGTTCTCCAGGGCATCGATCTTACGATCCGCAAAGGGGAGATCATTGCGATCGTCGGACCGAGCGGTGGCGGAAAATCCACGCTGGTGGATCTCGTTCCGCGGTTCTATGATCCGACACAAGGGGAGATTCTGATAGACGGAATCGCTGTGCGCACTATTGATCTCAAGTCGCTGCGCGACAAGATCGGTATTGTTACGCAGGAGACGATTCTCTTCAACGATTCGGTGCGTAACAACATCGCGTACGGACTCGACGATTGTCCGATAGAGAAGGTGATGGAGGCGGCGAAGGCGGCAAACGCTCACACGTTCATCATGGAGATGCCTGGCGGCTATGAATCCATCATCGGAGAGCGGGGCGTCAAACTTTCCGGCGGCGAGCGCCAGCGCATTTCGCTTGCCCGAGCGATCCTGAAGAACCCTCCGATCCTCATTCTCGACGAGGCAACGTCGGCGTTGGACACGCACTCCGAAATCTTAGTGCAGGAAGCCATCGTGCGCCTGATGGAGGGGCGGACATCCATCGTGATCGCACACCGGCTCTCGACTGTCCAGCACGCCTCTACCATCGTGGTTCTTTCCCATGGACGTATCGCTGAAACCGGAACCCACGCGGAGCTTCTTCGCAACGCGAACGGAGTGTACAAGCATCTCCACGACTTGCAATTTCGAATATGAGCGATGAGAGAATTTCTGTTTGGCGATGATGCCGGGAGTGCGACGAGCCTTGACGCCGCCGTCGTGTTGTTGTTGATGCTCTTCTTGTTGGCGAGCACGCTTTCCATTGCGGCAATGAACATCGCGTACGGATTCGCGATGGTGCTTTGGATCGCGGGAATGGTGTACAAGCGGAAATGGAACATCCCGCGCACTCCGTTCGACTATTTTCTTTTGGCGTACGTTGCAGCGGAGACTCTCTCCACCATCTTCGCGTACAACAAGAGCCAGTCTCTGCTGATCATGTATCGTCGCGTAACGCTCCTTCCGATTATCTATATCGTCTTCGCTCATATGCGGTCGAGACGGGTACTGAAACTCTTTCTCGCGGCGTTCATTCTGAGTGTTCTCGCTGCCGCTGTATGGAGTCTTCGGGATGTGGCGCTGCACTTGAATGAATACATCACGTTTTCGCGGCGGTCGAATGTTTTGCAGATGTATATGACCGCGGGAGGGATGATGATGTTCGGGTTGCTGCTGCTCTTGCCGTTCGTCGTTCATCCGAAAACGCCGCCGCAACTTCGCTGGATTGCGGTGGTGGCGATGATTCCTATCGGGCTGAACTTGTTGTTCACATTCACACGAAGTTCGTGGCTGGGATTTCTCACCGGTGCAGTCGTCATCGCTGCGATGAGAACGAAAAAAATGATTCTTCCGCTTGCAGCAATCGTACTTGCAGTTGTCTTGCTTGCCTCGCCGGAGATGCAAGAGCGCATGTCGAGCATCTTCAATCCCTACCACCCGAATAACGTCAGCCGCTTGCACATGTGGGAAACCGGACTCAGGATTTTTGCAGGCAACCCAATCGTTGGCGTGGGCGACATTGGGATTGAGCAGGTGTGGAAGACCTATGCGGATCCGGCATGGGAAGCATGGGGGCATCTGCACAACAATCTCCTGATGTGGCTTGTGACGCTGGGGGTTGTCGGTTTCACCGTTCTCGTCGGACTTTTTGTCGCGGCATGGCGCTTCGCGGCGCGCACCGAGCGTCGTGTGCGCGAGGATTGGTTCGCCGGCTCTCTTGTGCTCGGCGCTCTTGCGGTGATGGCGGGCTTTCACGTAAACGGTTTGTTCGAGTGGAATTTTGGCGACAGTGAAATCATTATGGTGATGTGGGCGATTCTCGGCATGACTCTCTCCGCTGGGCGTCTTGCCGCTGAGCGGCTTGCATCGAACGAGAACGAGCATGGCTAAAGTTTCCGTCATAACGCTTGCGATGAACGAAGAGCACAACATTGCTGCATGCCTGGAAAGCGCCGGGTGGGCGGACGAGATCATTGTGGTAGAGTCGGGAAGCACGGACAGGACTGTTGAACTCGCGAAGCGCTACACCGACAAAGTGCTCACGGTCGAATGGCGAGGCTACGGTGCAACAAAAAACCTCGCGATGCAACACGCTTCGTGCGAGTGGATTCTCTGGCTCGACGCCGATGAACGCGTGCCGGCGGAACTTGCAGGCGAAATTCAG
>JANNUB010000272.1:0-2908 GCA_031394795.1 Ignavibacteriota bacterium | reverse complement strand
CCTCGCGCAGCAGGTTTTCGACTCGCTGCCGGAGACGTTTCAGCAGAACATGGAAAATGTTCGGATTGTTGTGGAGGATGAACCCGGGCGCGACACACTGAACAAGCTCGGGATCCGGTCATCGTCATCGCTCCTCGGATTGTATGAGGGTGTACCGCTCAACAAACGGGGAACGTGGTACGGTATGCTGCCGGTGGAGCCCGACAAGATCTCGCTGTACAAAGAAAATATCGAGCGTGGAGTAGAATCCCCGTCCCAGTTGAGGGAATGCATCCGCGACACGCTTATCCATGAGATTGCTCACTACTTCGGAATGAGCGAATCCGAAGTGCGTGCGGCAGGATATTGAGCATAGTTACTATTCATCATTCAGGAACAAAGGCACTTAAGAAAGGACACGAAACCGATGCCAAAAGTGATGTTCACCATTTCGTATGCTATCAAACCGGAACTCCGAGGTACATACCTGGGGTTGATCTCGGAAATGAAAAACAAGATGTCAGGTTTGGGACGCAATTACTCGGTGTTTGAAACGAAAGGGAGGAAGAACCAGTTCAATGAAATCTATCTCTTGAACAGCGAGGAGGAGTACGACGCGCTGGATGAAAACCAGGATGAACAGACGCAGGAGCTGCTCGGCAAGCTCGAGGCGTGTGTTGACAACGGCGGAATGAAATACACAACTGCAGTCGAAGCAGCGTAGTTGTATGCTCGACGGGAAACACATTGACCCAATCGCCCAGCTGATGCAGGAACACGACAAAGCGTTGTTGCAGCTTTCGATGCTCAACAAAGCAACGCGCTCGATTGCGGAAAACGGCTTCTCCGAGGACGCGTACGCAAAGGTCCTCCGTGCGCTTGAATTCATCGAGGATGAGGTAACCGTCCACAACAAAAGCGAAGAGGATGCGTTGTTCCCCGTCCTTGAACGCTACGTCGAGGGTCCGACACAGGTAATGCGGAACGAGCACAAACTCCTGAGGAAGGAATTCGGTCGCCTCCGCAAGGCGGTGAGTCGCGTTGCGAGGAGCAAAAAGGACAAAGCTGCCGCACGAGAGTTGTATGATATTGCGAAAAATATCATCCAGATATTCGTCAACCACATCCACAAGGAGAATCACATTCTCTTTCCCCTCGTTCAGAAATTTCTGACAAAGGATGCACTCCGGGAAGTAGCCCGCCGAATGGTATAGGCATGATAAGGAATCTCTCCTTCGAGGAGTTGATGAAGTTGTTCCAATCGGTGTTCGCTTTCAAAGCGAGAGAAGAGGAACTGACGATCTTCATTGACCTGCCGAATGACAAAGTTCCGGATACCGATCAATGGCATGACCGCCGACGGATTGCCGGCGAGTGGTATGGGCGCCTCCTACAAAATAGAGCCAGAACCCCATTCAGCGATATCAGTCTTTGCACGTATGAGAACGTCGGCAGTAATAACAACAACCTGCCGCCGTTTATCAAGAAAGTGAACGAGTTCCTCGGCGACGCTTCGCTTGGCGGAGGAATGCTCGTATCGTTGGATGAGGTGCTCGCGTCGTCGAGCGTCGTTATCTCACTCGCGGAGCTTTCGGCGACCGCACCGTTGAAGATGCTTGCAAAACGGTTTCAGTTTCGCGGGGCTTCCATGCCCGGCTTTCTCCGCTCGATGATTCCGACCCTGGCGCTTGATTATGAGAAGGTTCACACGCGCGTCGTCGAGTTTCAGAAGCGGATGGAACGGGCAGATGGTGTGCGCATACGCTTGTCGAGCAATGGCCACGCGTACGAGTCGTTCTACGACCTGCGGTTTCGTCCCGCCCATGCAAGCGGTGGATTGATGCGCGAGCCGGGAGTTGTCGGCAACCTCCCGTCAGGGGAAGCATATATTACTCCGTATGAAGGGGAAAAAATGGATGAGCCGAGCCGCACGCACGGGATGCTGCCGGTCCAATTCGATGACGAGATTGTCGTCTACCGGATTGAAAACAACAGGGCAATCCAGGTCGTTTCAAAAGGAAAGCACTCCGAGAATGAGGCGGGCAAGATCGCACGCGAGCCAGCATACGGCAACATTGCAGAAGTTGGAATTGGTGTGCTCGGAGAGTGGGGAATAAAAGCCGTGGGGAGCACCCTTCTCGACGAGAAATTAGGATTGCACATTGCCTTCGGGAGAAGCGAGCACTTTGGCGGAGTAACTAGCCCGGCCTCGTTCAGCAACCCTGATAATGTTGTACATATAGATCGCGTCTATGTGCCATCGGTTCAGCCGTTGATCGCGGTTGATATTGTCTCATTCATTTATCCCGATGGTGAAGAGTCGGTTATCGTCGAAGGAAACTATGTCGTATGAGTACAATATATCGAATGAATCTGAAGCCCTAATTCTTTTTGATATATGTAGATAGACCTAATCATTTACAAAAAATTCGATCATGTGAACGTGCATCTCAAGAGATTCAAACAAGCCGATGTAGCAACGGTAGCCCTAAGTTGGACCGATGGTCACGAGAGCGTCATTTCGACTCAGACTCTTCGTGATTCTTGTCCTTGTGCCGGTTGCAAAGGGGAGACTGTGCTTATGGTAACCTACGTTCCTCCCGCGGTTGACAAGAACACGCCGGGAAGGTATGACCTGAAGGGCGTTACTCCGGTGGGAAATTACGCAGTGAAGTTGATGTGGGGTGATGCTCACGATATGGGAATCTACACTTGGGAGCACCTTCGTTCAGTATGTGAATGCGATTTGTGCGTCAAGCTGACACGTGGCGGCAATGGAAACTCTTGAACGTGTTCTTAGCGCGCTTTCTCGAAGCAAATTGTTGAAGAAGAAAAAATGTTAGGAGAATGTATATGCTGCGTCAATTCCTTTTGATGTTCTGTCTGGTTCTCTTTGTTTTTCCGGAAGCTCACCCCCAAGTCAAGAGAG
>JANNUB010000266.1:0-11239 GCA_031394795.1 Ignavibacteriota bacterium | reverse complement strand
ACTTTGGATTCTGACCGGTGAAAAATATTTCGCGAGCATTGCCGGCGCCGATATTGCCGTCTTTGCGGCGCGACCCGAAGGCGCGCCTCAGGGCGTGCGCGGTCTCTCGCTCTTCCTCGGTCCGAAATATCGCGGCAATGGCAGTCTCAATTATTTCGTTCGCCGCTTGAAAGACAAAATCGGCACTCGCTCCGTTCCCACGGGCGAAGTTGAGCTGAAGGAAAGCGAAGCGCATCTTCTCGGCAAAGCAGAGTGGGGCATCTATTTGATTCTCGAAGTTCTGAACCTCTCTCGCGTTGCCAACAGTGTGGGGAGCGTTGCTCTCGCGCAGCGAGCGTTGTATGATGCGGTGAGCTTTGCCGAACAGCGAACGGCGTTCGGCAAACGGATTATCGAGCTGCCGCTTCTTCGGAGACAGATTGATGATCGTCTTTCAACGCTGCAGCGTGCATTTGCACTCGCATGGGAATCCGTCGCGCTGTTGAATGAAGTCTGGCGCGAAACGCCGCCCTATTCCGAGCGCTATCATCTCTTCAGGCTTGTGGCGCACCTTGCCAAGTACTGGACTGCCGAGTTCGCCGTGCAGACAGCGAAGTGGGCGATGGAAGTGTACGCCGGCGCGGGCACGCTTGCAGAACATCGCGTCGAGCGTTGGTTGCGCGAAGCGATGATCCTGCAAATCTGGGAAGGAACGCCGCATCGTCAGATGCTCGATGGTTTGGAGGTCATGGAACGCAAACACGCGCATCGAGCGCTGTTTCAACATCTTGCGCCGAACGCAGACCCGCGTGCGCTGGAGGAAATGAAAACGCGGGTGGAAGCGCATTTGCTGCTTCCTTCTGACGAAAAGGAAGCAAGCATCGAAAAAGTATTTCGTGAGCTGGCGGAGTTTGCGGCGGATGCGTTGTTGCGGAAAAGGAATTGATGCGCGACGCGAGCGGCGCTGACAGTTTGATTTTTGATGAGAGGTAGTTTGAGGAAGTCGCAGCGCGAATACTGGATTGCTGGATTGCTGGAGGAACTAAGAGATCAACAATCCACTTATCCAACAATCCATCAATCCTGCTGGAACAAAAAGTGACATGACGAATCAATCACAAAAAACACTCAAAGTCACCTACGACCCGCTCACCGAGCTGATGGCGTACTACGCCGATAAGAAAGGCGAGAAGAAAGAAAAAGCCGCACGCGCCGGAACGGTCGAAGAGCGGCTGAAGAACCGCATCATCGACGGCGACAAGGTGGAAATGCAAGCCGACCTCGACGAAGCGCTGAAGAAATATTCTGCGCTCGACATCATCAACAATATTTTGTTGGGTGGAATGAAGGTTGTTGGCGAGTTGTTCGGGAGCGGGCAGATGCAGCTGCCGTTTGTGCTGCAGTCGGCGGAGACGATGAAGACGGCGGTCGCGTATTTGGAAAAGTTCATGGACAAAGCGGAGAGTACGAGCAAGGGGACGATGGTGATTGCGACGGTGAAAGGAGACGTTCACGACATCGGAAAAAATTTGGTGGACATCATTCTGACGAACAACGGTTACACGGTTGTGAATCTCGGCATCAAGTGCGCGGTGGACGCGATGCTTCACGCAGCTGACGAACACAAAGCGCATGCCATCGGCATGAGCGGCTTGCTCGTGAAAAGCACGCTCATCATGAAAGAAAATCTCGAAGTGATGAACGAGAGGACCATCACGATTCCCGTTGTGCTCGGCGGCGCCGCGTTGACGCGTCGATACGTCGAGCAGGACATGCGCGCCATCTACAAGGGCAAAGTGTTTTACGCGAATGATGCGTTCGATGGTTTGCATTTCATGGAGAAAGTGACGAGCGGAACGCTTGAATACGGTGCATCGTCGTATGATGTTGAAGATGAGGATGAGAAGCTGACCGGAACTGAAGCCAAGATTGCGGCGGCTGAACGTGAGGATGAAAGATATAAGAGCGAGAGAAAGGGTCTACGTCCTCGTAGAGGAGAAGGGGCGATTGGGGGAGTGGGCGAGAAGCGCTCGAATGTTTCACGTGATGTTGCGATTCCGAAGCTGCCGTTTTTGGGAGCGAAGGTGGTGGAGGATGTTTCGCTTGACGAAATGTTCAAATACATCAACGAAATAGCATTGATTCGTGGACAATGGCAGGTGCGGAAAGGGAAAATGGCGGGCGATGAATATCAGAAGCTCTTGAACGAGAAGATTTATCCTGAGTTTGACGAGCTGAAGTCAAAAGTGAAAAGCGAAAAGTTGCTTCTGCCTAAAGTCGTGTACGGATATTTCCCTTGTCAGTCCGACGGTGATGATTTGATTGTGTATCGCGATGATATGAAGAGCGAGCGGCTTCGGTTCACGTTTCCGCGTCAGCGTGACGATAGATTCTTGTGCCTCTCCGATTATTTTGCTTCAGTGGATTCAGGCAAAATGGATGTTGTTGCGTTTCATTTGGTGACGATGGGGAAAGTTGCAAGCGAGCATTCGGCAAAACTTTTTGCGGCGAACAACTACAAAGACTATCTCTACTTTCACGGACTCAGTGTTGAGTCTGCTGAAGCGCTCGCGGAGTTGTGGCACAAGAAAATTCGCGAAGAGCTTGGTATCGCGGGCAACGACGCGAAAGAAATCAAGCGACTTTTCTCGCAAGGCTATCAAGGCTCGCGCTACAGTTTCGGTTATCCCGCGTGTCCGAATCTTGAAGACCAAGCAAAATTGTTCGAATTGATTGACGGCGAGCGTATTGGCGTTCATCTCACCGATGAATTCTCGCTAGAGCCTGAACAAAGCACGAACGCAATCATTGTTCACCATCCAGAAGCAAGGTATTTCAATATCAAGTAGCCGAGGGTCTACGACCTTCTACGAAGTCGTAGACTCGTAGAGGCAACGCCCTCTGTACACTCACTCTTTCTCAATCTCATGAGCAATCCAACAGTTGTCTTAGGGGCCGATGGCGGTGGAACGAAAACACTCGGCATTATCGCCGACCAAAACGGCCGCGAGCTTGCGCGCCGCACGGTTGGCGCGAGCAATCCCAACGTCGTTGGATTTGAAACTGCGTCGTCGAATCTTTTTCAACTCATCAAGGAATGTTGTGAAGCGGCGAGATGTTCGCCGAGCGAGTTGCGCTCGATTGTTCTCGGACTCGCAGGAGCAGGACGCGAAGAGGCTCGCTCGAAACTTCGCTCAAGTATCAACTCGCTCGCTCGCCAAGTCGAGTCTTCGACAGGCGCCGAACTTCCCATCACGATTGAAACAGATGCGCGCATTGGACTTGAAGGCGCGTTCGACGGCGCGCCGGGCGTGGTGATTATTGCGGGCACTGGCTCGGTGGTCATCGGAAAAAGAAGTTCCGGCGAAACCATAATGATCGGCGGCTGGGGACGCGGATTGAGCGACGAGGGGAGTGGATTTTTTCTTGGACTCGAAGCGCTCAAGTCGCTGCGGTTCTACTACGATGGACGGGGCGGCTCTCAACTGCTTGCCGAGTTGATTGCTCAGGAATTCGGTCTGGATTCTCGTGAGAGAATCATTGCTGCAGTGCATCAGGAGAAATTCGAGCCATCGAAAGTAGCGCCGCTCGTGTTGAACGCGGCAGAGAAGAATGACGCCGTTGCATTGAAGATCCTGAACGCGGGAGCAGCGGAGTTGGCAGACCAGGCTCGTGCACTTGTTGAACGGCTGAACGTTTCTGGAAAAATCGCGCTTGCATTCTTTGGTGGACTGATTGAGAGTAAGAACGTGTACTCGGAGATTTTGAAATCAACAATTGCGGGACTGATTCCATCGGCAGAACTTCGGGCTCCTGCCCGTTCGCCGGCAGAAGGTGCAGTACTCATGGCGTTAGACTATGTGAGGAAACGATGAGAGCTGTTGGCTGTTGGCTTTTGGCGATTAGCTTGATTGCGCTTCCGGCATGCAGGACAACTCAGGCTGAAAAGACAACAGCGATTTCGCCGAAGCCGTTGAGCAACGAAACAGCTGATTCTCTCTTCCGGATTATAGCGGCTGATTCGTCTGGTCGCAGTTCATGGCGTTTTGACTTTGGCGATGAGTCGCGATTCATAGTGGGATGTCGGGCGTCGACGCCGGAAGATGCGGGATTCGATTCAAAGGAACTCGAGCGAGTCGATTCCATCGTCACCGCGGCCATTCGCGATTCCGCATTTCCGGGCGCGCAAGTTCTCGTGGCAGGAAAAGGACGCGTTGTATACGGCAAGGCGTTCGGCCATTTCACGTACCATCCGAATTCTCCAACTGTAACACTTGAAACGATGTACGATTGCGCCTCGCTGACAAAGGTCATCGCAACGACATCCGCGATGATGAAGTTGTATGGTGACAAAAAGATCTCTCTGGACGATAAGATCAGCAAGTTCATTCCGCAATTTGCTGAGGGGAAGAAATCGGAAATCACGATTCGGCATCTTCTCACGCATTCAAGCGGCTTGCCGCCGTTTAGGCAGTTGTGGAAATTTGTTCCCGACGCACGGTTCGCTTTTGATTCAGTCTACGCTACGAACCTTGTTGCGAATCCGGGGGACACGACAATCTACAGTGACCTTGGTTTCATCACTTTGGGGAAGGTCGTTGAGCAGCTCTCTGGAAAATCGCTCGGTGCTTTTGTGAAAGAAAATTTCTTCGACCAACTCAGAATGACTCGCACAATGTACAAGCCGTCGACGGAATTGCGGGCGAATGTTGCGCCGACGGAAGTTGACACCTTGTGGAGAAAGCGGCTGGTGCAGGGAATCGTTCACGACGAAAACGCAGATTTTCTCGGCGGAGTTTCGGGTCACGCGGGATTGTTCTCAACAGCATCTGACCTCGCCGCGTTCATGCAAATGCTGATGAACGGCGGAACGCATGGCGGCACACGGTATTTAGAATCATCAACGATTGCGTTGTTCACGAAGAAGCAATCGGAGAAAAGTTCGCGGGCGCTCGGTTGGGATACGAAATCACCAACGGGTTCATCGGCGGGAAATTTGTTTTCGCCAAATTCGTTCGGTCATACGGGCTTCACGGGGACAAGCATCTGGGCTGACCCTGAGAGAAATCTTTTCGTTATATTATTGACAAATCGCGTTCATCCAACGCGGGCGAATACGAAGATTTTCAAAGTGCGTCCCGCTGTGGCGGATGCGGTGATTGAGGCGTTGAAGTGAGAAAGTGTATTAGGAATCAGAAAGGAGTAACAGCATGATAGCAGAAAATATTGACGATGCCAGACTGAAACGAAAACTGACGCGTTTTGCGAAGAGAAATTTCTCTGGTGACAAAAACAAAGCGGCATCGTTTCTCCTACAAAAAGCAATTGACCTTTCGGATGTGATTGATTGGAAACGATTCCCAGTCAGCGACCAAACGCCAATGCTGACGGTCCGTACAAACGTAAAGTTGCGCGCCTCAATGGCGAATAGACCGCGCAAGAACGGAAACAAGACTCGAGAGAAGCGAGTAGAGGATTTGACGAAACTTCCTTTTTACGGAATGTGGGCTGACAGAGAAGATATGAAAGATAGCGTCGCTTGGGTGAACGCAATGAGGAAAGCGAGAACAGAACGTCGCAAGGCGCGTCATGAAAGTCGTTGACGCGGATATCCTGATTGATTTTTCACAACGGCGTAAGGAAGCGACAGACTTTATCAACTCTCAACCGACGTTGTTGCTGAAAATTTCCATTACGACGAAGTTTGAGTTATTTGAAGGTGCGCGCAACAAGAAGGAGTTACGTTCGATTGAAGAGTTCTTTTCTCATTACGATGAAATCTCTCCAAGTCCCGAATCGCTTTCGCGTTCTCTTGAATTGTTCAAGGCGTACAATCTTTCACACGGCATTGATGCGTTTGATTCCCTCCTCGCTGGTGTCGCACTGATGTATGACGCGACCCTTGTAACAAGGAATAGGAAACATTACGATTTCATCCCAAATCTCAAATTGGAAATCCCATACTAAGATTTGAGAGGGAGAACAGAATATCTTCTATGCCGACATACATTTCAATCCTCCGCGGAATAAATGTCAGCGGACAGAAGATGATAAAGATGGATAACCTGCGCAAGTTGTACGAAGGTTTGAATTTCAAAAACGTTCGGACGTACATTCAAAGCGGAAATGTGATTTTCGATTTCAAGAAGTCGAGCGCCAAGGTATTGGAGAATCTTATACAGAAAAAAATATCAGGCAAGTTTGGCTTCCAAGTTCCAGTGATGGTCAAGAATAGAGATGAAATTATAAACGTGCTTGAGAACAATCCGTTCGTCAGCAAACGCAAAGAAGACATTACGAAACTTCATGTAACATTTCTGTCCGATGAACCCGACGAAGTTTCCATCAACAAAATTGAGAAAGAAAAATTCAAGCCTGATGAGTTCATTGTATCAAGTTCGACAGTCTATCTGTTTTGCCCAAACGGATATGGTCGCACGAAACTCACCAACAATTTCTTCGAGAACAAATTCCATGTCGTCGCGACAACGAGAAATTGGAAGACGGTAAATGAATTGAACAGACTTGCGGAGGAATAGACGATATGACTACAGTGACATTGCGAATAAAAAAACGAACAGTTGAGCGTGAACTCAATAAGATGGCGCGTGAACGATTCGAAGGCGACAAGGAAAAAGCCGCATTGCGATTGCTCGAAGATGGAATCGAGAAAACAAGCGTCGCTGGAAAAAAGAGAATTGATTTGACCCACTCAAAATTTGTTGGCATGTGGGCTGACCGTGAAGACATGAAGGACAGCGTTGCTTGGGTAAATAAGATGCGCGAGAAAGAAAATCGAAGGCGGCTTCGCTGATGCTCCTCGTTGATGCAGATATATTGATTGACTTATCGCGAAATCATCTGATGGCTGTTGATTACTTTCAGCGCGAAGTGTTTGCAGACGATGTGCGATTGTCTCCATTGACTGAGATGGAATTGGTTCAAGGTGTTCGCAACAAGAAAGAACTGAAAGAGATGGAACGATTCCTCATTCAATTTCATCGTGCGACTATCAATGCTGAACACATCGCGAAGGGCTTGGAGATTCAATACCAATATTTTCTTTCGCACGGCATTGGAATTCTTGACTGCGCTCTTGCTGGAATGGCAATTGTGAATCGTTGGAAGCTCGTCAGTAGAAATGCAAAGCATTACAATTTCATACCTGAATTAGAACTTGTTGTTCCTTACTGAAACCCAAAACTCAGGAGAATGTCATGTCCATTCCAAAATTCAAAAATGAACCACTCATAGATTTTTCCAAATCAAACAATCGTAAAGCGCAGGAAGCTGCAATCAAAAAAGTGCGCGCTGAGTTTGGAAAAGAATATCCCATCGTCATCGGCGGCGAGAAGATTTACGCGCAGGCGAAGTTCAACTCGTACAATCCATCGAAGTCAACGGAAGTTGTCGGCGTGTTCCAGAAGGGCGATGAGAATCTTGCGAACAAAGCGATGGATGTTGCTGTTGCGAAGTTTGAAGAGTGGAAAAATGTTTCATACATAAAGCGGGCGGAATATTTGTTCAAAGCCGCGAAGCTGATGAAGAAGCGTCGCTTCGAATTGAACGCAGTGATGATTTTCGAAGTCGGCAAGACGTGGCCCGAAGCTGACGCCGACACTGCCGAGGCGATTGACTTCCTCGAATTCTATGCGCGTGAGATGTTGCGTTACGGCGTCCCGCAGCCTGTCGTGCCGAACAAAGGTGAGAAGGGAAAGCTCGTATACATTCCGCTTGGCGTTGGCGTTGTTGTGCCGCCGTGGAATTTCGCGCTCGCAATTCTTACGGGCATGACAAGCGCGGCAATTGTCACGGGCAACACGGTTGTGTTGAAGCCATCGTCCGACTCGCCGCTGACGGGTTGGAAGTATTTTGAGATTATGGAAAAAGTCGGACTACCTGCGGGCGTGCTGAACTTTGTGAGCGGACCTGGCGGTGCGGTTGGCGATACGCTTGTTGCGCATCCGAAGACGCGGTTCATTTCGTTCACTGGTTCGAAGGAAGTCGGCATTCACATCAACGAAACGGCGGCGAAGGTTGTGCCTGGACAATTGTGGTTGAAGCGCGTCGTTGCGGAGATGGGCGGGAAGGATTCTATCGTGATTGATGCGGGCGTGAATCTCGATGAAGCCGCCGCGGGTGTTACGGTTTCGGCGTTTGGATTTCAGGGACAAAAATGTTCGGCGTGCTCGCGCGTCATCGTTCACGAAAAAGTCTATGATAAGTTCGTTGACCTGCTCGCGAAAAAAGCCGAAGCGATTACAGTCGGCGACTCGTCGGTGCAATCGAATTACATGGGTCCCGTCATCAACGCGAAATCGCAGGAGAGCATTCTCGCCTACATCGAAAAAGGAATTGCCGAAGGCGGACGGCTCGTTGCAGGAGGAAAGAAAGCGGGCGACGATGGCTACTTCATTCGTCCGACGGTGATTGCGGATGTGAAACCGATGGACACGATTTCGCAGGAAGAAATTTTTGGTCCCGTTCTCGCAGTCATCAAGGCAAAAACTTTTGATGAAGGATTGAAGATTGCGAACAACACGGAGTTTGGATTGACGGGTGCTGTCTATACGAAAGACAAAAAGAAATTGAAGCGAGCGGAAGAAGAATTCTTCGTCGGCAATTTGTATTTGAACCGCAAATGCACGGGCGCGCTCGTCGGTGTGCATCCGTTCGGTGGATTCAATATGAGTGGAACGGATTCGAAGGCTGGCGGACGCGATTATTTGTTGTTGTTCTTGCAGGGGAAGTCAATTGCGGAGAAGGTGAAAAGATAGGTTCAAGGTTCAGGGTTCAGGTTCAAGAATCGCGGAATTGCATTGGTATGAAGCGCACGGAATTGGAAAGAAGGAAATCAAAATCAAGCATCCGTTCTAAGCCGAGAGTACGGAGGTCGAGCCATGCGATATGCAGTTGACAATCGCGAGTATCCTGCGTCGCTCGAGCGAGGAAAAGTGTATCGGATGATTTACGACTCATTCGCTCAACAGCATGACATGGTTCGAATCGTTGACGAATCGGAGGAGGATTATCTTTTCCCGCAGAAACATTTCAAGGCGATTTCTTTGCCTCGTCCTGTTGTGCAGGCCTTGGCGAAGGCGGTGTAAAGAATGAAATCACGGATGACAAGGAACATGTACGGATCTGCACGAATCTTTTTATGGAAGAAGAAGAAAACTTTCCGTGTTGATTCGTGCTTCTTTCGCGCTCATTCGTGGTGAATAGGAATGGTCAATGGACAACGGACAACGTTCAATTGTCAATGTCAGAACCTTGAACCTTGAACCTTGAACCCTGACTTCATAACAACACGACAAACATAAAGATGCTTCACTCCGCTTCACTCCGCTTCGCTTCGTTCAGCATTGATAGAATGCTCCAATTGCCAAGGCGAGCTTCTCGACGACACGAGTTCTGTCTGCACTGTGGCTATTTGCTGACGGACGCGACGCTGTTCTGCGAGTTGCATGAATCGAAGGAGGCGTCGGGCGGACGCGATTATTTGTTGTTGTTCTTGCAGGGGAAGTCAATTGCGGAGAAAGTGAAGAAGTGAAATAGCGATGAAAAAAGAGGGCAAGAAGACAGTTATGAAGGGACAGAAGAAGTCGAGGACTACGTACGCTATTCCGGCAAGCACCACAAGTATTCTGCGCGACGCAGGCTTCTGTCAAGGCAGAGAACATTTCAGGCAAAAGGATGTAGTCGTTTTTCAGGGCGATTGTCAGAACGAGTATCTCTTTGATCGAGAGTTTATTGACTTAACAGTAACATCCCCGCCGTACAATGTTGGAATCGAATACAACTCAAACGAAGATGAGTTATCCTACGAACACTATCTCGAGTTTTCTGAGAAGTGGCTTCGGAACTGTTACACGTGGACAAAGTCTGAAGGACGACTTCTTATGAATATTCCTCTCGACAAGAACAAGGGAGGACAGAGAAGCGTTGGTGCAGACCTGACTACCATGGCTCAGAAGGTCGGCTGGAAATATCACTCGACGATAATTTGGAACGAAGGTAATATTTCTCGGCGCACTGCATGGGGCTCCTGGATGTCTGCCTCGGCGCCATTCGTTATTGCTCCTGTTGAGTTGATAGTTGTCCTTTACAAGAACAGCTGGAAAAAAAACACGGGCAGCAAAACGTCTGACATCAAGAGGCAGGAATTCATGGATTGGACAAATGGTGTTTGGACATTTAATGGTGAGAGCAAGAAGAGGATTGGGCATCCTGCACCCTTCCCGCGTGAATTGCCTCATCGCGCCATTAAGTTATTCAGCTTTGTTCGAGATGTTGTCTTTGACCCTTTTTGTGGCAGTGGAACAACGTTGATTGAAGCTGCAAATAGAAATCGAATAGGTGTCGGTGTAGAAATTGATAGACATTATTGTGAAATCGCCAAGAACAGAATCTTGAACGAAATGGGGACATTGAACTTTGAAAACGAACCAAGTAAGCAACGACTGAGTGTCACTAAGGAGAGCGTATGAAAGTCCACGAATACCAAGGCAAAGAAATTCTGAAAAAATTCCACGTCGCAATTCCGCAAGGCAAGGTTGCGTTTTCGGTTGATGAGGCGGTCGCGGCAGCACAGGAAATTGGCGGAAGCGTTTGGGTTGTGAAGGCGCAGATTCACGCGGGCGGGCGAGGCAAAGGAGGCGGTGTGAAAGTCGCGAGGAGTTTGGCTGAAGTCCGCGACTATGCATCGAAGATTTTGGGCATGACGCTCGTGACGCATCAGACTGGTCCTGAAGGAAGACTCGTGAAGCGTTTGTTGATTGAGCAAGGCGTGAACATTGCGCGTGAGTTGTACATCGGCGTTACGCTCGACCGTGCATCGTCAAGGAATGTTATTATGGCTTCGACTGAAGGGGGAGTTGAGATTGAAAAAGTTGCTGCTGAGAGTCCGGAGAAAATTTTGAAGGAGTTTGTTGACCCGGCAGTTGGCTTTCAAGACTTTCAGGCGCGCAATCTCGCGTTTGGGCTTGCACTTTCGGGAGATGCGTTCAAAAACGGCGTCAAGTTTTTGAAGGCGCTCTATCGTGCGTACGATGAAATGGATTGCTCGCTCGCGGAAATCAATCCGTTGGTCGTTACTGCTGAAGGTGGCATCATCGCCCTGGATGCGAAAATCAATTTCGATGACAATGCGCTTTATCGTCATCCTGAACTTGCTTCATATCGCGATTTGGATGAAGAAGACCCGCTCGAAGTCGAAGCGGCGAAATCCAATCTCAATTACATCAAGCTCGATGGCAAC
>JANNUB010000263.1:0-17971 GCA_031394795.1 Ignavibacteriota bacterium | reverse complement strand
CGCGTGTGTACCGCGTTCCATCTATTGATATGTTTCGACGTAGGACGAACCGATGATTTCGAGACGGTACGCGCGCGGCGATGTCCATCCGACGCCTTCGTTGTCTTTGGTAGTAAGTTCGCGCCGTTACTCGAAGCGCATGAAGATTTCTTTTCGTATTGATACTGGCGCCGACATAACGGTCATTCCTCCTGTATGTGTTCATCGGCTTCTTCTTGAGTCGCGAGGTCGTCTTGAAATCGTGGACTATGATGCGCGACGCCTTCACCACGAATCATTTATTGTTGACATTGCCCTTGGCACTGTAACATTTCGAGCTGTGCAAGTTATCGCATCGGCGTCAGGTTCTGCACTGCTTGGTCTTGACATTATCAACCGTTTGGATTTGACGCTCAGCGGCTCGACAAGGACTCTCATCCTTCACTGATTTACTTCGCAAACTGTACGAAATGAAAACCTACATCAAGCCCGGCGACAAAGGCGATACATCCACTTGGTGTCAAGGATGCTAAAATGGCTCGACAAATCATCTTCCGCATTCATGCCATTCAAAGAATGTATGAGCGAAAGATAACCGAAGAAGAAATCAAAACTGTAATGGCGAAGTGATTGAAAACTACCCGACCGACACTCCCTATCCAAGCAATCATTACCGCGTACGAACCAGACGCTGGACGGTGGGAATCAGATTTCAAACGGAGGAAGAAATGAAGTGCGTGATTTGCAAACAAGCGGAGACGATTGAAGGAACAACGACCATTACTCTTGAACGAGATGGGATGACGGTCGTGACGAAGAGTGTTCCGGCGATGATTTGCCCGAACTGTGGAGAAGGGTATGTCGATGATGCGGTTACATCGCGTGTTCTTAGGAATGCCGAGCAAGCCGTGAAGAATGGCGCTGAAGTGGAAATACGACACTATCTTGCCGCATGAAAATCTACACAAAAACCGGCGACAAAGGCGACACTTCGATTTTCGGTGGAAAGCGAATTGATAAGTGTTTTGTGAATGCAGACTATTGATGACCATATCAATTCACTTCTTCAGAGCAAACGGTCAGTGCGCTTCAAAGAACTCCAGCGCATCCTGTTTGAATTGGGATTTCAAATGCGGCAACAAAAACGCGGGGGGAGTCACTACGTGTTCAAACGTCCAGGGCTGAGGGATTTTGTTGTGCTGGTGAGTCATGGTTCAAATGATGTTGTACCGGAATACCAAGTGAGGCAAACAGTGAAAGTATTGAGGCAGTTGAAGGAGCAAATATGAAAAAGAAACTGAAAGAATATCTGAAGTATGATTACCCCGTACGCATCGTCAGGGAACCAGATGGGTTGTACTGCGCGGAGATTACCGAAATTAGCGGTCTCTGTGCGTACGGAAAATCTTCTGCCGAGGCGCTTGAACAATTGGATGAGGTGAAGGAAGCGGCATTTGAACTCATGCTGTCGCAAGGAGAAGCGCCGCCTGAACCGAAAGTAAAGTTGGAAATTCCCGGGAACGTTTTTAGAAAGATTCCTGGCAGAAAAATTTTGAAACAGTACGTCAAAGTGTGAATGAAAATCTACACCAAAACCGGCGACAAGGGGGATACGTCGCTCTTCGGCGGACAGCGCGTGCCGAAAGATGCGCTTCGCATCGAAGCATACGGAACTGTTGACGAGCTGAACTCCGTGCTCGGCGTTGCTCGCGCTGATAGTCGCAATCAACAGATAGACGAAATTCTCGAGCGAGTGCAAAACGAATTGTTCGAACTCGGCGCGGACCTCGCAACGCCCCGCTCCGCAAACACCAAGCATATTAAGCGCATCGAGCCGAAACATTCCGAGCATCTTGAGAAAAGCATTGATACGCTCGATGTTCACCTGAAACCGCTGAAAGCATTTGTACTTCCTGGAGGCTTGCCCGTTGCAGCTCGCTTGCATTTTGCGCGCACTGTCTGCCGAAGAGCAGAACGAACAGTCGTCCGTCTCTCCCGCAACGAAGACATTGGTGAGGGCATCACAGTCTATCTCAATCGGCTTTCGGATTTGCTTTTCGTGCTTGCGCGCTATGCGAATCATGTTGCCAATGTGCCAGAAACACAATGGAAACCTTGACGTGAATCCAAAACTCTCGCTGTTCTTTTCCTTCTTTGTTCTCTCCTCCAGCCATTCCTTCTCACAAGCAACAGAATTCTCTCAAGAGAACGCGTACGCAATTCTGAAAACGATCGTGCTCGACATCGGCGCCCGACCGATGGGCTCGCCGGCAGAACAACGGGCGATGCAATTTGCCGTTTCGAAATTCAAAGAGTACGGCTGCGACACAAGCTACGTTTTGCCGATGACCGTTGCCCACGGCGTGAACACGAAGAGCGGCGTTGCAGTTGGTGTAAAGAGGGGAAAGAGCCATCGTATCATCGTCATCGGCGCGCACATTGATTCGGCGGGACCGGACATTCCCGGTGCGAATGATGACGGTTCGGGCACTGCATGTGTGATCGAACTCGCAAGAGTTTTGTGTAAGCGCGCGACCGAGTCAACAGTAATGTTTTGTTGTTGGGGAGGCGAAGAGCAAGGCTTGGAAGGCTCGGAGTTTTTCGTCAAGAGTTTCAAAGAAATTGATAGCATTGCGTTGATGCTGCAAATTGATATGGCGGACGGCGCGGGCAACTTGCACGCCGACCCTGACGGAAGCAAACGGAGCGCGCCGTCGTGGCTCGTGCAATCTTCGTTCGATATTTTTTACAACGAGTTGCCGCACAGCGGATTGGACTATCCAACCGAGGAGGCGACATGGAATCTCGCGGTCGGCGGCGCCTTCGGCTCCGACCATATCCCGTTCATTGATAAGGGAATTCCCGCGATTGATTTCACCAGCGATCCGACATTTCCGATACACACGCCGCAAGATAGCTGGGAGAATTTCACCCCGTCGGGTTTGCAACGCACAGGTGATTTGGTACTGAAGTTGTTCGAAAAGTACGATGGCGGAGTTCCCTCTCGCACAACGGAAAAATATCAACTCGTCCAAATCGGAAAAAGTGTTTTCTTCATACCGTATTCAATCCTCTGGACGTTCATCGCGATCGGCATCATCAGTCTCATCGCGGCTTTCATCGTTGCTCGACAGCGACGATTGACTCTCGACCCGACGACAAAAGTGAAATGGTCGCGACTCAAATTGATTATCGCCGCGTTAGTCATTCAGATTTTTGTTTGGAGTTCGGAATCAATCGTCGGGTTCATCAAAGGCTATCGCTTCCCGTGGGTGAGTAATGTTTTCGGATTCAAGATTCTCGGAGTGTTGTTCGGACTTCTCGGTGTGTGGTTCGTTCTTCAAGCCGTTAAGAAATACCGATTGAGTGAAGACGCTCATGTGTTTGCTCGCCTCTCGTTAATTCCATTTTTCATCCTCACAGTTCTCGCGTCGTTTGTAACACCCGAACTCGGAATGTTTTGCGCCGCGGCGTCGCTGTCGTTCGCTGTGGCGGTCATCGGACGCAAGCCGATATTCAAGTTGCTCTTCTTTATTCTCTCATTTCTGATTTTCTACAACCTCATTTTCTTTGACGGACTTTTGTTGTTCCAGCGATTGATTGCATCGAATCCGCTAAACAAGTGGTGGCAAAATGTTCTCGTGGATGTCGCGTTCATACTCGTATTCGCTGGCTTGTCGCTTCCGTTCGTTCATGGATTCGCATCGGTGTATCGCGGTTCTGGCGTAGATTTGTTTTGGCTGAGGAAATTCAGAGAGAGAATTGGATTGATTGCGACGTCGCTCGCGGTTGTAGTTGTTGCCGGCTATCTTCTTGCGCAGCCTGTGTACGGGCGATTGTGGTACAACTCAATGCGCGTCGAGCAATTGTATTCGCTCGGAGACGACACAAGCTCTGTCGCAATTAAAGGTTCTGAATATGTCAGAGGTTTGAGCGGCACGCTTGATGGACGCGACACGACGTTCACTGCAAATACAAACATCGCCTCACTGAATTCGCTGAAGGCTTCAAAAGTTTTATGGTCGGATGTAACAAACAACACTGTGCCGCCGACGAGAATATCGGATTCGACGTGGAACGTTGAGCGCACGGTTGCAATTCATTCGCAGTTCAGACCTTTGCGAATTGACGTTACGTATGAAAGCAGTCAGCCGTTCGAGATTCAGTCGTCATGGGCGCACGGACTGAAATCGCCCGACCCTTCGCAGAGAGAAAATGAGAAGCGCAAGCGTTTTCGCTGGACGTATTTTCCCGACACTCTGCTTACGATTCCCGTGAGCTTCACTCTTCGCGATTCGCAACGCGTGCAAGAGCGGATTGAAATTGCATTCGATTCCGTCGCGTACCCGATTCGCTTGCGACGCGACTTTACGAATGTAGCGTATAGAACAATCGTTACTGCTCGCGATTCTTTTTTTGTAATGAAGTGATGGTACCGACTGATGTTTTGCACAGGCAATCTGTAAAGACGTTTTGTAGCAAATCGCGTTGTTCACATGACGCTCCTCTGGAGCTTCCCCGTCAGTCCTTGTTGTTGGTTTCTATAAACATAGCGCCCCTGACGGGGCTTCAGAGCCAAAGGTAACGCCGTAGGCGTGACATGTTTATAGAACTTTCTTGGAAGTGACCGAGCCAAAGCTCCGTCAGGAGCGATATGTGGTTGTTTGCGATGCATTCAAACAGGAGACGACTGTCTGCCCCCCGTATTAGTGCAATCGTGGCAGGCGGAGAGTCGTGTCCCTACAAAATTTTGAAAGA
The DNA here is from genome assembly GCA_031394795.1 of Ignavibacteriota bacterium. Lineage (GTDB taxonomy): Bacteria > Bacteroidota > Ignavibacteria > UBA10030 > UBA6906 > CAADGV01. The sequence continues at coordinate 13,234 of JANNUB010000263.1, read as the reverse complement.
ATAACCAGAACTAATGCCAAAACGAAAATACAATCGGAAGTCAACGGCAACGAGTTCGTTCGGTACATCGGGGCGCATCGGACACGACTCGTCGAAATTCTATTCGAGCAAGTTGTATGATGGTTTGAGAGACAAAGAGAATGGTGAGCAAAACGAAAACTCCATTCCTCCATCAATCCAAAACTCCATCATCCAAAAAAGCAGTGAGAAGATGGACGAGCTTCCCGACAACAGCGTTCATCTCATGGTAACATCGCCGCCGTACAACGTGACAAAAGAGTACGACGACGACTTAACGCTCGAAGAATATCGCGGGTTATTGAAGCGAGTGTTTGCGGAAACGTTTCGCGTGCTCGTGAACGGCGGACGAGCGTGCGTCAACGTCGCGAACCTTGGACGAAAGCCCTACATTCCGCTGCACGCGTACATCATTCACGACATGCACGCGATCGGATTTCAGATGCGCGGCGAAATTATCTGGGATAAAGCGGCGAGCGCGAGTCCTTCAACCGCGTGGGGAAGTTGGCAGTCGGCAAGCAATCCGACGTTGCGCGATGTTCACGAATACATTTTGATTTTCTCAAAGGGAACATTTCAGCGCGTGAAGGGCGAGAAGGAGAACACCATCAAGAAGGAAGAGTTTCTCGAGTACACGAAAAGCGTCTGGCAATTCCCCGCCGAGCGTGCGAAACGCATCGGGCATCCCGCGCCGTTTCCCGTCGAGCTTCCTCGTCGGTTGATCGAGCTGTACACATTCGCGGGCGATATTGTGCTCGATCCGTTTTGCGGCAGCGGCTCGACGTGTATCGCGGCGAAACGGTGCGGACGATCTTATATCGCTTATGAGTTGAACAAAGAATATGTAGCTCTGGCGGAAAAGCGGATGTCGAAAGAGGCAGGAAACGAGGAGAACCTCTCGTTATGTTTTACGTAGGTTACTGATTAGAGATGTTACGCAAAGAAAAGAAATGGGAACGCGGATAACGCGGATGAAACGGATATTCGCGGATTTGTTTTTTGTTGACTGTGGAGATTTCGAGTGTATTCTAACAATCTGGATTTACGGGAATTCTTCTACGGCTTTGCCTCCAGAGTGAGAACGAAGGTGCGAGGCGGCATCACGTTGCCAATCAGCTCAACATAATTGTGCTGAAAGGCGTTCTTGACATTCAGCATGGTCGAGAGGGAAACGTCCTCGATCGAAAACTCAGCACCGATCCTCAGATCTGCGACCAGGATATGGTTCCGTTCGTCGCCATCAGGAACGATTCCGGTTGCGACGAGTTCATCATCAATTCGATCAAAACGACTAACATAGCGGAAATCAGCTCCGACAGTGAGGAGTCCAATCCTTGCAAGAGCGTTCGCATAGAACAGGTGACGAGGGCGATATCGGAGAAGGTCGTTCTTCGTGCGGTCCTCGGGATACACGTAAGTATATCCGAGCGTATGGGACAGGCCGCCATCGAAGAGGAGAAGCTTGAAAGATGTTTCGAAGCCCTGGACGCGAGCCGTTGTGACATTCCTCCATTGGACAAATAAGCTGTCGCCAGATACAATCAGTACCGGCTCAATCAAGTTGTTGAAATCAGATCGAAATGCCGCAACATCGAGTGTTCCGAAATCGCCCAACGCTTGTGAGAAACCTACTTCGTAGGATGAGCTGCGCTCCGGTTTCAGCTCTGGGTTGGGCACACCCTTAACAAAACCGCCCCCTGCAGCGATAAACGCCTCCCAGATCGAGGGCACTCTAAACCCTCTGCCGAAAGAAGCGCGAATGGTTGTTCCCGTCCACGGATTGTACGCGAGGGCAGACTTGGGATTGAGTTGCAAAGCCTTTTGCGTAAGTCCGGCTGACTGCACGTCAAATCGTGCCCCAAGTGTCAGGGTGAGTTGGTCAGCGAGTTGGATCTCGTCCTGTCCGTACACTGCCAGTCCACCGATTCTCCGCCCTCCAAACATCGCGCCCCCGATGATGTCAGCGTTGCCATCAAGCCCAAGTGTGAGGGTGTGCAGATCGCCAAGGAGAAGGCGACATGAAACTTCAGCGCGAACATCGTCAACTATTGATTCTGTTCTTTCAGGGCTGATAGTCTCTTGAAAGCTCCATGTTGCGTGGGACCACATCGCTTTTCCCGTGAAGAGTAAATTTTCGGAGATGGCTGTGCTGAAGAGACTGCTCACATAGTATCGTGTGGACTTAAGGTTGTCGCTCTCTTGGCGGGGAGGTGTCATCAGCGCCGAGTCGAGATTACGCCAATAACGAAAAAAGCCGTTGTTCTGATGATATAGCCCAGCGTTAAGTGTGAGCGCACTCGATGCCGAAAACTCCGTCCTCGCTTTCAAGTAGAGATTGTAGCGGCGGCGATAATCGTTTTGGCGATAACCATCGTCGAGGTGTCGGGAAAGAAAAACAGATAGTCCGAAATCTCCGAATTTGCGAGCGAGACCAAAAGACTGTCCATGGAAAAAACGTGTCTGGTCGGACCATCTCCATTGATCGAACGAGGGCTTGTTGTAGACCCCGCCGTAGGTCCGGATGTTCGTCTCGGGCGTTCCGGTAATCGGTTTGGTGATAACATTGATGACTCCCCCCAGCGCATTCGATCCATACAGTGCCGAGCTTGCCCCTTTCACCACTTCGATGCGATCGATCTCCCCAACCGGAATGAATTCGAAAATCAGCTCACCGGTATCGCCTGCAATGAACGGCACGCCATCCAGCAGCATCAGCACACGGCTGCCGGCGCCAATGCTATAGCCGCTTGAGCCGCGTATGTTGATCTGAGTTCCCGTCATGTTCACTCCCGGAACATAACGAAGTGCATCATCAATCGTCAGAGAGTTGCGATTTCGTATTGCCGCGGCATCGACAACAGAAATGCTCATAGGCACTTCTTCGAGTGACTGCTCCCGCTTGCTCGCGGTGACGACGATCTGTTCCGTTTGCAGCGATGTTTCTGTGAGAGTGACATCAAGGGTAGTTTCCTTTCCCTCTTCCACCAGAACGTTCGAGCGCGTTTGTCGCTGATAGCCTATCATCGAAAAAACGAGTGCATACTTGCCAGCGGGAATATCCGGTAAGCGGAATTGCCCCCGCGCATCGGTCGTTGTTCCCCGAACAGTTCCTTGGAGAAGTACGTTCACACCGACAAGCGGTTCAGCGTTGGTTTGGCTTGTTACCTTTCCAGCAAGAGAGCCGGGCGAAGTAAGCGCCTTTGAGCAAGCAAGAAGAAGAACAGCAAGAAGCCGCATACTCAGCGCCATGGTCGTGGAGGTAGGTTGCGGAAGTCAACTTGTATGTTGATGTTCGGAGCAATACGATGCAAGAGAACTCTCACCGGCGCCGGATCAAATGCACCTAACATCGTTGCGTACACGGCGGCAGGTCTCCAATCAGTCAGGACGTTCGGTCCGTACTGCAGCGCTACGATAACATACTCGTAGTTCTTTAGCTGCAGATTCAGTCCCTGTTTGGTTGTGAATTCATACTCCAGACTATCTACAAACCTCGGGAGTCTCTTGTCAAGCGGGGGATAGACCGCAGCGCGGCCCGACAATAGCGTAGCAATGATTCCGGCGCTATCGCTCGGAAACGATTCGAACGCAACGATGCGCAGCTCCCGAACGCTGTCGGCAGGCGGCCAGTTCTTGAAACGGATGACACCACGAAAGCCGGACGGTTCGTTGAGAGGCGAAAGCCCCGTGTCACAGCCGGAAGAGAGAAAAAGGAGATGAAGTGCAACGACGAAACCTGTTCGATTCATAGGGGAGTATGTTTCAAGGTCCGTGAGAAATCACTGCTCTAAAGTAGTCCGCGGAAACTACAAAGTCAACCCCTTTCTCCTATGGAGATTCCCCAAATTAAAAAACGAAAAAAGCTTGCCACAAAGACACCAAGACTCGAAGGTTTCACAAAGTTCTTTTGGGTTTTGTCCCTACTCTTAACGAGGTACGAGAAAACTCTTCTATAACTTAGGAGAAGTTTTCTTCGTGAATCCTTAGTGTCTTCGTGCCTTCGTGGCTATTTTTGTTTTTCGTTTTGGGGAATCTCCAACTTTCTCCTTTCTCAATTCCGATTGTCCCGATATCGCGATCTGTTGATCATTTTGCGTTGATTGCTTCCTTCAGGCGATTTGGATATATTTTTTTTAAGTTTTTCTGAATAATCCATGCATAAGACCACTAATGGTGCGGGAGGCTCAATGGTTTCCGCGCACAAGGCTCAGTATCGCAAGACAATCCTCGATAGCGGCATCCGGGTTGTGACGGAGACGATTCCGTATGTTCGCTCGGTGTCGCTCGGCATATGGGCAAATGTCGGATCGCGCGACGAAGAGACATCGCAGAACGGCATCAGCCATTTCCTCGAGCACATGGTATTCAAGGGAACGAAGAACCGCAGCGTTCTGGAAATAGCGCAGAGCCTCGAATCGCTCGGTGGGTACTTGAACGCGTTCACGAACAAGGAGCAAACGTGCTTCTACGCGCGCGTCCTCGACAAGCACGTCGGCGAGGCAATGGATGTTGTTTCCGATCTGATTCAGAATCCGACGTTCAAAAAGAAAGAGCTGGAGCGTGAGCGCACCGTCGTTATTGAGGAGCTTCGCAACGCAGCCGACAATCCCGAAGACATCATCTTCGACTATTTCGAGAAGGCGCTGTTCCCTGAACACAATCTCGGATTTCCCGTCATTGGCACGGAGACGAATCTTCGCCGATTCACACGTGACGATCTCCAGACCTACATTGCAACGTATTACGCCCCGTCCCATGTTGTCGTTGCTGCCGCGGGAAATGTCGAGCACGACGCGCTTGTCCGTCTTACCGAAAAGTACCTCACGCGGCTTCCAGCCGAAACGCATAACGGCAAACGCATCGCTGCCCCGCGGGACATCGAGCATTCGACGTACGCCGAGTATTACCGTCCCATCAACCAAGCGCACATTTGTCTCGGCACTCTTGTGTACCACATCAAGCATCCCGACCGCTACCCGCTGATGGTGATGAATGCGCTGCTCGGTGAAGGGATGAGCTCGCGGCTCTATCAGAACATACGCGAGAAGCAGGGGCTTGCATACAGCGTGTATTCTTTTGCGAACCTGATGAGTGACTCAGGAGTATTTGGCGTGTACGTCGGGACTGAAAAAAAGAACATCCGGAATTCCATTGAGCTGATTCAGAAGGAGCTCTGGAAGCTGCGGACGAAGCCTGTGCCGAAAGCAGAGTTGGCTCGCACGAAATCCCAAATCAAGGGCGCGATGATGCTCGGACTTGAAAACATGTCGGGCAGGATGATGCGGCTCGGCAGCTCCGAATTGTATTTTGAATCGTTCACGTCGCTCGATGAAATTCTGAAGCGAGTGGACGGCGTGACGCCCGAAGGTATTCAGCGCGTCGCAAATGATTTGTTCAAAGAAGAAAAATTCTCGACCGTCATCGTTCGTCCGGCGTGATCTCGAGAACGTATCGCCTCACAACATTCGGCGAAGGTTATGAGCAACTCTCAACTTCAGAAAAATGGCCGAAAAGCGTTACAGCAGATTATTAGAAAACGCGACTGTTTTGTCAGCCGTGACGGAAAATACGAAGCAAAAAAGATCGTTGGGAGTTTTCACACACATCCAAATGTGGGAATCGGTTGGAAGCAAGAGCCGAGTTTTGCCGATGTCAACTTCGTGAAGAAAAATCGAAAGACTAAAGAGAAGGTGTACCTAATTGATTCCAGTGGGGCTGTTCTTGATGTAGGCAGAACGAGAGAAATCCTATACCTGATGTGAACGAAAGGCGTAGTGTGCAAAATGTTAACTCAACAACATGTGCAAGATGCGAGCTACCTCAATGCTGTAGAGATTGCCATGGTGAAAGCGCGTGAGCTTGGTTATCCAGTCGGGAAGATGAAAGTGACATTCTTCAGAACGAACGGTGTTTGCACTACGTACTTCGAAACTATGCCTGAATCTGGTCATGCTGTCCTTGGCGGTGACCTTACCGTGAATGTTGAGTTGAGAACGTTGAAGATTGTAGGCATTGAACGAGGACAATAATGAAGGCGTATTTCGAATCGTTTACCTCACTTGAAGAAGAATGTCGTTTGTCATTGTTCGTCCGTCCTAACCCGTCGTTATGATTAGCCTCAACGACCTTAATCTCAATCTGCTGAAAGCGGAGTATGCCGTGCGCGGACCTATCGTGATTCGCGCTCAGCAGATTGAAGCGCAGGGACGCAAGGTCATTTACTGCAACATCGGCAATCCGCAGGCTCTGAAGCAGAAGCCGCTGTCGTACATTCGGCAAACGCTCAGCTTGCTTGAGTATCCGGAACTTCATGAAAAGCCTCATGTCCTTAGAGACTATCCAAAGGACATCGTGGAACGAGCGCGAGAGATTCTCCGCAAGCATCCGCACGGCACAGGGGCGTACACGCAGAGTGCGGGAATTCCGTTCATCAGAAAAGCGGTTGCTGAATTTATTTCGAAGCGCGACGGCATTCCCGCGAGCCACGATCATGTGATTCTGACGGACGGTGCGAGCAAGGGCGTGCAAGCCTCGATTCTCGCGTTGCTCAAAAATCCCCATGACGGCTTCATGATACCGATCCCGCAGTATCCGCTGTACAGCGCGACGATTGATTTGTACGGTGGAAAGCAAATCGTCTACTATCTTGATGAGTCAACCAATTGGCAGCTGAATGAAAGCGAGTTAGAAGAGAGGATAGCGGAAGCGAACCGCATTCATCCCGTTGCAATCGCGGTGATCAATCCCGGCAACCCGACGGGCAGCGTGCTGACGTACGAGAACATTCGTATGGTGATACGCTTCGCGAAGCGGCACAATCTCTCGATCATGGCGGACGAAGTGTACCAAGAGAATGTGTATGATCCACACAGCAAGTTTTATTCGTTCGCAAAAGTCATGCACGACATGAACGAGCGTGACGTTACGCTCTTCACGTTCCATTCAGTGTCGAAGGGATTTCTCGGTGAGTGCGGGCACCGCGGCGGCTACATGGAGTTCCGCAATATTCCCGACGATGTGCTCGCGCAAATGGTCAAACAGCAGAGCATCAGTCTCTGCGCGAACGTCGGCGGACAAATCAGCACGTACCTGATGGTTGCGCCGCCCGAGCCGGGCGATGAGAGTTACGCAACGTACATCAAGGAAAAAAATGACGTGCTGAATTCTCTCAAGCGCAAGGCGAAAATTCTCTACGAACACATCAACAAGATTGAAGGGATGTCGCTTGACAGTCCGCAAGGGGCGATGTACGCGTTCGTGCGATTCGAGTTGCCGCCCGAAAAGGGGATTGACCTCGCAATGATGAGTCGTGAAGAACGAGTGAAGTACGAGCGAACGCGGGACGAAACATATTGCATGAAGTTGTTGGAGGAAACAGGAATTTGCGTCGTGCCCGGTTCGGGCTTCGGTCAGCAGCCGGGGACGTTTCACTTCCGCACGACGTTTCTTCCGCCGCAGGATGAGATTGAAGAGTTGGTGAAGAAGCTGAAGGCGTTTCATTTGGCGTATCTATCTATAAGCCCTGAGCGGAGCGCCCGCCTGCCGGACGGGCAGGAAGGGCCTCACGTTCATATTCAAGAGTGAGATCCTTCGTCGCTGCGCTCCTCAGGATTGAAAAAAAATGGCAAAGATCACTATAGACGGAAAAATATTTGACGTAGACCCGAAGCAGACTGTCATCGAAGCGGCGCGGGAAAATGGAATTGAGATCCCACACTTCTGCTGGCACCCGAAGCTTTCGGTTGCGGGCAACTGCCGCATGTGTCTGGTGGAAGTCGAGAAGATGCCGAAGCTCGCGATTGCGTGCGCAACGCAAGTGATGGAGGGGATGGTCGTTCATACCGCAAATCCGAAAGTCATCAATGCGCGTGAAGCGGTGATGGAATTTCTCCTCATCAACCATCCGCTCGATTGCCCGATTTGTGACGAAGCGGGCGAGTGCAAGCTGCAAAACTATGCGTACAGTTACAGCGTCGGCTACAGCCGCTTCGATGAGAGCAAGGTTCACAAACCAAAGCGTGTTGAGCTTGGTCCGAACGTTATGCTCGACACAGAGCGTTGCATTATGTGCTCGCGTTGCGTCCGCTTTTGCGAAGAAATCGCGAAGAAACCGCAATTGACATTTACACAGCGCGGAACGCACGTCGAGTTGACCACATTCCCGGGCGAAAAGCTCGACAATCCATATTCGATGAACACGATCGACATCTGCCCGGTCGGAGCGCTCACTTCCCGCGACTTCAGGTTCAAGGCGCGCGTCTGGGAAATGTCCTCCACAGACACGGTCTGTCCCGGCTGTGCCCGCGGCTGCAACATGCACTCGTGGGTGCGCAACAACGAGATTCTCCGTCAAACGCCGCGCTACAATTCCGAGGTGAACGATTTCTGGATGTGCGACAAGGGGAGGCTCGAATCCTTCGGGCACGTGAACTTCGAGAGCCGCATCAAATTCCCCATGATCAAGAAAAACGGCGCGCCCGCGGAAGCGGGCTGGGATGAAGCAATTGCGACGGCGGCTGGCGAGCTACGGTCATTCAAGAAATCGGAAATCGCCGTCATCGGTTCGGCATACGATACCAACGAGGATAGCTATCTTCTGCAAAAATTCGCGAGGGATGTACTCGGCACGAAACACATTGATTTTCCCCGTCACAGTGTTGAAGGAGATGAGGACGACATCCTGATTCGCGCGGACAAAACCCCGAACGCGCTCGGAGCGGAGGCAGTCGGCGTGCTTCCCCGCGAAGGCGGGATGGATTTCAACGGCATCATCAAAGGAATCAAAGAGGGAGCGATCAAAGCGCTCTATGTGGTTGACGACAACATCGCCTCCGACCCGAGCGTCGCCGACGCGCTGGCTCGCCTTGAATTTCTTGTCGTGAATTTTTCTTTCGAGAATGAAACGACGCGCTTGGCAGATGTACTTTTTCCCTCTTCAACGTTTGCCGAAAAGAACGGAACGTTCACGAATTTTCAAGGCAGAGTACAACGCATCCGCCCGTCGGTCGCGACGCTCGACCAGGATCGTTCGCTTGATGGGTTCGCCATGAGCCGCTTGGACAGATTTGGAACGCAGTTCGACCGGTGGGGGAAGGGCGCGAAGCGTGATGCGCGTCCGACATGGAAGATCATTGCCGGCATCGCGTCATTGATGGGAGCAAAATACAAGTACGATTCCGCAGAAGAGGTCTTCAACGAGCTTGCGGCAAACGTGGTATCGTTCAAGGGAATGTCATACAGAAAAATCGGCGCGAAGGGCATGCCGCTCAAACACCAAGAAGTCATTCCCGTTACGGCGTAGGTGAGAACATGGACTTTCTGATCATTTCATCCATCAAAGTATTTTTCATCATTTTTGTCGCGATTCTCGGCACGGTGATGAATCTTGTCTGGGTCGAGCGAAGAGCCAGCGCATTCATGCAGAATCGTTTGGGTCCCAATCGTGTTGGACCCTTCGGTCTGTTGCAATCACCCGCGGATGTTCTGAAGCTCTTCATCAAAGAAGAAATCGTTCCGAAGAACGCGAACAGATTCATTCACACACTTGCGCCGCTGGTCTCGATTTTCGTCGCGCTCGTGACGTTCGCGGTCATTCCTTTTGGCGACAAGATTACGTTGTTTGGTCGCGAAGTGAAGTTGATGATTGCCGACGTCAACATCGGTGTGCTCTACATTCTTGCGTTTACCTCCCTCGGTGTGTATGGCGTCACGCTCAGCGGCTGGGCATCGAACAACAAGTATTCGCTTCTCGGCGGACTCCGCTCGTCGGCGCAGCTTATCAGCTACGAGCTTTCGATGGGTCTCGCGATCATCGGCGTTGTGATGATCGCGGGAACGTTGCAACTTGACAAGATTGTCGAGGCGCAAGCGCACGGACGCTGGTTCGCATTCCTCATGCCGATCGGTTTCGTCACGTTCGTCGTTGCTGCATTTGCCGAGACGAATCGTCTCCCGTTTGATTTGCCGGAAGCGGAGCCGGAACTTGTCGGTGGATACCACACGGAGTACAGCGGAATGAAATTCGGAACATTCTTTCTCGCCGAGTACGCGAACATGATTACATCGAGCGCGTTGATTGTGACGTTGTTCCTCGGCGGATGGCAAGCGCCGGGACTTCACTTGCTGGATCTCAGTCCGCTGATGAACAGCATCATTCAGGTTCTCGCGTTCGCAGGAAAAGTCGGAGCGATACTTTTCTTTTTCGTTTGGATTCGGTGGACGCTTCCGCGGTTTCGCTATGACCAGTTGATGAACCTCGGGTGGAAGGTGATGCTGCCGCTTGCGTTGTTGAATGTGTTCGTTACGGGTGTTTTGCATTTCGCTTTTCCAAGCATATATTGACATAGCCAATAAAACAGAGTTTAACCATAGAGGCATGCAATGATTCAGACAGTTGAAGCAGTTCTTGATCCTGAGGGACGGTTAAGGATGCTTGAACGCATTCGTGTGGACAAGCCTCGGCGCGTGTTAGTAACTATCCTTGACGAAGAACCTTCTGAGGATGCGTTGAGCCTTACATTGGTGAGCGAAACATCGTTAGCGAAAGATTGGGATCGTCCAGAAGAAGATGCAGCATGGTCACACTTAGTCCAGCTTCCATCGTTGTAGTCCACTTTCCGTTTTCAGATTTGTCTGGAAACTTCGCCCTGCTGTCGTCCTTTCGGAGACCGGGCGAACCGATTGGTTGTTGTGTCAGATGACCAGCGTCGCGTACGAATCGCTTGAGAGAATAATCTCGAAGTAAAGTTTCATGTAGGGTGAAATGCGTTAGTGAAAAAAAATGTCAGCAGAAACCAACGATCGTAAAACAGTGAAAGAAGCGCCGCAAGTTCGCGGCAAAGATCTTTCTCTGCTGCAAAAAATCTACATTCCCGAAATCTTGAAAGGGATGACGCTGACTGCGCGGCAGATGTTCCGTCCGAAGTTCACGCGCGAGTATCCCGAAGAACGGTTCAATCCGCCGCCGTCGTATCGCGGGCGACCGGTGCTTGTTGAACAAAACGGAACTGAGCGATGCGTCGCGTGCGGGCTGTGCGCCCGCGTCTGTCCCGCGCTTGCTATCGAAGTGCAAGCCGCGGAAACGGAATTGGAGAAGGAGCGCTATCCCGAACGATTCGAGATCAACATGCTGCGGTGCATTTTCTGCGGCTTCTGCGAAGAGGCGTGCCCGGAAGAAGCAATCGTGATGAGCGACGAGTACGAGCTTGTCTTCTCAAATCCCGAAGATGCGATTTACGGCAAAGACAAGTTGTTGATGTCGGCTGAAAGGTTGAAGACACGATTGGAGTTTTTGAAGGAGTCGCGATAGATTCTATAGCGCATGCTGCTACCACTTGTTGCACGACTGAGAAACAGGGAGACAGGCTCGGCGGTCAAGGGCAACATCCGTCATGTGACTCAGACTGATATTCGATCATGGAGAGAATGGAAATATCGTGAAGATGACCAAGATTCTGACTGGGACTGGGAAGCAATAATTTCGGATTCCATGAACTTGCGGTCACAATTCGAGTGTTATGCTCTCAATGCCGAAGGAACATTGCAGGGCTTGATGTCGTTGGATATGAGTGGAAGAAGGATGAACGACGAAACGTATTTGGTAGTTGACTACGGTTGAGCGGAGTTTTGAGCTGGGCTGGGGAGGGAAAATATGGCTTGAATCTTTGAGCGGGGCAAAGACCTTTTACGCGCAACTCGGATTTGAGATGAGCAGTGATTTCTCAGAGGAAGGGAATTGTATTTTTCTCTTGCGCGAAGACACTGCAGACCAACTCCGTAGAAAGTATCTAGAAGAAGGACTTATTTCACTATGAACACAACAATAGATTTCGAAAAAGCCGCCGAAGGTGAATCGTTCGGCGCATTGGCCGTAGGCACAAAAAAATATCGCAACGAATACATAACGTTGAATGAACTCTACTTGTCGGACCGCCAGACAAGGCTTCTCGTGGCAACAACCAACTTTTTCTCTGGACTCATGAATCGGTTGTCCAATCGAAAAAATCGAACTGTGAAGATCCGAATTGAGAAAGCGTTGTACAAGAGTTGATTTGTTGGTGCCCTTCGTCTTCCAGAATGCCCTGCATAATTGTGGGGCATTTCGTTTTGTTGAAGGATTCTTTAGCATCTTGGAAATCACCATGCTTTTCAGTTAATTGTAATAATTCTTCGATCTATTCTTTCAACCCCTCCGCAATCCATGGATGCCTTCTGGCTTGAAATTTTCGGAATCCTGATTCTCATTTTGCTCGTCGGATTTTTTTCGGCGAGCGAAGTGGCGGTGCTTTCCACGCGCAGAAGCCGGATGAAGGAACTCTCGGAGGCAGGCAACAAGAAAGCCGCTACGGTGCTCAACTTTCAGTCGAACCCTGAACAGTTTCTTGCGACCATTCATGTCGGCAATATTCTCTCGTTGACGCTTGCCGCGGGGATCGCAGGCGTTCTCGGTTTTCTTCATCTCGCGCCTGCCCTTGCAGCCAGCGAGACGCGCTGGATTAGCGACGGGAGTAATTGGATTGCGCTTGCCGTCATTGCTATCGGACTCGCGTCGTGTGTCGTGGTGTTCGGCGAGTTGATTCCAAAATCTCTCGCACTCCGGTTTTCTGAGCGAGTTGCGCTGCACGTGGCGAAGCCCGTTCAGCTGATCGAGACGATCTTTCGCTATCCGGTCAGGTCGTTGACCGCGACGAGCAATTTCTTCCTGAGACCGTTCAAAGACCAAACGTCCTTCACGGAGTCGCGAATTTCCGAAGGGGAATTCAAATTAATGCTGGAGGAAGGAACGAAGACGGGCGTCATAGACAAAACCGAGCATGAACTCATTGAAAGTATCTTTGAGTTCACGGATACGACTGCGAAAGAAGTGATGATTCCGCGCCCCGACATCATTGCATTGAACATCGACACGACGCGTGAAGCAGCGGTCCGCTTTGTGATGGAAGAAGGGTACTCGCGCATGCCGGTGTACAAAGAGACAATCGACAACATCGTCGGCATCATCTACGCCAAAGATCTCCTCGGCATGATGGAACACAAGAACCTGATTATCATTCACGATACCATGCGCCCGCCGTATCTTGTTCCCGGGACGATGAAGATCAGCCGGTTGATGCGGGAGCTGCAGAAGAAGAGACTCCAAATGGCAGTCGTGATAGATGAGTTTGGAGGAACGGCGGGCATCATCACGATGGAAGACATTCTCGAAGAGATCGTCGGC
>JANNUB010000021.1:0-1602 GCA_031394795.1 Ignavibacteriota bacterium | reverse complement strand
CTGGCGGCGACGCGGGAACTGGCGGTGGTGCCGATTCTCGGCGTGCCCGGCTGGTGCGCTGACAACGAGCGCGAGGCGTATTACGACGACCAAAACTACTTCCGGCCCGACCGCCGGCCGGTCAGGGATGAGGGATGAGGGGCCAAGGGAAAACAGCAAAAATCAAAGGGTGACATGCAGAACATCCATCACCCATCACCCATCACCCATCACCCATCACCTATCACGCGCCACTCGTTATGTTTTCCGCCGTCAGGCGGAAAACATGGTGGTGCGGTTCTTGCCCCCGGATTTGCTCGCGTACATGGCCTGGTCGGCTTTTTCCAGCACGGACTCGAGATCCGGGCCGTGGCTGGGATAGCCGGCGATGCCGATGCTGACGGTGGCCTTCATGGCTTGCCCGTGGGCCGTGATCGGAGACGACTCGACGCTTTTCCGGATGCGCTCCGCCACGCCTACCGCGGCGCTGCCCGGCGTTTCGGGGAGCAGCACCAGGAATTCGTCTCCGCCATAGCGCGCGACGATGTCCGACTGGCGCACCGGGCTCTTGCGCAATTCGCTCTGTATGCACTGAACGGTCAGCTTGAGCAGCCGGTCTCCCGCGTCGTGGCCCAGGCTGTCATTGACGGTTTTCAGGCTGTCCGAGTCGATCATCATGATGCTGAAAGGGCGCGCATAGCGCTCGGCCTGCCGGAAAACCTCCTCGGCCGCTATCGTGAATCCGCGGCTGTTCAACACGCCGGTCAATTCGTCGGTCTCCGACAGCAGCTTCATTTTTCCGAACGAGTGGCCGTACGCGCGGCGGATGTCGGCGGACAGCATGGTGGTGATGTAGGCGACGAGCAGTATCGGCGAAATCTGGGCGAGCAGCTTGGTGCCGAACGGCAGCGACAGGAATTCCCCCGCCTCCTGCGGATGGCCCAGCCAGACGTAGCACGCCGCAATCAGCGCCATTTCGAGCAGGGTGGCGAGCTTGCCCAGCGTCAGCGCGCTGACGACGATCACCAGGATAAATAGGTTTTGCAGGGGGCTGTCGAGTCCGCCGGTATACGCCAGCACCCAGGTGATGAACACGATCATCACCCAGGTCTCGATCGCGATTTTCCAGTGGGTTTCATTGCGGTAGAAATTGGCGTAGCGAAAAGCCAGCACGAAAGCGGCGAAGAAGAACATGGCCATCATCAGCGCGGCCCCGGATACCTCGTCGGGGACCAGCACCACCTGGTAGAGCATGACGAGGATGAGCAGCAGCCACTCAATCTCCGCCACCGTGCGGGTGAACCCGCGCAACTCTTCCGTCGTCAGCGCGGGGTCGAAAATCAGCTGGGTTTGCATGCGGGTTGAGGTCGTGGAATCTCAGCGGGGGAGCATATCATTTTGCGGCGCTCACTGTTCCCGGAACACGGTGACGCGGTTCCTGCCCTGCGCCTTGCTGGTGTACAGCGCGCGGTCGGCGTTCCTGGCCAGCGTGTCGAACTCGTCGCCGTGCTCGGGGTAGGAGGCGACGCCGATGCTGACCGATGTTGGTACGGCGGTCGGCCCGGTATCGGGCCCGGCATTAAGCGCCGTTCTGGCGATACGGCTGCGGATGCGCTCCGCCGT
>JANNUB010000008.1:0-12420 GCA_031394795.1 Ignavibacteriota bacterium | reverse complement strand
TTACCGAACGTCCTTCACTTTCATCTGCGGAACCGCCGTGCGCGCGTTGCCATTTCCCGAAGGAATGCCGAAATCATTCTCTTCAATCGAGAAGACGCATTCGATATCCTTCCGTCCGTTGCCCAGCCGGGGCAGAAGGTGGCCGAGATTGAAACCGATGGCGTCGATGACATTGCCGTTCTGCTTTGCCTTGAAGCGCAGATGATTCTTTCCGACGATGCGGGCGGGACCGGCACTCTCGAGATTGCGCGCAAGGAATGTCGGGCGCATGTTGCCTGGACCGAACGGCTGGAACTCATTCAGCAACCGGACGAGCCGCGGGTTGATTTCAGGAAGTGTAATCTCCGCGTCAATTCTGATTTCGGGAACTTTGAGTTCGTCCGGCATCAGTTCTTTCACCGCGTGGGTGAATGCTTCGCGAAATTCTTCGAGCTTTGCGAGTTCCACCGTCACGCCTGCCGCATACTTGTGCCCGCCGAATTGCAGAATCGTCTCTTCACATTTTTTCAAGGCGTTGTAGATGTTGAAGCCGGACACGCTCCGCGCCGAGCCTTTCGCAACGCCGTCCACCGTCGCCATCATAATCGAAGGCTTGTAGTATTTTTCCACCATGCGCGACGCAACAATTCCCACAACCCCCGGATGCCAGTGGTTCTGATGGAGCACGAGGGCCGCTTCCGTTGCGATATCTTCGTACGTCTGTTCGGCGAGCAGCTTTGCCTCGTCGAACGTATCGCTGTCGATCGTGCGCCGTTTAAGGTTTTCCTCTTCCAGAACCTTCGCAAGTTGCTGTGCCTCGATCGCGTTGTCGCACGTCAGGAGCTTCACGGCGCGCATCGCGTCGCCTAACCGCCCCACAGCGTTTATGCGTGGGGCGAGTCCGAACACGATTTGCCCGGTATGAATCTGCCCGACTCGGAGGCCTGCGATTTCAATCAACGCGCGAATCCCCGGCCGGGGGTTCCTGTTCAGCAGTTCAAGTCCCAAACGAACAAGCACGCGATTCTCACCGGTGAGCGAGACAATATCCGCAGTGCTTGCAAGCGCAACGAAGTCGAGATACGCGGGGAGCAGTGATTCTTTGCCGACTCTTTTCACTAATGCTTGGAGAAGCTTAAACCCGACGCCGCATCCGCAGAGTTGCTTGAAGGGATACGCGTCGCCCGGCTTGATGGGGTCGAGCACGGCGTACGCGTTCGGAATTGTTTCGCCCGCTTCGTGATGGTCGCAGATGATGACATCGAGGCCGAGACTGTTTGCATACTCCACCTGGTCAACCGCCGTGATGCCGCAATCCACCGAGAGAAACAGCGTGGCGCTATCCTCGATCGCTTTGTCCAAGCCGGCCCGCGAAATACCGTACCCTTCCTTCAGCCGATCAGGAATGTAGAATGAAACGTTCGCGCCAAGCTCTTTCAAAAGAAGATAGAGCATCGCTGCGCCGTTCGTTCCGTCCACATCGTAGTCGCCGTACACGCGAATGCGTTCTCTCTTGGAAAGAGCGGAAACGAGGCGCTCGACCGCTCGCTCCATGCCGTCCATCAGAAACGGATCGTGCAACAAATCGAGCGATGGGCGGAAGTAGGACTTGGCTTTGTCGTAATCGTCTATGCCACGCTGGACAAGAACTTTGGCAATCGATTCGGGGACGTTGATTTCTTTGGCGAGACGTGCGACGGTTTCATGGTTGGGCGTCGGTGCAAGAGACCAACGATGTTCGAGCGTGTTCACAGAAGCCTCCCTCTCCGAAGAACTCCGCGGGGAGCCAACGGACAACAAAAACACTGCACGGTCTGTAAGCCGAATTCTGTCTTCTCGGCCTCATGAGAGTGAGGCAAAGGAGGCAACCATTCATCTTGTCCCGGCATCACTGCCGGGATCCAGCGACCTACCCGAGAGTTTGTCCATCACGTTCTCTGAAGGTCCCCTTCGGGAGGTCTCCCTTCGGAGAACGTGATGGACGGAAGCGAGCAGCTTCGTTCCTCTCATATATGGTCTTGCTCCAAGCGGGGTTTGTCGTGCCCGCGTCATTGCTGCCGCGGCGGTGAGCTCTTACCTCGCCTTTTCACCCTTACTCGGAGATTGTCGAAGACTCAAGTGACTATTGAACGTTGTTCGTTGACCATTGACCGTTGTTCCTCTCTAAAATGTTCAATAGTCAACGAACAACGTTCAATTCTCAATTGTCAACGAGATATTAACCGACAACCTCCAAGCGGTATGTTTTCTGTGACACTTTCCGTGCGTCCGCCTTAGACGGACGCCCCGAGCTGTTCACTCGGCGCTTTGCTCTGCGGAGTTCGGACTTTCCTCCCCGCCTTTTGGCGAGGCGGCTGCCCGACCATGCAGTGTACGTTAATGTAATAGTTAGTTAATAAAAAAGTCGTCGTCGTCCGCGGCTCAGCCTTCATGCAATAGCCGCAGCGCTCTCTGCCATTTCTTCCGAGACAACAATTCTTCCGCAACGCTCGCAGGTGTAGAACTTGTTGTTTTGTTTTAGCTCCAGCACCTTCTGCGGCGGAACTGCGGTGAAGCATCCGCCGCACGCATTCTTCTTCAGCGGGACCACTGCGCGCCCGTTCTTCGCCTTGCGAATGCGTTCATACATCGCGAGGTCCTGCTTGCTGATCCGTGCGAGCGCCTTTTGGCGCTCGTGATGGTATTTCAGCTCTTCTTCTTCCGTGCTCTTGCTGACTTCGGCAAGCTCACCTTTCTTTTCTTCCAACAACGCTTTTGCCTCTTCGAGGTCCTTTTTTGTCGTTTCGATGTCTGTTCGAGCGACGGTACCTTTGTTTTCCAGTGCGTTCATTTCTTTCGTCAGCTTAGCAATCGTTTCCGCCGCGTGGTCCATTTCCCGCGTCAATGCATCGTACTCTTTATTGTTTCGCACATGCAGCTGCTGTTCTTTGTAGTGCTCCATCTTTTCTTTGAGCGAGAGGATTTCATTGTCGGCGTTTTCGCGCTGCGTGAATGCCGTACGCATGGTTTCTTCGAGCGAGGCGAGTTTCGCGCTCACAGAGGAGACCGTTTCCTCCAGCGACCGGACCTCTCCCGGCAGGTCACCCTTCATCTCCTCGATCTCGTCGAGTTGGCTATCGATCAATTGAAGTGCATAAAGCTGTCGCAATTTTTTTTCCAAATCTCACTCCTTCGAAAAATCGTTAAGAATACATAATCGGATTTGTTGATGTCCGTGTTGCATAGATGGGAACTCCCTTTCCCTGCGCGATGAGGTCATTCCTCAATTTCTTCACGACTGCCTGCACAACAAGATGTTCGGTTTCGTAATGTCCGGCATCCACGAGCAGAATTGTTCCCAATGCATGATGGAAATCGTGATAACGAACATCTGCCGTGATGAATGCGTCGGCGCCCTGCGCGATCGCGGCGTCTATCAACTCTGCGCCGGCCCCGCCGCAGGCAGCAACCCGCCGAATGGAATTCCCGACCGATGCTGTCCGCCGCACGGCTTTTGCCCGTAGCCCTCTCTTCACCAGCGAGAGAAACGCTCCGACCCGCATTGCTTTCGGCAGTGTGCCGATGATCCCGGCTCCGAAATCATTGCTCGTGTTGTCGAGCGGGTACACATCATACGCGACCTCTTCGTACGGGTGCGCGGCTCGCATCGCTTTCAGCACATTCGAAACATTCCACTGGTTTGCGATCATCTCCAGCCGGGCTTCGGATACTTGCTCGAGTTTTCCTTTCGCGCCCACGGAGGGTTTTGACGAGGCATTTCCTCTAAATGAGCCAGCGCCGATCGTCCCGAACGAACAATAATCGTAGTTGCCAATCACGCCTGCGCCCGCCTTTGCCATCGCATCGCGGACTTTTGCGAGCTGCTCTTCCGGGACAAAGGTCACAATTTTCCTTTGCACTCGATACGGCTTGTGCAGAAAATCTACGTCACGCAAACCGAGTGCCTCGGCGATCGCAAAACTCACTCCGCCGCGTGTAAAGTCCAAGTTCGTGTGCGCGGAGTACAGAGAGATATTCTTCGCGATCAGGGAACGGATGCAGCGTCCGACCTCATTGTCCGGCGTTATCGCCTTTGGGGGACGAAACAGGAGCGGATGATGATTGACGATGAGATTCGCTTCGCGTTTCTTCGCTTCGGCAATCACCTTCTCCGTACAATCGAGACTGACGAGAATACCGGAAACCTCCGCCTTCATATCCCCGACCTGCAACCCGACGTTGTCCCGTTCCCATGCGATGTCCCGCGGCGCCCACGCATTGATGATCTTGTGTATGTCGTTGACGGTCATCGGCCCTTAGACAAAAAAAGTGTCCCGCTCTTTTTGCGGGACACTTTTATGTGACATCTCTTTTGCTTGAAAGAAACTCTCGTGGTGCTTTCGGGCGCTCGATCATGCGTTGACCCCTCGAATAGTAGTTCACGGAACACTGACTTCATCGTGCGTCAATATAGAAAGAGGGTCTGAGAGAAGCAAGTTGTCTGATTCATCTGATTCGGATTTGACGATTCACCTCGAAAAATTACTTCAAGAGGATTCACTTACAGCAGCAAAATCCTTATCATCTCATCATATGAGAAACGGAGAGAACAAAGAAGTCCAGCGTATGTACGGGATTGCGTACGCGCTCAGCATTTTTACGATCGTGTACAACATTGCCGAAGGGACTCTTGCAACGTTCTTCGGTTGGCAGGATGAAACGCTCGCGCTCTTCGGTTTCGGCGCGGATAGTTTCATCGAGGCGCTCTCCGGGGTCGGCATCGCGCACATGGTGACGCGCATTCGCCGTAACAACAACGCTGTGCGCGACGAGTTCGAGCGGACCGCATTGCGTGTTACCGGCTGGTCGTTCTCCATACTTGCTGCAGGGCTTGTCATCTCCGCAATCATCAACTTCATCACGAATCACCAACCCGAAACGACATTCTGGGGCGTGGTCATTTCTCTTATTTCTCTTCTCGTCATGCTCGCGCTGTTGTACGGAAAACTCCGCGTCGGCAGACAGCTCAACTCGCAGCCCATCATCGCCGATGCGGGTTGTACGAAAGTCTGCATCTACATGTCGCTGGTGCTTCTCGCGTCGAGCGGCATCTATGAGCTGACGCATCTTGCGCATGTTGATACTCTTGCCACGCTCGGTCTCGCGTGGTTTTCTGTGCGCGAGGGGCGCGAATGTTTCGCGAAAGCGAGGTCGAACGCGCTCTGCGTGTGCGACGATTAACAACATTTAAGTGTAGCTTAATTCACACGTTACGTGATTCGCATATATTGCTATCGCATTTCACACTATTCCCTCAACTCAATAGGAGAAAGTCCATGAAGAATTTTGTTGTTGTCGCATTGCTCGTTGCGTTGTTTGTCGGCTGCGGTCCGAGCGCCGAGCAATTAAACATGATCACGAGCTTGACGACGGAAGTCACCAATATGGTGAACGACGCGTCCGGGCAGCTCGGCAGGGTGGATGAAATCTCGGGAATGATCACCGGCTCGCTCGAGGAAAGCAACACACTGTTGCAAAAATTCCCGAAGGATGCTGCAACAATCCAAGGTGCAGTCGATCAGTTGAAGTCCTCGAAAGACCAGCTCTTGAGTGTGAAGGACAAAGTAAACAGCTGGATCAGTGGCTTCAAAGCCCCGAGCCTCGAGAATATGAAGTTCGACGAAGCGCTTGCAAGCTTGAAGACCAGCAAGGACGAAATCACGAGCGCCTCAGGCGACCTGACGTCGGCTATCGGTGCCGCAACATCCGCAGTTGATGGTTACAAGAGCATGGCGGGCGGATTTCTCACGAAGCTCGCAGCGATGACGAAGAAGAAGTAGTTCTGTTGTGGAGGAAGTACGTGATACCCTCTCTCTGTATTTCAGGGAGAGGGATTTTTTTTTGGAAGGCTCCAATTGATCGTTTGAAAAGGGAAGTAAAAATAAAGCTATTCATGACTCGCCAAATCGTTTCACACAATCGTCAAGGCATTGTCAAACTCTGGAAAGACAACCTCCGCACGCCTTCGTTTCGTTGGCAATTCGTTGGCGCAATTTTTTTTCTCGGAGTCACGCTCATGTTCTTCACTCGCTTTCTTGATTGGGTGGAAAGGCGGGAGGGGGTTGTGTTGAACGATCCGCTGTTGCATATGATCGAGCCGCGGGATTTTAGTTGGCTCACGTTCGGATTGATTTATGTCGGAGTGATTCTCGCGATCGTTCATCTCGCGCGGCAGCCAAAGAGATTGCTCGTCGCGATTCAGGCGTACACGCTGATGGTCGTCGTGAGAACGTTTATGATGTGGCTGGTCCCGATCGAGCCGCCGCAAGGATTGATCGTGCTGCGCGACCCGATTGTGCAACTCTTCGGGAACGGTGAAGCGCCGACGAAGGATTTATTTTTCTCCGGTCATACGGCGACGATGTTTCTTTTCTTTCTCTCAGCGACCAATCGCATCATGGAAAAAATCTTCCTTTCTTTCGCACTTCTCGTCGCCGTGTTCGTGTTATGGCAACACGTTCATTACACAATTGATGTTCTCGTCGCGCCTTTTGTGGCGTATGGGTGTTTCCGGCTGGTACGTCGCTTCCAAGAGGTAAGCGAAGGTAGCTCCGAAGCGCTCTACGAGTCGTAGACCAGTTCGCCCAAAAACACTGTGGAAGAACGGACGGTGTTCAACGGTCGCTCGTTCTCATCCTGTTGCTCAGCTCGTTCGTATCGGTGGGCTTGATTGTAACGCCTTCTTTCTTGAGGAGCTGACCGCATTGGCGGATGGCTTCGACGAGCGCGTCGGCAGGTTTGCCTGCGTGCATACCGTCAACAATCGTCTTGACGATACCTTCCCACTCCGATGGCTGCACTTTTGTATTGATGCCTGAGTCGCCAAGAACGATCACTTTGCGTTCGAGAAGGCTGAGGAGGATGAGGATTCCTGTTCGGCTCCTTGTGTTGAACACTTCTTCGGCAAGAAATGCTTCGGCGGCGCGCTGTGCAACGCGACGATGCATCAACTCCTGTCCCGCAAAGAATCGTCTCACTGCCGGAATGTAGTACACGAGCAGGACTCCGATGAGCGCTGCGATGAGCGTTCCCGCGGCAACCTCCGCAAGCTCGGGCGCGAGCCACATTCTTGAGAAGCTGTGCATGAGCAAGAACGCAGCTAACGCAAGCGTTCCGAAGAGCAGCCCGGCGCGCCAAAGCGCCCGCTCGTATGCGTCGCTCGCGTAGACTGCGTACGGGACGATTTCTCCGGACATATGCGCTTCAGCGTCCTTAACGACATCTTCAATTCGTCGGAGATCGTCTTTTGTAAAGAGCGAGTCGATTGCCTTACTCATGGTAATCCTTTATTGTTGTAGAGTTTAACTCCCCTGCAGGAGTGCGAAGAGCTGCCGGTCGGGTGCGCAGAGGATTGCCCCCTCGATGACGCCGCTCTCGTTGCGAAGCTCGTGCATAATGGGAATGGAATTCCGTTCTAATTGTTCAAGGCGTTCGGCAACGTTTGCTGCAAAGTATGAAAGAGCTGGCGCAGAGAGTATTGCCGTTTGATGCAATCCTATCGTTATCACGCCGTCTGTCAAGATGCTCCAAGAGTAGGGTCGTTCGCTCGTCATCGTTTGCCGGAATCCCAGCTTGTCCCAGAACAGGAGCGAGGCTTTAAGATTATCCGTGTTAATACTCAGCTCGCCGAAGGTTCCGAGCAAGGATTGTGACACGCCGTTCGGCTTCGGCATTTGTTCACCGTCGTGGTGCATGAGCATGATGGATACTTCATTCGGATCGAGAAAGTTATGTTGTTTCCGGGTTCCGTCTTTGCTGCAGTGCAGTTCGGTGTTGAATCCCAAGCGCCGCAAATGCATGATCTTGTCATCCATTGCAGCGGAAAAATAATGCAGCGCAGGAGAAGAGAAATACGATTCGTAGAGATGAATGTTCACCGATCCGTCTGTCAACAATTCCCACGGTTGAGGGGCTTTGCTGCTCCACACTTTTGTGAAACCGATCTTGTCGTAAAATGGAGCCGACTCGCGGAGGCTGCGAACGGAAATCGAGATATGCGCGTAGTTGCCGAGCTTCATTCCACCTTCATATCTGCGTTAGTGTTGAATAATTATAGAAGAACGTCGGGATAACTTGACAGTGCAGTTTCGTACTCTTTGGCTACCTCACTTGTCTCACGATTGTTGACCGTTATCGCGAACTCGAGAGAGTGCAGCTTGCCGGAGCATGCAATTGCTTTTGCCAGTCGCTCCGCAATGGAGAGTTGCTTCTGCATTCCGGTAAAAACCGTTGCGACGCCGGTGAAAAGAGCGATAACTGCGCACGTTGCTTTCCACGCAGGCGCTCCTCCTGCAAGCACCGGTCCCAGTGCGGCGGCGCTTGCAGCAATAACGGTGCTCATCGCTCCTGCAACGATACTCACGACAAGGTATCGGGAATTCTTCTTTTTCAGATCCTTGCTCTGCTGATCGGATTTGCGGATGCCTTCGCGAATTTGTTCAAGGAGAGCGGAGCGGGAATCGGTATCACCCATAACTCATACCCTATTGATGTTTAACTAAAGAGTGAACCATTGTTGAATTACGACAACCTAATATAATCATCAGAAGAATCATTGCATAGCCCTCCATGCTTCAAAGTTCCTGCCATAGCCGGTAATGCTCGCCCTTGAATTTGTATTGCTGAGTGTTGATATTGCTGGTGAATTCTCAACCTCAGATTGTCACGATGACCAGTTCAATTCCGTCACTTCACCCAACCCGCGCCAGAATCGGTCTCCCGCAGTTTCGACACAATCTGAATGTCGTGCGAAGCTATGTTGGTCCCGATGTGCAGATCATGGCGGTCGTGAAAGCCAACGCGTACGGGCACGGGATGAGAACGATCGCTTACGAAGCAATCCGCAACGGGGCGTCGTATCTCGGTGTTGCGCGTATTGATGAGGCCGTTGAGCTGCGCCGCGACGGCATTGAACATCCGTTGCTTGTATTTGAAGTTCCGCCGCCATCACAAATCGAGCGGGCGTTGCTCGACAATCTTGAGCTGACAGTTGCGACGGTGGAAAGTGCTCAGCACATCAGTCTTGCCGCGTCCGCCTGCGGCGGAAAGAAGCGCGCAAGAGTTCACGTGAAGGTGGATACAGGCATGGGGCGGCTTGGATTCCCGTATCACGATGCCGTGGCAAATATCGAGCGAGTGGTGAACGTTGGTTCGGTTGACGTCGTCGGAGTGTACAGCCACTTTGCAACGTCGGATGATCCGGACTTGACGTATGCCCGCGTTCAGCTTGAACGCTTCAAAACAGTTCTTGCGCAACTTCAAACAAAGCGCATCGAAATTCCGCTCAAGCATTTCGCCAACAGCGGTGCTATCGTCTCGCTTCCTGAGTCGCACTTCACCATGGTTCGTCCGGGCATTATGCTGTACGGCTATACTCCTCGTAGTGGAATGGCTGTATCGCCCCCTCTTCAACCTGTGATGTCGCTTGTTTCAAAAGTCTCGCACATCAAACCCGTTGAAGCGCACACGAGCGTCTCATATAGCCGTCGTTACTTCACCCCAGCGAAAACTCGGATTGCCACCGTTCCGATCGGATATGGCGATGGCTACAGCCGTGCGCTCACGAACAGAACGGATGTTATCATCAAAGGGAAGCGGTATCCATGTGTGGGTACCGTGTGCATGGACCATATCATGGTTGATATTGGAACGAGCAACGCAATTGAAATTGGCGATAACGTAACATTGATTGGAACTGACGGCGCAGAAGGTATCACGGCGTGGGACATTGCTGAAAAGTTGGGAACCATTCCGTATGAAGTGACGTGCAATATCAGCCAGCGGGTGCAGCGGGCGTTTACAAGTTAATACCTGATGTTACGCAAATCTGCTTTTTCAAGATTTTGTAGGGACACGACTCAGTCGTGTCCTGCTTGTCCGAAGGACCCCTTCGGGGGATGCAACGAAATGCGTTAGTTCTACAACAAAAGCAGGACATGCCGGTCAACGACTCGTCGAGAGGCATGTCCCTACGAAGAAATCGAATTAGGAGAAGATTGCCTATGCCAACTTGAGGAGCCACCGGCTCTGAACAATTTAATTTAGGAGAAAGGATCACATGAAGCAAAAATCAATAGTGTTAGGTATGGCTCTTCTGATTTCCGCGGCACACGCTGGAAACCGTCCGTCGAATTCCGATTCACTGAACGAGTCGATCTACGATCCCGTAGGGAGGCGCCGCATGCCGCTGGAATTTCGCGACGACGCATTCATCGCGACGCCGCGCAACGGCGCGCGGTTTTCTCCCGCGTACACTTTCTCGTCGCCGAATTTTTTCACGACGCAAGTGAACGTGGACGCGTTAGGCCACAACATCGTCGGCGACGCGGCGAACGAGCCTTCGATTGCTGTTGACCCGACTAATCCGAACAGAATTGCGATCGGCTGGCGGCAGTTCAATACGATCACGAGCAACTTTCGTCAAGCGGGATACGGGTACACCACCGACGGCGGGCTACGATGGAGATTTCCCGGCGTCATTGAGCCGGGCGTCTTCCGTTCCGATCCCGTGCTCGATGCAGATCGCAATGGAAACTTCTACTACAACAGCCTCACGCAAGTCGGCGGAGGATTCCAGTGCAACGTATTCAAGTCAACGACCGGCGGCGCAACATGGAATACGGGAACGTTCGCGCAGGGCGGCGACAAGCAATGGATGGTGATTGACAAGACAAACAGCATCGGCGAAGGCAATCATTATGCGTTCTGGACCTCGTCATTCAGCGCGTGCGCTCCAGGATTTTTCACCCGCTCGAAAAATCGCGGAGCGAGCTATGAAAGTTGCGGTATCATTCCCGGCGATCCCTTCTGGGGAACGCTTGCGGTGGGCCCCAGCGGCGAGTTGTACGTCTGCGGCGTAGGCGACACGTCGCTCGTTGTTGTGAAATCAAAAAGCGCAAGCGATACGAGCCGCGTCGTTTCGTGGGGCGCGCCGACGCCGGTGTCACTTGACGGGCTTCTTGTGGCGTTCGCAGGCATCTCAAGTCCAAATCCGGGTGGGCTCCACGGACAAGCCTGGATCGCAACCGACGTCTCGAACGGACCGTATCGCGGTTACGTGTATCTGCTCGCATCGGTTGAGCGGAATTCGAATCCCGATCCGCTCGATGTGATGTTTGCGCGCAGTACCAACGGAGGACAAACGTGGAGCGCTCCGGTGCGCGTCAATAATGACGCAAGTACATCTGCGTGGCAGTGGTTCGGGACGATGTCCGTTGCGCCGAGCGGACGCATTGATGTCGTGTGGCTTGATACTCGCGACAATCCCGGCAGCCTGAACTCGTCTCTCTATTATTCATACTCAACAAATGCAGGAGTGTCGTGGTCGCCCAATGCTCGCCTTTCGCAGTCGTTCGACCCACATCTCGGCTGGCCTCAGCAAAATAAAATGGGAGATTACTTTCATATGATTTCCGACAACGGCGGCGCGCACCTCGCGTGGGCAGCGACGTTCGGCGGTGAGCAAAATGTGTACTACTCGTACATTGATTTTCCACTCACCGAAGTTGAAGAAGATCAGAACGGAGTTCCTTCGACATTTTCGCTGTCGCAAAACTACCCCAACCCGTTCAACCCGACAACAGAGATCAGATATCAGACGTCAGAGGTCAGTCACGTGACCCTCAAGGTGTTCGATGTTTTGGGGAGAGAGGTTGCGACGCTTGTCTCCGAAAAAATGAATGCAGGCGAACACAGCGTGCGCGTTGATGCGACCAACTTTCCGAGCGGCGTGTACTTCTACCGGATGGACGCGGGCGAATTCAAACACACGCGCCGACTTGTCGTGTTAAAATGAATTTGTGAAGTAAGAACCCTCACGACTTTTCTCGTCATTAATCCTTTCGTCACGGCGCTTAGTATATGCATGAGCCGTGACGAACAAGAAAACCTGAATGAATTCGTCCCTAACAAAAATAATTCTTCTCTACGGCATTCTGCTGGCGCTTCTCTGTTATCTCCTTGCTTACCTGAAGTTTAATTTTTTGATACGAGAGCTTTCGACAGAATTTTATGTCGGCGTCGTGGCGCTGACGTTTACGTCGCTTGGCATTTGGATGGGGCTTCGTCGTCCACCTGATTCAACGAGCCTGAGCTCAGCTTCTCGAAGCCAACCGCCAGTTGCCTTATGGATTAGGTCGTGCTTATCGTTAAGCAATATTTCGGCGATTTGAAAAATGTCAGCGACATCTCCTTGTCTGATAAAATAGTAAGTGCTGACAATGGCGGTGCGGCGTTCCCAAATATTTTTCGAGCGCGCCAACTTGTACAAAACCTCGCGCGGCTTATCAAACAAATAGCCGCCGACGACATACGGAGCGCACGATCAACCAAATCCCAGTTGTTAAGCCCATCGCGGCGTCTCACATAGAGATCGAACAGCTCCTTTCTCCGTTTCTCGATTAT
>JANNUB010000600.1:0-2942 GCA_031394795.1 Ignavibacteriota bacterium | reverse complement strand
TGGTAGAGCAACGATTGCAGAATTCTGACCCTTGCAATCATTGTAAGGTAGTGAGTAGGCGTAACTTGTCTGTTACGGGCGTGTTAAGATACAGTAAAGAAATTTGAGAAACCACGACGAGGTTGAATCTGAATTCCGAGCTAGAAATCTCACGCAAAGACGCTAAGGCGCAAAGGATAGAAAAAGAATTCCTTGAAAACTTCCGTTGGACCACCGCGAACCCTCCCCCAATGGGTGAAATTTTTCGTGCATAGTTTTTATAACAGACTTGGCGGCTTTGCGGCTTTGCGTGATGCTAAATCGGATTTGAGGTTGAAAACAAAAATAACATGAGCATCATGATGTCGTAATCTGGAAGCTGTATCTTGAGGCATCATGGAACAGCGCACTGAACGAGAAAGAGAACGACGATGCACGGTCTGCGCTTCCGGCAGGCTTCACGAGTATCGCCGCCTTGCTGGCGGCGCGCGTCTACTTGAATGTGCGAATGAACATTGCCTTGCGAGATACCTGCTCGTGCATGACCTTGTCACCGAGATTCAGCCCGTCAAGAACTCTGCTTCCTCACCGCCTGCCGAATACCTGACCGACGACTTCTAATCAATCGCCATTTCTCACTGACTTTCGATGTTCGGACCGTGAAGAATGATGGTCAGTGCCGAGACGGACGAGTCGCGAATGTAAAACGGAGAGAAGTCCGTTGCGTCATAAAGTTTCTCCTCTCCCTCCGACGAGAATCGGACGAGCAGCTGTTTGCATGACGCTGTTCCACTTACAATCCAACTCAAGCGTAACGGAAGGGCGTCTTCTGCTGCCTGAATGCGAACAACGAATGTGTCGGTTTGTGTAGAAGCATACAGCTTCCTGATGTCAGTTTCGGTTCCCGTTCCGCCAAGCCGTCGTCGGTTCGGCAAATCCGCGAAGCGGGCATCGAAAATCGGCTCGGGAGGAATCGGCGGAATGAGCATCTCGCCGAACTCTCTCTCGAGTTCATATGTCGCCCGGCTGTCCAGCCCAAATTTCAGCAACCGAAAATGCCCCGCCACGTCGTGGACAACGAGCGTACACTTCCACGCCGCATCCTCCTGCGCGTTGGAGGTCGGCGATGCAATCAAAAGAAACAGCACGAGGGAGAGGATTCTCCCTCGACGGCAGACAATCACTTCGTCAATACCAACTTCTTAACGTCCACGAATTTCGATGTCTGAAGGCGATAGAGGTACACGCCGCTGGCAAGAGCGCCCGCGTCAAACTTTGCGCTGTACGTCCCCGCCGATTTAAACTCGTTGACCAACGAAGCGACTTCCTGACCGACAAGATTGTACACCTTCAACTCCACGTTGCTCGCTTCCGGCATGCTGAAGCGAATTTCCGTTGATGGATTGAACGGATTCGGATAGTTCTGCTCAAGCGCGTAGGACGACGGAACAATATCATCAACAAGCTTCACATCGGTCGTGAACGCGCCGACTTTGATAACGACAAACTGAAGATTGCTCCCTGTTGGCTCAAACGTGTGCGACGTGGTGGTCAGCATATTTGCCACCTGCGTTAAGACAGATCCGGCGCGTGAATACAGTGTCCACGCCGTTCCAAATTGTGAGAGGTTAGGGTTGCTGGACCACGAAACGGTAAGCGCCGTTGTCTCGACGCGCAATCCGTCTATTCGCGCGGCGAATGTGTCAATTTGCGTCGAACTTGTGAAGCCGCGATAATCGTAGCGAAACATGCCCGCTCCAATAGCTGTTCGGCCTGGAATATCAACGACGCGCACGCGGTTGCCGTCCGGGTCTCCGGGAGGCGCAAGATTTTCGCCATAGCGTCCGAAAGGTCCGAAGATCGCGCCAGCGGGATCGAGTCCATACGTGTTATCGTTGATTGCTCCGCCGGGTCCATCGCCGCTGACGCCGACAGTGATTGTATCGCGCATTATACCGCTGGCAAGAGCGAGGTTAACACCGAACCGGACTGTCTGACCGTACGCTTCAAAACAAAATGCGGCAAAGAACAACACAATAGCTAAGAGAATTTTCATTTACATGTCTCCTATAAGGGGATAAAGAGGTTTTATCGCAACAACAAAAATCAAAATCCCGCGCAGCAAAATGCTGCGCGGGGATCGTCGAAGGACGAGTACGTTACTTCAAAAACATCAGCTTTTTCGAGCTGACAAAACTTCCCGCGGTCATGCGATAGAGATACATGCCGGATGAAAGCTGGTTGCCATTGTTATCCTTGCCGTCGAACACGACGCTCTTCACGCCCTGGTTCATTTCACCGAGGAACAACGTGCGCACTTCTTGTCCAAGCGCGTTGTACACCGCGAGCTTCACGGTGCTGGTCGAAGGAACCTGGAAGCGAATTGTGGTTGACGGGTTGAAGGGGTTGGGATAGTTCTGGTCAAGCGCGAAGTCGGTCGGGAGTTCGTTTCCTGACACTGAAGTCGGCTCGAGCGAGATTGAAGCCTCAACGCTGTCAATACGGTTGTTGTTCGCGTCAGCCAGCACAAGCTCGCCGCTAAGACGCAATTCCGCCGGGTTGGCGATGGAGAACGGCATTCGCGCAACGAGGCGATCACCTGGCTCAAGAATGGTATAGCCCGACTGATTGTACATCAGAACGCGAAGCGAGCCATTCGCGAAGGAATGGAATCCTTGCCCGAGCAGCGTGCTGATCGCCAAACTCTCCGGCGCGGAGGCTACGCGGTCGAATCGTACTTGCAAACCTCTCACCGCTACGTGATTCACCATGCGTACGACAATACCCGAAGTCGTAACGTGGAACGTAAGGCGAGCGCGGTCTTGAATTCGCGATGAGGTCTTCGTTGCCAATATGCTTCCGCCGCCAACTGGACGGAACGGGATTCCGTCAGGATACTGACCAGTGAGAATCATATTCTGCAACAAAGCGAGGCCTTGTACATTCACGACGCCGTCGCCGTT
>JANNUB010000565.1:0-3901 GCA_031394795.1 Ignavibacteriota bacterium | reverse complement strand
CGAACGCCGCCGTTTTGTAGCATTCCGCCAGCGTCGGATAGTTGAATACCGTGTCAACGAAATGATCAATCGTTCCTTGGTACGCCATCACCGCCTGACCGATGTGGACAAGCTCGGTTGCGCCTTCGCCGAAGATGTGGACGCCGAGCAGATCGCGCGTTTTCAGGTGGAACAAAAGTTTCAGCAATCCAACGCCACCGCCCAAAATTTGTCCGCGTGCAATCTCGCGATACTGAGCCTTGCCCAGCTCGTACGGGATTGAGTTTTTGGTGAGGTCTTGTTCCGTTTGTCCGACGAACGAAATTTCCGGAATCGTATAAATGCCGTACGGGAACAGCTGCGGAACGCTTTTCGTCGCGACGCCAAACGCGTGACATGTCGCTAATCGCCCCTGCTCCATTGAAGTGGAAGCGAGCGACGGAAATCCGATCACGTCGCCCACGGCATAGATGTGCGGCACTTCGGTTTGGTAAAACTCGTTGACGGTGAGCTGTCCGCGATTGCTTGCCTTCAAGCCTGCGGCTTCCAGATTGAGCGAATTTGTCGCGCCAGTTCTGCCGATGCTATAGAGAGCCTTCTCCGTCACGATTTGCTTCCCGCTCGCGAGGGTGATGAGCACTCGGGGACCGTGCTCGTTAACGATCGGTTCGATGCTGCCGACCTCCTCGCCGAGGCGAAGCGTTACGCGATGCTCGCGCATGTTATATGCGAGAGCTTCGCCGATTTCGTTGTCGAGGAACGGAAGCAGGGAAGTTCTCTTGTCGATCAACGTCACGCGCACACCAAGTGTAGAGAAGATGCTTGCATACTCGCATCCAATCACTCCCGCTCCAACAACAGCAAGCGATCGGGGGAGATGCTCAAGTGAAAGGATGTCATCGCTGATGAATACTCTCTGACCGTCAAACGGAATGTGCGGATCACGCGTCGCTTCTGTTCCGGTCGCAATGATGATTGCGTTTGCAGAAACTGCTGCATGTCCGTGTGCATCACCGTATTCGAGCTTCAGCGTGTGCGCATCAATAAACGACGCCGTACCCTCGAGCATCTCGACCCGGTTGCGGAGAAGCTGATGACGCGTCACATCAATTTCATGGCGAATGACGTTGTCGGTGCGAAACAACAAATCCTGCATCGTGATCTTTTGTTTCACGCTGTACGAAGCACCGTACAAACTCCGTTCGCGAAAACCCGACAAGTACAACACCGCCTCACGCAGTGTCTTGCTCGGAATCGTTCCGGTGTTGATGCACACCCCGCCGACAACGGAACGCTTTTCGATCAGCGCAACGCGTTTGTTGAGCTTTGCAGCTTGAATCGCCGCGCGCTGTCCTGCCGGTCCGGAACCGATCACAACCAAGTCGAATTGAAATTGTCGCATCGAACCACTCCTGTGAATGTTTCTACAAAGAACTATCTCAAAGTGATGACCAAGGATTGTACCACAACGACAGGCTGAGTATGGGTTGATTCGGTAGCGATTTCGGTGAAGTGACAGGGAAAGGTCTGAAGGGATGGTCAATATCGCACAACTGCGGGAAGTTGCTCGTCCCTATATTGCTTCGAGTATGGAGATGATCTTTGGCACGCTGCCCCGTTCTCCCAAACGAATGAAATTCGTGATCGAGCCGACAATTGGTCCCGGGTGTTGAATTGAGTTGCCGATTACAAAGACGGCGTTATCAGCAGCCGAGATCACCGGTTGGGAATCGCGTTCATCAAGATTGGCAAGGGCGAGTGCGAGGTTCCAGGCTTGAGCGCGGGCGACATTCATGCTGAAGTTGATTACCTTCTCGTCATCCCGCCCGGCGATTTTGCTCAAGAGTTTCAACATGGGCCACACTTCCGTAAGAGCGTTCTCGACGTTGTTGATGAGCGAAGCGAGAATGTTGTTGATCTTATCGAAGTCGGTTTTGAGATCGTGAATATTCGATCCGGGCGAAGTTCTTGCCGCGGCGATTCCCAGATCCAGATTGATGTGTGCATTAATGCCGAGCAGAAGATGTTGAAGCACGATTGCCCACCGATCGTTGCCGGCGTCGAATGCGATCCGCCACGATGGTGTCGTCGGTTTGCCCGAACGAAACGCTTCGTACGCTTCGAGGTAGCGATTCGCAAATGTCACATCCAGGCGTTCCATGCGTTTGCCGTCGTCGAAGAAATTGTTCGCGATGCCGCGCTTCACTTCGATCGTCACCTTGCGATAGAGAGCGGGGAAGTAACCGAGACGGCTGTTCTGCTCGCGACACGATTGAATGATACCGTCGAGCATGCGAATCACTTCGTCTATTGACTGAGCCTGCATGTGGTTATTTCATCATTGCATGATTTCAACATTTCATCATTTCATCATCGGAGAATCATCTTTCAATGTTGAAATGATGAAATACTCAAATGTTGAAATCTCAGCGAGTTAATCCGAACTAGAGTTTGCCTTCTGCTTCCGGCAGCTTCACGGGCGGCGGCGAGTAACCGACAATCGAGCCGGCGCGAATGCGCGCGAGATACGGCGAGACAGTCGTTCCCGGCAGTGTCCGCACATTGTCTTCGATGCGTATCATGCCGATGCCCGTGCCCGCACCGATTGTGCAGTTCGATCCAATCTCGATGAGTCCGTAGCGAAATTTTCCGCAGCCTTCGTACGCGTGGCACGTCAGCCGCGTGAACGCGCCGAGCAACGTGTTATCGCCGATGAAAATCAGCTCGGGACGGAAATGATCGAGCCACGTCATCTGCATGATCTCGACATTCTTCCCGATGTGGCAGCCCATCCAGCGATACCACTTGTTCTTGAAGGGCGTTCCTTTCATAAAAAACGAAACGCCGACTTGCAGCAGCGAGAGAATTTTTCTCGGAGTCGAGAGATTCAACTGTCGCCAGTTGATTGCGTTCGGTTCTTCCGGCGCTCCTAGACCGGAGAACGTGTAATGTCGCGCCGGCGATGCGAGAAATTTTTCGAGGTTCGCTTTGCCGTCAACTGTGCGCGGGTCAAGCGTGCTAATGTCAACGCCTTTGCCGTTCGCGGTTTTGCTGATGAAAACAGAACGACCTTTTTTCTTGGCGAGCTTGAGGGCGCGAAGAATCATGTCGGTGGTTACTTCGCGCATCACTTGTTCGGGGGTTTCGTTCGGTATGATTATTGGTTCATCTCCTTATGTCCACCATAATTCGGTTGTCCTTTCCGATTCCGGACAATCAAATCTGAGAGAGGCTATATAACGTTCACTAAAACAACGCAGTCAGCCGCGTGTTAGCCCGCTCTCCGTGATAAGTCAAAATGCCAACGATAGATTCGACTCCAATATACTCAAGATTCCTCCATCAACGGTTTCGTCGAATTTGCGGGCAAACAAGCCTTGACTTGAGAGCAAGAATTCGGCGTCTTTGGATGTGAAGTCTCTCGGACGTAACTTTATTGTTCCCAACGGCACCCAATCAATAATCCTTTTATCGTCGCTCACGATAATTCCCTTGTAGCTCGTGTTCATTATTACTGTCTGAAAGAATCCTTCATCAGATATGAAGGTGTGCCGATAGAATCTCTTGAAGCTCTCGACCTCAGGGCTGTAGCATACAAATTCACAGAACTTCCTGCTCAAGATCATCCACTGATTTCCGATATGAGGAGTCACGCCTCGAAGATACAGTCGCTTGATAGGAATGCGTAGTATCCTGTTGGCAAACTCGATAAAGTAGTTCTCGATTCGAGATAGTGTATCAGGACGGAACTCGCTCTGGTTAGCCACCCTGATGAAATCGTTTCCTCTATTGCGGCTAAGAAACTCTTGGATGTGCGTCTGCGATTTTAGGGGGAAATCCTGTCCGCTAAGGTTTATGAAGAATTCCCATTCCGAGCCGATCTTCAATAACTCCTCGATGCCTCGCAATTCAGCATCTACCA
>JANNUB010000539.1:0-6375 GCA_031394795.1 Ignavibacteriota bacterium | reverse complement strand
AAGTCCGGTATGCCATCCTGCTGCATAGAGATCCTTTCCATGCGCAGATGCGGCTAGTGCATAAATGGATGAGTCTTTCAATCCCGTTGCAGCTTTCCAGTTTTTTCCGCTATCAAGTGAGTATCGGAGTCCTCCGTCTTCAAAACCCGCGAGAAATTGTTCCGGCACATTTGGATTTTGCAGGAGCGCCAGCGAATATGGTGCACCGGTGTGCATCGGAACCCAATGCTCTCCGGCATCCGTCGTTTTGTAAATATCATCTTCTGAGGCGGCATACAACGCACGACGATCACGGCAATCCATGATGATCCTCTGGATAAACCACTTCTTGAACCCATCCATTTTGCGAACCCAGGTGTTGCCGTCATCTGTTGTTTTGAACACGCCAAATGGTGTCGCGAGGTAAATCACCGCGGAATCCACAGGATCGGGAACGACACAGAGAATCTCTTCAGTTGTCCATGAGGTGAGGATTCGCCATGTTTTCCCGCCGTCCGTCGAGCGATGGAGACCGTTTCCGCCGGCAAGATAATATCTCCGCGTCGTGCCATGCTCAAAGAAACCGAGTCCGAATGAGATGACATTCGATTTGGTAACTTTGGTCCACATCGAGTCGTTGCTTTCCCGAACGTAGACACCATACGCGCCAATATTGCCACCCGCGACAGTGCCGCGGACGAGCAACACTGCAGCGAACACTCGCCTGGATGTTTTGTCTGCTTGCTGCGCGTTGATATTCTCACCACACACGACTGCCGCCAGCGTGGCGATCAACCATACACGAAAAAAGTGGGGTGTAAGGATACGATTCAAAGCTGTACCTCAATACCTTCTTCAAGTTGCTTTCGAGAGTACTTACCCCGCGAAACTCCATTCATGATGACTTTGTAGGAATCTGACATGAGATCACCAAATTTCAAGAGGGACTTACGAGGGGAATGAACGACATCGCGCAACGAAAACCGGATTACATCTTTTTTCACACTCACACTATCAAACCGGCAGCCGTCAATTCCAACGCCCCATCCTTGCTTCACGTTGATGAACGCGTCCCCATACTTTTTTCGAATGATGTGGATTGAGACAACCGAACTTCCCGTGCCCCAATGGATGCCCGTTGTGCCTGCAAGCCTGTCGTAAGCGCCGTGCGCATAATTCTCAGCGGTCCGCGGCGAACCTTCCGGTTCGAAGAGTGAAAACATCGCTCGCAACGCAGCAACACCGCGCTCAAAATATTCCCGCTGGCCGGTAAGTTCGTAATAGTTCATAAGCGTTATGCAAAAATATCCCTGCCGCGAATCGCTCCACTCGCCGTCGGTATTCTGCACGCCAAAGCCGCCAAGTAATTCACACGACAACCAACGAGGACTCCAGACCTGTTGGTACAGATTGAGATAGTCCATGATTGCAACGCCTTGATTCTTGTAGACAGGCTTCTTCGTTATTTCATACAAAGAGTAACAAGCCCCTGCCGCCATGAACATCGACAATGTGTTTTGTGGATGCTGCTGCGTGTACTTGTCGAAGAACCCGACAGGTTTGCGCGAGCAGGAGAAAAACGTCTCGTAATCGAACCACTTATTCTCTGGCACTATGGATGTAAAGACGTAGCGCATGGCTTTTTCTGAGGCGAGCAGGTATTCCTTTTCCTTCGTGCGCGCATACAGTTCGGCAAGAAAAAAAGCCGATCCGGCTGTTTCAGCATTCTCATCGGCAAAAATTTCAGCGGGCTGGAGAGTCTTCGAATGATACCATGAGGGAAAAACTCCACTGGCTTTCTGATGGGCAAGAAGGGATGCCGCAAAGCGTTTTGTGTAGAGATGAATTTCTTTTTTTCGAGATGGAAGAAGATCTGACCATTGCAACAGCCAGTAGTTTGTCCATGCATTGTGGACGACGGAGAAATATTCGCCTTCGGAAATACTTCCCCATTTCTGATCGGCAACCCAGTGGCCTCCAATGCTATCGACATAAAAAATCGATGGCGACAAGCCTTCGGACTGAGGCGCCAACATTGCCAGTTCGAATACTCCTTCTGCCTGCTTCTTCAGTTCTGGATCACCAACCTGCTGGCCGTGGAGGAATATCCCGTATGCAGTCCGTAACGAATTGAACCAAAAATTGAACCACGAATCGTTATCCGCCGCCTTGTGCAGATTGTTGCTCCATGCAAGCCTTCCCTGTGTCAACAGCGTAACTGATTTTCCTTCGTGCATCGCGGATTGTGCTACCGTTGGAAGGTATTCATACCATGCTCTGCGAATGTATGTTGAGAACGGCTCGGATTGAGGACCGATGGACGACACAAAATTCTGATGCCCGTATTTTTCCCATTCAAATCTCACAACATCCTGAAAGCCCTGACGCAGCGGCGCCGCAGCGGAAATATAGAGATAGTAGCTGAACGATAACGATGTATCCTGAACGTCGACCGCCAGAGAGTCATCGTGCGCGTAATACACGTGGGCTTTCTTCCGAATCCAGTTCATCAGCCCAAATGAGATGAACGGAGCGTCGCCTGTTTCCACTTGCATGTCGCCAGCAGATTTCAGGACACGACCTCTTCCATCGATAGAATGAATGTCGGGGATGAGCGCAGCAAAGATGTTCCCTTTCTGCATCATCAACGCGGGCGAGCGAAACGTGTGGTCGGCGATTACTTCATCAGGTTCCGGGCGAAGTTGCGGAGTGAACACGAAATCAAGAGGCGCCGAATACTTCTTACCATCCGGCAGAAAGGAATACGTCGAAAGGAAATACTCG
The DNA here is from genome assembly GCA_031394795.1 of Ignavibacteriota bacterium. Classification (GTDB taxonomy): domain Bacteria; phylum Bacteroidota; class Ignavibacteria; order UBA10030; family UBA6906; genus CAADGV01. The sequence goes on along the minus strand of JANNUB010000539.1, from coordinate 3,612 downwards.
ACCCTTGAGTTTCCTCGAATTGAATCGCGGAGCGTGATATGAACAAAGGGATCGCCCTTTTTCATCGATATCACTTTGGTCCATGTGTGCGAACCGGAATGCACCCTCAGTGCGACACTCGTTCCTGTTTCATCTCTTTCAATCGCGTCAATGCTTGCTTCAGGAGTTCCGGTCCCTGTTGCTTTCAAAGCTGGATCGGGACGGACAGAACTGCCATTCTGAAGCACGAGCCGCCATCCGTCCGAACCTTTCGCGTAGAATGATTCCCTGTAATGTTGGCCATCCTTCACGAGAGACAGTCTTATCGCGCCGTTTTCGATCACTGTTTCTCCCGTTCCTCCGGCAACCAGGCACTCTTGTGCATCGACAACCATTGCGGCAGCAAACATTATAGACCAACATCCAATGAAACGCATCTCATTCTACCGTCTTACTCGCTTGATAATTTTCTGCATATTGAGACCAAACATTTTTTTCTTTTCTTCGAACGAACAATGCGCATACGCCATCCATCCAAATTGCGGAATCGGGTCGCGCATCGGCTGGTCGGTTCCAAACAATACGCGATCAGCACCCACATGCTTCACCATAAATTCAATTACACGATACGTCACCGCAGTAAGTGTAATCTCCAGGTAGACGTTCGGGTTCTTCAACGCGATCTCAATCCCCAGTCGTGCATCGCGAAATGAGCCACCTGTATGCGCGAGGATAAACGCGATGTTCGGGTATCGCGGCGCGATGTCATTCATTTCCGCGACAAGATTCGGCGATGGGTGAATGAGCGCGTACGCATTCATCCGGTTGCCGTACGCGTACCATGGGTCCCACAGTTTGTCGTTGTACGCAAGCAACGTGCGAGGATGATAGGGCTTGATACCTTCCATCTTGTACGTGACATAGACTTTGCGAAGATCCTTTTTCCAATCCTTCACATACTGCGGTTGCAGTGCAGCGTAGCCGTGGTAAAATCCCGGATACCGCTTCATAGCATTCCACACAATCTTGTTGCCTTCTTCGTAGTCGGTCCACACGGCGAGAAATCCGCTGATGCAGATCTTGTCGATGCCCATCAGCTTTGCACGCTCGTACATGCTCTTGTCATCGGAATACATAGAGTGCACGAAGCCCATTCCGGCGGCATCCTCATGGTCGATGTGTGCGTGACTGTCAATAACAAGAATATTCTTTAGCGGTTTTCCGGCTTTTGCCAGTTGAAGAATGGCGTCCCCGCGTTTCTTCGCTTTGTACGGCGGAGGCAACTCCTCAATGTTTGCGAGTCGCGCAATATTGAGAGCGGCTATCTTTTGCTTATCGGTTTCACTCAGTGTGCAGTAATCTACAAAGGCTTTCGCGGCGCCGGGAGATTTTTCCAGCGCGCCCGTACCGAACAGCACACGGTCAGCACCAAACCATTCAGTAAACACCTCCATTGCGCGATTACCCTGATGTGTCGAAAGCTCGATGTACAGGTTTTTGTGCTTGGACATCAGCCAATAGAGGTAGCGTGTAGCATCCCAACGCGATGCCTGCAGCAGTACATTCAACTGCGGGAAGCGAGTAAGCACAGCGTCGAGTTCATTTACTAGCACTTGATTTGTCGGCTCGACGACATCATTATTATAAAGATGACCCCCCTCCACCATCAGAAGCGTCCCAGTTTCCTCGAGAGCGGCAAGCAAATCCCCGCAGAAATCAACATTGAACGGAAACCTGTGCAACCGTGGATACATCTTTGCAGCACAAATATTATTGTCCTGCATTTCTTTGATGAGGTCACGTGGCTTGGCAATCTCGCCGGTGTGGTGCGGCATGACAGCCCATACGCCATACAGCCTCGAACTCTTTTTGAGTTCACGCGTCAGCATTCGGTTGCCATACATCGGGTCATACTCTTTCGCCGTCGCGTGTGCAACGAGGGCTCCGTGGATTCCGGACCATTCCATCTCGTCAATGAGGACTTCGGTTTCGTACTGAGCCTCTACATCTTTGGGCCCTCTCTTCCCTACATACGCGTAGCAATCGATATATGTTCGCTCGTTCATAAAGTTGTCATGATGGTTTTTGTGTATGCTACCAGTAGAATGGCGTGATTTTCCCTCGCTCCTTAGACGCGGCATCGAGAGCTCGTTTCAGCGCACGCTTTGCTTTATCCAGCGCTTCGTCTATGTCTGTTTCTTTGTGTGAATAGGAAATGAACCAACGAAGGATTACAAAGACCCCGTCTCGCAACAGTTCGCGGAACCAGAGATATTCTAGAAGCGCATTGTAGCTTTGGTCGGGAGAGTTGATTTTCAGGAATGCCGCAGGAGGAAGACCGGCGGCGTATCCTTCAACGCCAAGACTCTTTGCAATATCGTTGAAGCCACTCATGAGTCGCTTGCCCATTGCATTGATGCGAGCGTGGACCTTTTCCCGTTTCATAATTGTCAGTGTGGCAATTGCAGCAGCAATGGAAAGTGTTTCGCCTGCGTATGTCGTTGTCATCCTGAAGTCGTTGAGCTTCTCCATGTATTGCCGCTTTCCGACGAAGGCAGACAGCGGATACCCGTTGGCAAATGCTTTCGCATAACCCACAAGGTCAGCTTCAACATTAAACAATTCCTGTGCTCCTCCGAATGCGAGCCTGAAGCCTGTCCAGACCTCGTCCAGCACGAGCAGGATACCGTATTCCTGAGTAAGCTTGCGCAGGTGACGGATGTAGTTGCCGCTCACATCTTCACTCATGTCATACGGAATGGAAATGACAGCCGCTATGCGCTCGTGATATTGGCGGATCAACTGTTCAGCAATCTCGCAATTGCCCCATGGTATGACCTTCACATAATCCTTCATGAACGCGGGCACGCCATTCTTCGGACTCTCTTCCGTTGCAAACCAGTCAGGATAACCGTGGTAACCGCATGTGAGAATCATGTCCCGTCCGGTATACGCGCGGGCGATACGGATATTGCAAAGGTTCGCATCTTCGCCGGTCTTCATGAACCGAACCATTTCTGCGTTAGGAATGGTTTGATTGATGAGTCGAGCAAGATCCAGTTCAATCGGACTTGCCATGCTGAAGAGAACACCCTTCTTCATTTGCTCGCGTACTGCATCATCCACTTCATCATAGCAATAACCGAGTGTGATCGGACCGAGTGCAAGCCGGAAATCAATGTATTCGTTCCCATCGATATCCCAGATGCGACAACCCTTCCCTCTCTCGATGTACTTCGGCATCGTCTCGTCGAATTCGGGAAACGGGCGCTTGGCATTTGTTTGTGTGCCCCAGGGAATAAGCTTCAGCGCTTCCTTAAAATGTTCGTCTGATCGCTTCATTAGAATGTCCTCTTATCCAACAACTATGGTGGGAATGTCCTTGTCCGCACGCAAGCGAATGTTGACCGACTGTCCGTTGTGTGTACCAGTAATCTTCCACTCTTTGTCATTTCTCTCTATTGAGAGGTCGCCGTGCTGCTTCGTTGCTTGTTGAGCTGTACACACTGTCAACACGAGATGTTCTTTTGCGGCGTCAGATTTCACCTCTACAAATGGATGAACGCCATTTGCTTCAGGAACCTTCAGGTTATCTGTGCGAATGACAACATCCTTCAGGCCTTGTATTCTTGC
>JANNUB010000522.1:0-1757 GCA_031394795.1 Ignavibacteriota bacterium | reverse complement strand
AGCCCGGCTTCAAATTCGGGGCAATGTCCTGCCGATAAATGGCCGCTTGAGCTTCATCTGGCGCAAGGATCATGACCACATCGGATGCCTTGACGGCATCGGCCACCGGCATGACTTTCAACCCGCTTTGTTCCGCTTTTTTCCAGGAGGCCCCCTCACGCAGCCCAATCACCACGCTCACTCCGCTCTCTTTCATATTGAGCGCATGGGCATGGCCCTGACTGCCGTAGCCAATCACCGCCACTTTCTTGTTCCTGATCTGCTGAATGTCTGCATCCTTATCGTAATAAATCTTCATCGATCGCTCCTGGGATAATCGTCGAGTTAAGAAACCGATTGGGCGTTGAGTCCGGGGTGACGCTTATTCGCGGACAACCTTTTTCGCCTGGACGTCCGTCGATCGAATCAACTCGCGGGCAACCGCGACCCGTCCAGTACGTGTGAGCTCTTTGATTCCGAGTGGCTGAAGCAGATTGATAATCGCCTCGATCTTTCGCGGATCTCCCGTCACCTCGATGGTGTAGGTTGTCGGCGTCGAGTCGATGACGTTGGCCCGGAAAATATCAGCGATACGCAACGCTTCCGCCCGGTCTTCCGACCTCGTATGCACCTTGATCAGCGCCGTCTCCCGCGAGACAAAATCGCTTTCGTTCAAATCCACAACCTTAATGACGTCGATCAATTTATTCAGCTGTTTGACGATTTGCTCGATGATCCGCTCGTCTCCGGACGTCACAATGGTCATCTGCGACATCGATGGATCGAGCGTCGGCGCCACGGAAAGACTTTCGATGTTGAATCCACGGCCGCTGAACAGCCCGGCGATGCGGGACAACGAACCGAACTTGTTCTCGACGGTCACCGAAATAATGTGTTCCATACTCAAAGTAACTCCCGCCTTCGTCGATTAGGCCGTGAGGATCGTGTCTGAATCTTTCGAAGCCATCTGCCCGGCTCCAGATTGCTTGTTTTTCAAAGCGGGAGGATCTTCCAAAATCATCTCATGGTTGCAGCCGCCGGCCGGAATCATGGGATAGACGTTTTCGTAGGGATAGGTCGGCACATCGACGATGACCGGTTTATTCACCGCGATCGCCTCCTTGAGGACGTCGTCGATCTCGGATGGTTTACTGGCCCTGAGGCCGACCGCTCCGTACGCTTCCGCCAACTTCACAAAGTCCGGCGTCGTCTCCAGATAGCTTGAGGCATACCGTCCTTCGTAGAAGAGATCTTGCCATTGCCGGACCATCCCGTGGAATCGGTTATTCAGAATGATGATCTTCACCGGGAGTTTATGCACCACCGCCGTTGCCATTTCTTGCATGTTCATCTGAATACTACCGTCGCCTGCAATGCAGAGGACCAACCGCCCCGGGAATGCCGCCTGCGCCCCCATGGCGGCAGGAAATCCGAACCCCATGGTTCCAAGTCCCCCCGACGTCAGCCAACGATTCGGCTTCGCCAGCTTGAAATATTGAGCGGCCCACATCTGGTGCTGCCCCACATCGGTTGACACGATCGGGTCTCGATCCTTCGTGAGTTCATACAGTCGCTGAATAACATGCTGCGGTTTGATCGGCCCATCGGCTTCTTGTTGATAGGCGAGAGGATTCGCCTGTTGCCATTCACGAATCTGATTCCACCAAGGCTTGCGTAAGTCCCGTTGATCGCCGTTCACCGTGGCGCGAAGAATCTGAATCAACTCACGGAGCACCAGTTTGCAGTCGCCGACGATCGGAATGTCGACATTGACATTC
>JANNUB010000488.1:0-5220 GCA_031394795.1 Ignavibacteriota bacterium | reverse complement strand
TGCTGGCGTTGGGCGAGCAGCTTCATTCGACCGTCACGGTAGATGTCGCGCTCGACAAAACCCCGACGCAAATTCTTCTCACGACTCACATTCAAGTAAGCGGAGCCTTTACCTGCGATCGGTGTGTCGCGAAGTTCGAGCGAAAGCTCTCCCCGTCGTACAGGATGTTGTATGTGTTTGAAGTGGATGAGATGCAGCACCTTGACCCGGCGGAGTTCCAAGTGATTTCGGCAGGGGAAAACACCATAGATATTATAGACGACGTGCGCCAGACAATTATCCTTGCCGTTCCGCTGAAACTCCTGTGCAACGACCAATGCAAAGGCCTGTGCCCAGCCTGCGGGATGAACTTGAACGGCGATTCCTGTTCCTGCAAAGAAGAAATCGTTGACGAGCGATGGGAGCAGCTTCGCCGGCTGCGTGCAAATTGACGACATTGAATACGAAGGAGTAATACATGCCAAATCCAAAACGACGAAATTCCAAAACCCGCGGCCGCAAGCGCCGCACGCACTACAAGGCAACGGCGGCGGTGACGGGCGAATGCCCGAACTGTCATCACGCAAAACTTCCTCACCGCGCCTGCCCGAACTGCGGCTATTACAACGGCCGCTTCATCAAAGCAGCGAGCGTTGCGTAACGCGCGCTGCCGTTCCCGCTATTCAAGAAAGCCGATTGGCTCATCAACCTCACATACGAATCGCTGTTGACGGCATGGGCGGAGACTACGCCCCGGAGAATGTTGTTGCCGGCGCAATTGAAGCTCTGGTCGAAACCAACTCCCGTTTTTCTCTCGTGCTGGTGGGGAAAGAGGAACGTATCAAGCAGGAATTCAGCAAGCATCCGTCCGCAAAGTCCATTCATCAAGCGTATGAGGTCGTCAACGCAAGCCAGGTCATTGAATTCAACGACAGCGCAACGGCGGCGCTGAAAACAAAGCGCGATTCTTCCATCGCTGTTGGCTGCACGATTCACAAACAAGGGAAGGTAGATGCTTTCGTAAGCGCTGGGCACACGGGAGCGATGCTCGCCGCCTCCACGTTGATTCTCGGACGGATTGAAGGCGTCGGGCGCCCAACGATCGGGGCGCTTATTCCGACAACAGGAACGCCATCTCTTTTGGTTGACGCGGGGACGAACGTTGACTGCAAGCCTCGTCACTTGCTTGAGTTTGCAGTGATGGGATCCATCTACGTCGAGGCAATGCTCGGAAAGAAACAGCCCAGTGTCGGCCTGCTCAGTATCGGTGAAGAAGAAAACAAAGGCAATGAACTCACTCTTGAAACCTTCGCTATGCTGAAACAGAGCAAGCTCAACTTCCTCGGCAACGTTGAAGGCCGCGACATTCTCAAAGGTAAGGTTGATGTTGTGGTCTGCGACGGGTTTGTCGGGAATGTTCTGCTGAAATTCGGAGAAAGCGTTCCGTCATTCTTCAAAGCGAAATTTACACGATTTGCGGAACGGAGCTTTCTCAATAAACTCGTTTCGCTGATTGCCCGAAGCGGAATGCGTTCGGTGATGAAGGAACTGGATTATCAAGAGCACGGTGGCGTGCCATTGCTCGGTGTGAACGGCGTTTCGATCATCGGCCACGGCGGCTCAACACCGAAGGCAATCAAGAATATGATTCTCCGCGCCGAGGAAATGGTTCTGCACAAAGTCAACGAGCGCATTCGCCTCGCCATAGCGCAATATGCGTAACAGAGCGGCATGATGGAAAAGAAACGAGCAACGATTACAGCGGTCGGTCATTACGTTCCCGACAAGATACTTTCGAATGCCGACCTGGAGAAGATGGTCAGCACGACGGATGAATGGATCCGCACGCGTACGGGAATCCGTGAGCGGCGCATTCTCGAGCATGGGGCAACATCGGACATGGCCGCCGCCGCGGCGCAGCACCTCCTGAAAAACCGCGGCATCAGCGCGGAGGAAATCGATCTTATTATCGTCGCCACCGTTACGCCCGACATGTTCTTCCCTTCCACAGCATGCATCGTCCAGGATAAACTTGGCGCGAGGAATGCCTGGGGGTTCGACATTTCCGCGGCATGCTCCGGCTTTCTCTTCGCGCTTGTGAACGGCGCGCAATTTGTTGAGACGGGGGCGTACAAAAAAGTTCTCGTCATTGGCGCGGATAAGATGAGCGCCATTACCGATTTCACGGATCGCAACAACGGCATTCTCTTTGGCGACGGTGCGGCTGCCGTTCTTCTTGAGCCTACCGACGACGCGTCCGTCGGCATTCTCGACTCGATTCTGTACTGTGATGGCTCCGGATCCAAGTATCTCCACATGAAAGGGGGCGGAAGCCTGAACCCGCCGACGCATGAAACGATTGACAACCGCTGGCACTATCTCTACCAGGACGGCAAGAGCGTTTTCAAAGTCGCCGTCGTCGGAATGGCGGATGTCTCCGCCGAAATTTTGAAGCGCAACAATTTGACGGGCAGCGACGTTGATTGGCTCGTCCCGCATCAGGCAAACCTGCGCATCATCGATGCCACTGCTGAAAGGATGGGTCTCGCCAAATCGAAAGTCATGATGAATATTGACAGGTACGGCAACACGACTGCGGCGACCGTTCCCCTCTGTCTTTCCGAATGGTGGCAGTCCGGCAAGTTAAAAAAGGGACAAACGATTGTCATGGCGACATTTGGAGCGGGCTACACTTGGGGAGCGGCACTGGTGAAATGGACTTGTTAGACGACCAAACTCATTTGCTTCGAATCGCGATGAGATGGGATGCCTTTCCAAAGGAACCCTTCGGGTCGGCATTCGCTCCGCTCAGAAGTTAGGAAAATGGGCAAGACAGCTTTTATTTTTCCCGGACAAGGCTCGCAATATGTCGGCATGGGAAAGGACTTCTGCGATGCCGATGCAGAATCGAAGGCAATGTTCCGGCGTGCGGACGAGATTCTCGGTTTTGCGCTCAGCACGTTGTGCTTCGAAGGCCCTGAAGATGAGTTGCGACAAACTCGCAACACGCAGCCTGCGATTTTTCTGCACAGCATGACTGTCTTCAGGAAGCTCAATAAGCAGCCGGACATGACCGCAGGACATTCCCTCGGGGAATATTCCGCGTTGGTTGCAGCGGGCGCAATGTCGTTCGAGGACGGATTAGCGCTCGTCCGGTCGCGCGGCGAGCTGATGCAGAAGGCGGGTGAAGAACAAAAAGGAACGATGGCGGCAATCGTCGGGCTGCTGCCGGACGCGGTTGAGCAGGTGTGCAAGGAAGCGTCGAGCACGGGAATCGTTCAAGCGGCAAACTTCAACTCACCCGGACAGATCGTGATTTCCGGCTCGATGGAAGGTGTTCGCAAGGCAATGGAACTCGCGAAAGCAAAGGGTGCCAAGCTTGTCAAAGAACTTGTCGTCAGCGGGGCGTTTCATTCTCCGCTCATGGCAAGCGCCCGCGACGGGTGGAAAAAGAAACTCGATGAAACGAAAATCGTTGATGCCTCCATTCCCGTGTACGCGAACGTGACGGCCGAACCGGTGAGCGACGCAGCCGACATTCGGGACCTGTTATTCCGACAGCTGACGAATCCCGTGCGATGGGAAGAATCGGTGATACACATGGTGCGTGACGGCGCGACGAGTTTTGTCGAGCTGGGACCCGGCAAAGTTCTGCAAGGGCTTGTCAAGCGCATAGCATCGCATGCGGAGGCTTCAGGAGTTGACAAATTTTCGGATATCAAGTCTGTATAGATTTTGTGGCTGAACAACTGCTCAGGGTCGGACAATACTCCATCTCAAACGAGTTCTTCGAGAAAGGTTATCCCGCGGGACATAGTCCCTGTGCGTGCACATCGGAATGCTGCAAAAGCGGTGTGTGGATGGACATCAAAGACCGCGACGCGATTCTCTCGCACAAAGAGATTATCAAGCCGTGCATGGATGAGACACAAACCATGGACGATCCACAGTGGTTTGAAAGTGAAGAGCGCAGCGACGCCGATTTTCCGTCCGGAAGAGCTGTCGGCACGCAGGTGGTCAACGATAAATGCGCTTTTCTTGACAAGGCTGGACGATGCAGTATTCAAGTCGCGTCGGTGGAAAACGGAATGCACAAGTGGGCGGTGAAGCCGTTGTACTGTATCCTCTTCCCCATTGAGGTGTCGAATAACGTCGTGAGTTTCGACCCGATGCTTCAGGGAGAAGAAATGTGTTGCACAGTAAGTGCCGTGTTCCAAGTGCCGCTCTACGCAGCGTGCAAGGATGAGCTGGGGCATTTGCTTGGAGAGGATGGCTACAGAATTTTGGATGAACATTATGCAGCTCTGCGGAAGACCGTAGAAGAAAGAGGCTACTCGCATGGGCGCACTTGATAACACCGTTGCGCTCGTCACCGGAGGATCGCGCGGCATCGGGAAAGCCATCGTGTATGCACTTGCGGATGCAGGAGCAAAGGTCGCGTTCACATTCAAAAGCTCCGCACAGCAATCCGAAGAGTTCGTTGATGAGCTGGTGCGCAAAGGGAAGCGCGTCGTCGCGTACCAGGCGGACGCCGCGTCAACAGCCGACGCCGCAAATCTCGTCGCCGCAGTGCTCAAGGAGTTCGGGCGGCTTGACATTCTCGTCAACAATGCAGGAATCACAAAGGACGGACTGCTGATGCGTATGAGTGAGGAAGACTGGGATAACGTCATCGCCAACAATTTGAAAAGCGTGTACAACTATACAAAAGCAGCCTGCCGCCCGATGATGAGCCAGCGCTCCGGCAAAATCATTAATATCACCTCGATTGTTGGTGTTACGGGAAACGCAGGACAGGCAAACTACTCGGCATCGAAAGCAGGGGTTATCGGCTTCACGAAATCTATTGCGAAAGAGCTTGGTTCTCGCAATATTACAGTGAACGCCGTCGCACCTGGGTACGTCGAAACGGATATGACCGGCAAACTGAGCGATGAGCAAAAGAAAGCGCTGACCGAACTCATCCCCTTGAAGCGGACAGCGACTGCCGCAGAGATTGCGCACGTTGTCGCATTCCTCGCTTCAACCAACGCAAACTATATTACAGGTCAGGTGATTTGCGTTGATGGCGGAATGACCTAAACCCTGAGCGGAGCGAAGGGTATCATCACTTTCGGCTTTGCTCAAAACTAACATCATCGTCGCGCACGTTCTAATACAGACTACGGAACACAGAAAGCCTATCACACAAAAACGAGTGAGCAAGTTTCTCGCGTAGAGATTCTTCGCTTCGCTCAGAAT
>JANNUB010000428.1:0-2059 GCA_031394795.1 Ignavibacteriota bacterium | reverse complement strand
GGAATTGGCAGAACAACCGTGTTTAACAACAGGCCGATGACCATCGGTGTCCAGTAACTACCACAATGCAAAACGGCCCGATGGAACCGCAGCCAATCAGTTGCGTTTCTTTATCACCTTGCTTTACCCAAAGAAGTGTGGTTAGTACTAATGGATTACAATTTGATTTGATAATTAGCATGAATCAACCTCAATCGGGTGTGCGACAAATTTGTGGGTAGATTTTCAGCGGGCCGCGCGACCCTCCCAGAATTCTTCCCAGCGTTGGCTCAGTTGGCAGCATCGCAAGGCGATAATGGCGTTGGCGCCTTTCACAGTCCAATGCATTCCCGATAATTTGAGCCGTTGCCCAAAAATCGTCTTGCAGCCCGCCTCCACTACGCCCGAGCCAACGAATAACCCCTGACTGCGGAAGCGCGCATAACGCATCCGCTCGGCATTCCCCTGAAAGTATTCGATTTCTGTTTGAACAGCCTCTCGGATTCCGGTGTCTCGTGGTCGCAAGCCGGACATCGAGGTGATAACAGCCTCTACATCTGCGTCATCAAGCTCAGCCCGGCGAGCGGCAATCCAATCTTTGGATTTCTTGCTTTTGGAGCCGTACACAAGTTTGCCCAGATTCGCCAGATGTTCTCGGGCATGATAAAGATCGACAATCTGGATCGCACCATGGAAGTGTTCCGCGGCGATCCCCCATATCCATTTCGCCCCATCCCCCAGAATGACCACTTTCTCGGCTCGCGTTATGCCGCGCCTGACTGCCTCGGCATAGATGCGGCTTCCGAACGGGTCGGCCTTTTCGATGGCCGCCACATAGGTAGTGGATCCCTCGTCCCGTACAGGGTAGCCATCTTCATCCACCGTGGTTTGCGTGAAAACACACCCCAGCTTGGCCTCGCGCGTCTTGGCCTTGCCTGTTTCGTCCTTGCCCTGACGGCCTTCTGTCTCCCGCGCCACTACCGGCACTCCGCTGCCATCAATCGCAACGTACAGCTTTGGAATTTTGGCATTGCTTACAAAGCGCACGACTTTACCCGACATAATCTGTTCCCTTTCCCTCTGGTTGACAGTCTCGATCTGTTCACCAACAGCCTCCGAAACGCGCTCCACAGTTTTGGTAGTCACCGATACGCCTGCAAGCGCTTGCAGATCCCTCCGCCCCTCATCAAACGCCTCCTTGCCGGCCACTTGCCCCATCATACGACGTACGCCCGGACTGAAGGAGGTACCGACCACGTCCAACTGCTGGTCCTTAAGTATCAACCCATCTTCGCACTGATCACAGTAGTAATAGGCTCGCCTGATGTCCACGGGCGAGAGTACTGTGAGCAGCCCCTTGTTCCTGTATTCGACGAATCTCGCCCTGTGACCATTGCCGCAATCAATGGATGCCCCCCTATATCCGCCACTATCGGCATTCAGCAACTTCTCCAGCAAACTCCCACCCATGCGATGCACCGAAGCACGAATAGCTATCTCGCTTGCCTCCAAATCCACATGACCATTCCCCTGGATATCCCGAAACACATACTGCACAAGATGTTCTACTTCTCGCGCCATCTCACAGAGAACTTCTTCTGCAATTTTTTTTTCAAAGCCTCAAACTCCTTTTCATCCTTGATCTCACGGATGGGCCGGAGTCGGCAAATCCTTTCATTTATCTCCACCAATTCCTTGCATACACGCAGGAAAACCTTGTGGTTTTCCAACTCTTTCTGAGCCTTCTGCAATTCCGGCCCCAAACGTAGATTCTGTGCTCGACTGATACCGCCGCAGGTCGTGTTCCATAGGTATTGCGGCCCGTGCCCTTTATGACCCGGTCGGGCGCACACGCAGTTCTTCTTGCCGCACTTGCGAAAGTTCACCGAGATTGTCCCCGGTCGAAAATCGCCAAGGGACTGCAGTTGTTCGTGTAGCACGGTTCGTCTTTGCTCAAGCGCTTCGAGAGTGTCTATCATTGGACCTCCATAATCTGAATGTTTTTATAGCATTCAGATTCTGCGGAAAAAAGAAGAGAGAGTCAAGTCCACCCACAAATTTGTCGCACACCCCGTTCTTC
>JANNUB010000337.1:0-2878 GCA_031394795.1 Ignavibacteriota bacterium | reverse complement strand
GCACGCTTTTGCCGATGACATTCTTCGCGGGGACGGCACACGACGACACCGCCTTGTCGCCAACGATGACCGTGCAACAGCCGCATGAACCCTGCGGCGCACAGCCGTTCTTCGGCGAGATGAGTCCAGCATACTCGCGCAGCAAATCCATCAAGGATTCGTCTTCATGAGCTGTCACGCTGAACGGCTGACCGTTAAGCGTGAACTCAACCGTTAGCATCTTTGTATCCGCAGGCGTTGTGAGTATCTCATGCATGGAGTTCTCCTCCGTGTAGTAGTCCGACATTCACGAAATGAACGCGATTGGAATTGAGCATTCCTTTTATCAACGAGACCATTGTGAAGTAATACGCCATCTCAATCACCTTGCCTTCGGAGTCATGGCTGTGTGTAACATTCAGGATTCTTTGAGATTCCCAATCAAGCTTCACAGTTACATCGTCAACATGGAACGAAGCATCATGCGATTCTTCATTGAGCCTCAGCACATATTCTTTGTCTTTGAATCTGCCGTACAATACAGGCTTGCCGTTTTCGCGCGCAAGGAAGAACCCGCTCAGATCTTTCCACTTGCGCCACGCCTCGAGCGAGCCGAAGAAGCGAGGCTTTTCGATGTAGGGTCCGCCATCCTCCGGGCAGAAGACATCGCAATTGCCGCACTCGTTGCACGCATCCGCGAATGTTGCAATCTGGTGAGACTCTCGAACGCGAAAAACATCCGGGCCAACCTCACTCCATTCGCCGTTCACAATCTTGACATTCCTGAATTCAAATTCAACTGGCTCGACCTCGAAAAAAAAGACGGCGTCGTTGGGGCAAACGGGAATGCACTTGTCACAGTTGATGCAATCCCAGAGGTGCAAATGGCTGCCGATCTTTCGGGGAGGTTTTTGGTTGTTTCTGGAATGATAACGAGGATTTTCGATGGTGGACTTGAGCAATTCAGATGTGTTGTGAAGAATGGAATTGCTCAGGAGTTGAGAATTGGGATTTGCGATTGGGGACTTGCCAGTCTCTTCATGCGACCTTACAATGAAGTCTGAAATGGTCTTTGCGCCCACAGCATTCATCCTTCTTTCGAGGTTGATGAGGTACTGCGGAAGCCTGCCGTAGCCTCCGGGGCGCAATAAATCCGTGCAGACTGTAACCGGCACGAGTCCGATCGCAACGCAGTCGGAAAAATTGTTTGCATCAACGCCGGCGGAAAATGAAATCGGAAACGCGGAACCGAATGCTTTCCGCCACTCATCCACAAGCGCCAAATGCAAAACGTGCAGAGGCTGGCCTGAGAGATACTGGATTTTGTCTTTGAGAAACTTTCCTTTGTTGATGACCTCAAGCGTGTTGCCAAACTTTACGCCTATAGTTTTTCCGCAGCGCGCAGCAACACTTTGCAGTCTGCGAACTACATCCACAGCATCTGCAAAAGTGATATTCATATCATAGACTTTTGGATTGATTTCGACTTCAGTGTAACCGAGAGCTGCGTGCAGAAGATTTTCAAGCATTTCTTTTCCGAGCATCGGCGGATTCATCTTGATTATGACATGATAGTCCATCTCGCTCAGAAGGAACTCGCAGATGCGCTCGATCTCGCTGGCAGGAGTTCCGTGAAATGTTGAAAGAGTAATGCTATTCCCGATTTCAGATTTGAAATGAATGTCCTTATAGGCGCTGAATTCCTCCGGAATCTCCTGCCGGAGTTCCTCAATGATTGCCGAAACATCGCGCATTGTTTTCAACCATGCACGAATCTCATGCGACTGAATTCCTGCGAGATCATAACCGACGCTTATGTCAAAGATGGTTTCAAGGTTCAGGTCGCAAGGTTCAGGAGCCTGAAACCTGTCCGAACGGACTCCTTCGGAGAACCCTGAACCGTGAAACGAGTTTCTCAGCATCTCCACAATCATGCTCGCCTTCACATATTCGCGCAGCGACTCATCGAGTCTCAGCTCCTGCGACCATTCGGTGTTGTAACCAATGGTTGCCATATCGATGCACGGGCGAGTAAGCTCAAGCCGGTCTTTGATTTGCACAGTCTTGAGTTCAATGACGCGCGAGCCGACGAGCCACGAGAGGACAATGTTCTGCGCGAGCTGCGTGTGCGGTCCCGCCGCCGGTCCGACAGGATTTGCTGCGGCGTTTCCACAGAACGAAACAGACATATCTGCTTCGCTGCTCGGACGATAGAATTTCCGAGACGGCAAATCGAAAATCGAACCCGTGCGCGTGTACTCGCGGTAGATGCGCCTGAGAAGGTTTTCGAACTGTATGGGAATAAGCTCCGCCATCTCGTCTCTCAACGTTTCCTAAGTCATGTTCAGAAGAACAACGGTCAATTGTCAACGACCAATAGCCAATTGTCAACCGCCTCTGCACTCACCATTGACAGTTGATCGTTGACCATTGGCCGTTCAAGAGTAACCACGAATGACGCGAAAACAACACGAATGTTCGCGGATGATGATTCGTGTTAGTCCGTGTTCGTTTCGTGTCATCCGCGGTTCCATTTTTTCCAGACCGGCACAACGGTCAATTGTCAACGACCAATAGCCAATTGTCAACCGCCTACGCACTCAACATTGACAATTGAACGTTGAACGTTGACCATTGACAGTTCATCTGTTCAAGCGTTTCCACAACCGTCCGGCTACCTTCGCCGCTTCCGCCATAACCTTCTCCTCATCCACCCCAACCAATTGACCATTGAACATTGTCCATTGACCGTTGATCATTGTATTCGTCACCATCCCCGAATTCATCCCAAACAAAAAATGCCCAAGCAGATTGCTTGCATTGAGTGGTGTTGGAGCAGAGTAATCCAGCACAATGAAATCAGCAGGACTCCCTTTCTTCAGCGTTCCGAATTCTGAGC
>JANNUB010000321.1:0-1947 GCA_031394795.1 Ignavibacteriota bacterium | reverse complement strand
TCCCATCGGCATGGGCCAGAGGGAGTTCTTGCGCGCCCAATTGATGACGGAGTCCAACTTCGTTACCATGAAGCCGTCTTGTTCCAATTGCTCTAATCCCATTTCAACGCTCCCTTCTTCCAAATGTACAAATACCCGACTAACAGAATACCGATGAATATCATCATCTCAACAAAACCGAAAAGTCCAAGCTGCTTAAACTTCACCGCCCACGGATACATAAAGACGATTTCAATATCGAACACGATGAACATCATCGCCACTAAATAAAACTTCACCGAGAATCGTTCACGCGCCGACTTCACCGGCTCCATACCGCTCTCATACGTGGAGAGTTTTTCGTCGTTCGGCTTCTTTGGTCCAATCCAACGGTTCACATTCACGAGCACGATGCCGAAGACAATCGCGGTCAGCATCATGATTCCTATTGGAGCGTATTGCTCAAGCATTCACAATCCCTTACGAAGGAAAAATGACTGAAAGTTGAGGGAAACCTCAAAGGAAATTAGCCAAAAGGCGTGGGAAAGGCAAGGTGGAGACGGGTCTGCGCGGCAGTGAGTTGGTGTGAGCGGCTGCGCAATTGTCAGGGCTAACGAGGCATATTGGAAATAGCGTGAAGGTACAGATCAATGGCATCCACCTTCTGGAGATTTTCCACAACGCGCCAATCATCGACGATCCAGTAGCGGTGGACAATAACATTTCTGAATCGCGCAAGGTCCGACATCATAGCGGCCAGCTCACCATTGATAATGTTGTTGTCCCGGAGAACATCAAAGCACGACGCATAAGATTGCGGAACTTCCGAAAATAACTTCGCACTTACGTGCTGACATATATCAATACACGCCTCGATGGCGACAATGAATTGATACTTCATGTTGCCAAGTTTCTCCGAATTGGCTACCAAGTCCGCTGGAGCAATTCCGGCATATTCTCCGAGTTGAGCAACTGCTTTCTCAGCTTCCGCCGTTAGCGTTGTTATCTTTTCCCAATCGAGTGACCGCATACTTAACTTAGCATGTCGAGGTACGCTTGCCGCCGCTTCGGCTCGATGTCAAAGTAACGCTTCCACGCGCGGCTAAGGAAATCAATGCGAAAGTCGTCATCCCGGTCAACAATCAACGTTCCTTCCGAGATGCGATGAATGAGATGGTCGGGCGCTTCATTGATGAGAATCAGATCGAGAGGGTAACCGACGGTTCGCTCTAACGCGTTTCCGAGTCGGAGTGAATACTGCAACGTATCGCCGGTATATGCCGCTGTGTCGACATACACCGCGACATCGACATCTCCGAAGTTTTCAGACTCGACAAAGGAACCAAAGAGGTAGGCAAAGAGAATCTCCGGTTTAGCAGCCAGCGTACTTTCGATGCAGCGAGCTATTTCCTCTTTTGACTTCTTCACGTTGAAAAGGTACCGAAAAGGGGAACGCAAGGCAAGGAGTGTACGACCCATGTAATGTACTTAGTCCGTCAGCCCCTCATACATCCCGTCAATCGCGTGCGCGTATTTTTCTTCGACGACGTTGCGTTTGATTTTTAGCGTCGGCGTCATCTCGCCGTCTTCAATCGTGAACGGTTTCGCGAGAAGAGTGAACTTCCTCACGCGCTCGAAGTTGGCAAGATCTTTTTGGAGGGCATCAACTTCCTTTTCCATGACCTGATAGATGGCGCGATTCTGAACAAGGTCGTGATTGAAATTGAATGCGATGTTGTTCGCGCTCGCATATTCTTTGAGCGCATCGAAATCGGGAACGACGAGCGCCGTGCAGAACATCCGCTTCTCGCCGATCAGCACAAACTGTTCAATGAACTTGGATGAGAGAAAGAGATTCTCGATTGGCTGCGGCGCGATGTTTTTTCCTCCGCTGCTGACAAACAGATGTTTCTTTCGGTCGGTGATGCGGAGGAACCCGTCGCTGTCAATCACGCCGATGTCGCCGGT
>JANNUB010000235.1:0-6295 GCA_031394795.1 Ignavibacteriota bacterium | reverse complement strand
CGGCTGGGCGGTATACGCCGACGGTTACTCTGCCCCTGCTCTTGGCAGTTACATCGGCGCTAACAGCCTTTACTGGAATGACTACTATGACGTGTATTCCAACTATGGTGGAACCATCTATGCCCGCGGCAACTGGTGGGGAGACTACCCCGCGTATCCATCGATCTATGGAAACGTCGACTACTCCGGCGAGTTGAATTTCGATCCGAACAACTGGGCCGGGGTAATGACCCGACCTGTCGGGGTCGCGGGAAAGCCGCCGACATATATCTCTGACTCGGGGGCAGGAATCCTCGACGGGGACACCACCGGTATTGGCGAATTGAACGCTGCGTATAGATCATTGCACAACAACGATAGCCTTGGGGCTTTCTCAGCCTTCAGAAATCTCCTGGAACGGCATCCGGATCGCTTCGTGGGAAGCCGCGCAATTGTCACGGCTTTCAGTCTTGCGGGCAGGCTGCGAATAAATGGCAGACAGCTGCTTGATGACGCCATCTCGCGTCATGCGGGCACGCGCCTCTCCGGAACGGCAAAGCTTCTTCTCGTTGGGCTGTTGCTCAAGGGCGACCACGGAGAATCGGGACAAGCGCTTGGACTCTCGACTTCCCTGATTAACAATCCCGATAGCACTATCGCGAAACATGCTTTGTTTAATGCCGGAAACATTGCATGGTATCGTCTCAAGAATGAGACGCTTGGCAAAAACTACTTCCTGCGGCTTATTGCGCGGTTTCCGGGGGACCCACTCAGCGAATCCGCGCTGGCGACTATGGGAGGAGAAACATCGCCAGGCGCGGGGCCAAAGAAGAACGCCGCCGATCTTGAAGCGAAGGCATTTACTCTCAGAGAATGCTATCCAAATCCCTTCAACCCGTCAACGCAAATTAACTACGAGTTGCCCGAAGCGACTCATGTGTCGCTGATTGTTTACGATATCCTTGGAAGAAAAGTGGCGGAACTCGTGAACGGCTATCAGGAGGCAGGCCCTCGAACTGCAACCTGGCTCGCCCACGACGTGGCAAGCGGTGTGTACCTCGCGCGTTTCACGGCAACAGTTCCGAACGGCATACTGAAACTCTCAAAGATGATGAAACTTGTCCTCGCAAAGTGAATTGAGACAAGTCTATCCCGGAAGTGCAAGAGCCGAATCACGCGATTCGGCTCTTGAGTTTCTGTTGTGTTACAATGCTATATTCTTCCACAGAAATACACATCAACACCAAGCTCTCGCATAGCAGCAGCCTTTGTATAGAGTGAGCGTCGGGCGTCAGCACGGTTGGGCGCATACACAACCTGGATGTGGTTGGACTTATGTTTCGCCATCATCTGATCGCGGGTTATTCCTTTCAGTACCGCGTGCATGATTGGCCATTGAGGCGTGGTGAGACGCCAGCGTTCATTCGTTTCCTCTTCAGGAAGAGCAACCGCTTCAGCGAGTCCTGTGTCGTATTTCAGTCTTCCATCCTCAACATACACGCGGCTCCACACGACATGTCCGGGGCGGCTGACGCCCTTGATCGAGCCTCCGCCGCTTGGAAAATACATCGGGGGCTGCCGCTCGCTTGTAGCGTTGCGGTATCCATCAACAAAATGCGCGGGAGGAACTGCCCCTGAGATTTCAAACACCCATACAAAATCATCAACACCATTGCCACTGTACTGTCTGCCCCAACGAAGATCATGCAATGTCGTCTCTGGTGCAAACCCTAATTGTCGCCAGAGCTTATACGTGATCAATGCATCCAATCCAGCACATTCATCAACCTCATTAAAGTGCGGCAAGGCTTCACCCGCAAATAATTCTTCGCCGGTCTGTTCATGATAGACTGGGGGCCGCTCGACATTATTGAGCAGTCCTTCAGCAAGATCCGAAGCAGCCGTCAGGTCCTTAAGCCCCTGCTGATACTGAATCCCAATTGCAGCGCACCCGAACTCGTTCGCCAGACGCAACGCGGCAATATACATCTTGCACTGTTGCAACACCTGCGCTTCTGTGAGTTCCGTGCTACTGTCGCTCCCGAGCTGAAACTTCATTCCCTTCCCGATAAGCCAGTCGTAAACAGCACGAGCTTCTTCGTCGCGGACTGTAAGCATCTTCGCATACAACGTGGATTGACTTAACCGTTCTTTGAAGACGCCGGTCTCGTGAAGCAACTCATCAGGAATAATGGCATTGTACATTCCCATGCATCCTTCATCAAAGACACCCATGATGGGCTGGCTCTTGCGGAATTCTTTTGCAAACTCTCGCCCTTCTTCTTCAGCTCTCTTCGGGATGTTCGTTTTTTTGTAAGCGGTGACATGCGAGAGGTCATGCTTGACTGAACCTTTTTTTATCCATCGTTTCAGTCCGGCTATGAAAAATGAATCCGTAAAGTTCTCGCTCCATAGCGTACTGTATGTGACACCCGCTTTTGTGAGAGAGGCGTTCAGGTTCAACATCCCCACAAGTCCGGGCCACGTTCCGCTCCAATTTGCGACAGTCAGGATCGGCCCGCCATGCGCCATCAGACCTGCAAGCACATGGTGGCTGTACTGCCAAACTGCTTCGGCCACAATCACTGGAGCCTCTTTCGGGATGGTGCGAAATATTTCTATCCCATACTTCTGGCTGTCGATGAAACCGTGTTTCTTTTTCTCATCAAAAGGATGAGCGCGCTGTATGCGACCTCCAAGCGATTCTACTGCCGCAACAAGACGGCGTTCCATTTCTGCTTGGGCTGGTTCGCAATTCTGGTTTGCCGAAAGCCGCAAGTCGCCGCTGGCGACGAGGTAAACGGTGTCCATGACGGAATCCCTCCTTACTCAATGATTCTGTTTCAATTCTCCTGACCCGGGAGTCCCCTGGGAAACATGGCCACGATATCTAACGTGGGAAACACGCTCTTGAGCCGTTTTTCCGCCTCGGCTTCGTCTTGCTGAAGTGCTTTCGCAAGCCTCTTGAGATCGTTCTCGCTATAGGTCCCCATCTTAGAATCCATTGCGCATTGTGAAAGCGTCTTGTCATAATTCGGATAGCATCTCTCCTCGAGTTCATTTGAGAGATCCTCACCCAGAGGTTCATGCACATCGAGAACCCACCGGCGGTCGAGATCTGCTTTGACTGTGAAGAGAATCGGCGCCTTAAGCCTGATGATGAGTTTGCGCGATACGCCGTCAATCTGATCAAACAACATCATCGCTTCATTCCTATTCTTCGCGCTGCAGACGCTCACTGTTCCGTCTGCCCAACGATGAGCATATGTTGCCATGGTGTTTGCTCGGACTATTTGTAGAGATACCGTTCCTTGAACGTGGGATTCTCTCCCGCCATCTTCAGAAACACATCCAGCGATACAACTTCAAACTCCGGACCCAACTTGTCCAGAATTCCTTTCACTCTCACGATATCACTCCACTGGCGGACGTGGACAAGCAAGAAGTATGGACGCTCCTTGTTGATGGATGCGAGTTCCTGGAGATCAACAACGGCGTTCGCCTCGGGACGTGTTTCGGAAAGATAATAATCGTATGAAACAAACGGCCTCCCCTTTCGCGACGAAAACGTATAAGCAGGAACATAGCCATTGACGAAGCCGATAGCATCCGGCATCCCTTCGTAGTATGCGTCAACGATGTACTTTCCAACATCGTCGGGCACATCCAAAGCCAGTTAATGGTAACTTCCCAAGCATACGGAATGGATCCGCGCCCGGGCTTCTCCCATGCCCCCAAACCCAGTCCATCACTTTGAATACAGGTCACGTACACTTTCTTTTCAGGCTTGTACTCTTTTCCATCGATGACATTGTGATTGTTTTTGAATATGAATCCCGGCGATGGAGGAGTCATACTGGTGAAACTCAGATTGGGCAGAGTGTGAAGACCTTCCACGCGCAACGCGTAGTGGGATGCCAGACGGACGTAGTCGCGTTCTTTGTCCTTTGCATAAGAATGCCAACCCATGACCATCGAAAACGGTTTTTGCTTTCTGAAGATCTCGTCGGCAAGCCTGTATTCTATCGTGTCGGATGGCAGTGTTGAAAGATCCGTAACGAAGGCGCGCTTGGCAATTGCAAAATCGGCAACACCCGGCTTCATGATTCTCCCTGATTCTCCCCCCAGCCATACGACGTAATCATTATTGCATCTTGACCCATACGTGTCGTACGCCCAACGATTGATCTGCGCGTCCGTTTGTCCGACAAACCTGCCGCGAAAATCCTCGACCTTTTTCACGCCTGCTTTTTCCATCATCGGGATTAGATCTTCACTCACAACAACACAGCGCTCAAGCCCCGCAACGGTAAAGGCAACATACAGGGATGACCGCACACTCTTATCCCAGACAACGTATCCTTTTGTGAACTGCTTGAATGTTTTAAGTGCCTGCTCCAGCGACTTCAACTCGGTAAATGTGTATGTGAATGATTGCAACGGTCGAACCGTTTTGTGAGATGTCAACAGATGATGTCTTGAAAAGATCTATTTCGGGACTTTTGAGCGGAAGCAAAGTCCATTTGCCATCGAATTCCTTATCGCCATCGCTAAACGCGGTGGCAACCAAAACGGCAATGAGCGCCAGCGGAATGAGTGAACGAAGAAGTGACATTTCAAAATACCTCCTACATCGAATGAGAAATAGCGGTGAGATAGCCAAACGAGATGGATGCCTTGCAGGAAGACACTAGGTATGAACGAATCGCTGTTCTCATGTCTTCGTTGTGCCGGATCAAGATACGCGAATTTTGTATACAAATAAAGACACGGCATTTTGCACATGAAACACGCTTGCACTTGAGCGTTGCAATACCAATATTTCTTCATCCACATTCTCCTCCACTACTACACCCTGCTCAACATGAACTCACATTTACGTCTTGCCATAATCACGGGACTCCTTGCTTTTCCGTTTGCATACTCGCACGCTGGACAATCGGCGTTCTACGTTTCGATTTCCGGAAATGACAACTGGTCAGGGAAACTTCCGTCTTCTAACAAAGAAAAAAACAACGGGCCTTTTGCTACACTTGAAAGAGCGCGCGATGCTGTACGCACATGGAAGGCAACCGGTGGGAAATCAGGCGATACTGTTACAGTCTTCATCCGTAAGGGTAATTACTCTCTGCAAAACACGCTGCACTTGAATATGCAGGACGGCGGCTCAAGCGACAAACCCGCCGTATGGCGATCCTATCATGGTGAAAAAGTTTTCCTCACAGGAGGCAAAGCAATCGAAGGCTTCACCAGGATAAGCGATGCTTCTGTCTCGGAACGAATCGACGCACGATTCCGTGACAAGATTCTGCAAATCGAACTTGGGAAGATTGGCATAACAGACTATGGCACCATTGCTGGTCGCGGTGGACCGGGCATGGAGCTGTTCTTCAACGGAAAGCGAATGACCATCGCCCGTTACCCAAACACCGGTTGGCTGAGCATTGCTGATGTGCCGCAGTCCGGCGACACATTGTACAATCGGGGACTCGATCGGGAGAAGAGATTCAAGGATGTTCCGGTCGGGAGACACTACGGAACAATCCAGTATTCCGGCGACAGGCCAGACCGTTGGTCATCAGCGAACGAGATGTATGTGCACGGCTACTGGACATGGGACTGGAGCGATTCGTATCAGAAAGTCGGGGCGATTGACACCGCAACGACCACTATCACCATCGCTCCTCCTCATCATCACTACGGATACACAACAAACCAACGCTTCTATTTCCTCAACATCCTTGAAGAGCTCGACACTCCGGGCGAGTGGTATCTCGATCGGACGAATGGCGTGTTGTACTTCTGGCCTCCCGGACCATTACACAAAGGAAGTGTGACTGTCTCAATGCTTGATGCGCCGCTGATTTCACTCGATAGTACATCAAACATTACAATACGGGATCTGGACTTCGCGTTCTCCCGAAACAGCGGCGTCGTTGTGTCCGGTGGAAATCACTGCGTAATTGCCGGCTGCTCATTCTCCTTCCTCGGCGGTGATGCGGTGGTGTTCAACGACGGAACTGAGAACGGAATAACAAGCTGCGATATCTTCGACGTTGCAGTCGCTGGTGTAATGTTGGGCGGCGGCGACAGGATGACGCTCATTGCGGGGAAGAACTTCGCAACAAACAACCACATACACGACTACAGCCGATGGATCAGGACCGGACAGTACGCCATAAATATTTCAGGCGTTGGCAGCTACGTGGCGAACAACGTTATTCACGACGCACCCCATGAAGCGATCTACGTCAAGGGAAATGAGCATTTGCTGGAGTACAACGAACGGGTACGAGTCGGGCGGGCGCCGGTCGAT
>JANNUB010000225.1:0-8134 GCA_031394795.1 Ignavibacteriota bacterium | reverse complement strand
GAGTAACTGATGTTACGCAACCAGCGTCTGTTTCAGATGAAGCGCGATGAGAGTTGTTCCGTGGTTCAACCGACATCATGGCTAAAGCCCAATTGTTATATATCAGTTCTGTCTCCAGCCTAAAGGCTGGAGTTATTGCTTTGTTTTCGGGGTCGCATAACCCCACCATTTATGGTGGGGACTCGATGACGTAAACCCTGCGGGCTTTAGCCATGACCCTGTGCCCTGCGGCGCCCAACCAATGCGCCAGTGCGTAACATCAGTGAGTAAGTTGATTCGTTAGATCGCAGAGACAAAAACAATAAGTCCACAAAACAAATCGGTTCCAAATCCGTGCAACTTTTCTTCAATTTGCTGGACTCCCAAATGACTTGCCTTGCGAAATGAGAACAAAGGCAGGGCTATGTTCGGCGTTTGAGTCATAGCGCGTCAAGCAGGTTGTCCGTGCTTGACTTCCATGTGCTTATGAAATCTCGACCTTTCTGCGTAAGCCGAGCAGCGAAACTCTGGACAAACTGGTCTTCGAACGTCTTTATTCCCGTTGCGTTATCTGTGACAACAATGGATTGAGTTTCAAACGTCTTTGCGTTCTCAATAATGCCATCCATTAATAGTCCCATTGTTTCAATCTCACCCGATGCTAATACCATTGGTTTTTCTGCTAAAAGTGTTAGAAGCCGAAGCTCGTACTTGGTGTATCTATTGTTGAGCAACTGAAGTTTGAGTTTGTAAGTCTTCATAGACTTTCGGTCAATCGCCTTCCTCTGGTCATAAAGATGGTGGTGATTTGGGCACAAGGCGACAATGTTTGAAACTTCATGTTTTTTCACCACAGCGAAAGGTTCAATATGTGCGAACTCCGTTGCTGGAAAATGGCATGTCGGAATTGCACAGGCGTGACCAGCTTCAAGCAAAACTGCTCGACGAATTTCAGCTGGAATGTAACGCCCTTCATTTTCTTCATTCGAGTTCATTTCGCTTGATTTCTGTTTGTCTCACCAGTAGACTCGGTTGCAATTTAGGCAAACTCAATCACAAACCACAATTCGATCTCAGCAAAGAACGCCTTGACGAGGATGACGAATTCTGATTCAGTCAGTTTAATTTCATCGCCGACTTGAAACTTCAAAACAGTCTTCAATGGATTGTACTTGATAGTCTTGTCCGCAGACAGCACACCGCGATTCTGCAGAATGGAATTACACATCATCCGAACTTCATTCAGAGGATTGCCGTCCTTCTCCTCGATTGTCCTGCGTCGATGAACGAAAAAGCTGTCTAAGACCACGACGAGACTGTTGAAGAACAGCGGCTCAAACGAATCAACCGCCGAGTTGAAAGCGGATTTACCGCTCCCAGTTTTCTTCCTCACTGTTGCAACCAACTTCCTGTACGCGGCAAGCTGCGATTCCATTCTTGAACGGCACTCGTCAACGTAATCTTGTGTGTAGGTGTTTACGCAAAGCATAGGAGGAGATTAGGCAGATTTGTTGTGATTGATTTATTCGTTTTGAGTTGAGAATATGAAACAAAAAAGCGGAAGGATACTTGAAGGATTATGATTGCTATCGAATTTGATATACCGAACACGTAACCGTTGAACGTTGCCTGTCAAAAAAGGTATCAATGCCCGTATTGGTGTCGTGTTGAACCAATACCAATATGTCGGTAACAAGTTGAACGGCTGGCATCCGTAAAGTGACTTTGTGCCGTCCTTCCGTCGCTGGTATCAGACATCCAAGCGACACATTTACACCGTTGCTGTATTCGAGATCTCGGAGAAGCACTTTGTCATCGAGAGATATGATGATAGAATCGCCAATGTAGCAGTTGCTGTAGTTGATCCTAATTATTCGTTAAGCAGGTTCAGTGCCAGCATCGTAACAACCAACCAATGCTGCCAGAAGAATTACTGTAACGAATAATGACTTCATGATGATTATGAAAGAGCGCCAGTTGAGTCGCGCTTCTCCGCAGGAGTCCTATGGGACGAGCGAATCATCCCAATCACAAACCCAAAAATCGCCGCCAACGGACCAAAAACAAACGCGCCCGTCATCGCCGCTTCCATTTCTTTATCGTGTTGGTTTGAAGAAAGCAGTGAAACCAAATATCCACCACCGAATACGCCGATAAGGTACGCGACAATTGCAAACAACAATCCTATGCCGATGCATCGAAGCATGAACTACATCTTCTTGAAAAAGTAGTCTTGATCTACTATTGCCACGACTTTCAAGTCGTGGGCAGATGAAAAAAAGTCTTGGGCTTTAGCCAAACAACATTCAGTGTTTGGCTAAAGCCTGTTGGAAGGTTTCGACTCTGTCTTCCACGAGTTGAAACTCGTGGCAATACAGGATTTGAGAATTCTCCTCTTTGCCGTCTCCAAGTCAAGGAACGACGCCTTTCCTTCTGCAACTGCATTTTCACGTTGCAGCAATTCTTCGCGGTGCCATTCAGGCGAAACGATATCCTCGGGGTTCTTGCAGAGATCGTCCCAGAGCTCTTCCATTGTCCGAATTTTTTTTTCAGTCGTCATCTTTTCCAAAAGCGATTCTCTCGCTATCTCAGAAGCGCGATGAGCTTTTGGACCACTTCATCGAACGTTTCAGGGGAAACCTTCGCCTGAACTTTCAGAATCTTCGAGTTCAGTACCGAGAATGGCTTGTCAACCCGGATTGCGCTCTTGAGCGGCAATGAACCTGACTCAACATTCTGCATCATCAAGAATGATCTTGAAATCCGCTGGACTCAGGTTTGAAGTTAATGCTACGACAACTCGGTCGAGGTAGCGGTTGTTGTATCTCTCGTTCGATACCACAAGCGCTGGTCGCACTTTCGCATTCTCTAAGTCCGAGAAGGGAAACTTCACAAGAACAATATCCCTTTGATTAGCGCTCAAGACATTTCTCCCACACGCCGTCGGGTTCGTTGTCGTAAACGTCTTTCAGACCTTCTTGCGCGAGCAATTCGTATTCACTGACGCGCAAAAGTTTGAGCGCGCCGTTTGATTCTACCTCATAGAAGTAGATGTCGTCGTCGCTGATCCCAAACTTCTCCCTAATCTCATGAAACTTTGCTGCTTCCATTGGCAACTCCTTTCAAGAATAACCTATTTCTTTGTTGGCTGCGTCTCAACTTCCCTCTGATTCATCGCCGAAAAAATCTTTCCAATCGAACCGACGATTCCCGCAACGTCGGAGAGATTCGATGGAATAATCATCGCGTTGTTCTTCTGCGCGAGCTTGCCGAACTCGGCTAAGTATGATTCAGCGATGCGCAAGTTCACCGCGTCGGTGCCGCCTTTGTCGCTGATTGCGTTGGCGATTTCACGAATGCCCTTCGCCGTCGCGAACGCCACGCGCTCGATTTCCTGCCCGCGTCCCTCCGCTTCGTTGATGCGCTTCATCTTCTCGCCTTCGGACTTTGCAATCGCTTCCGCCTTGTCGCCCTCGGCGCGGTTGATCTTCGCCTGCTTGTCGCCTTCCGATTCGGCGATGAGCGCTCGCTTCTCGCGCTCGGCGCGCATTTGCTTTTCCATCGCGTCCTTGATGCTCGCGGGAGGAAGGATGTTTTTGATTTCATGGCGCGTCACTTTCAAGCCCCATGGCAGAGCGGCTTTGTCCACCGCCTCGACGATCTCCGCGTTGACCTTTTCCCGCTCCTCAAATGTTCTATCCAATTCTATTTTTCCGATCTCGCTGCGCATCGTCGTTTGCGCAAGCTGCGTCGAGGCGAAGATGTAATCGCTGACGCCGTACGACGCTTTCACCGGATCCATAATCTGCATGTACAGAATTCCATCAACCTCGACGGCGATGTTGTCTTTGGTGATGCACGATTGCGGCGGCACGTCTATCACCATTTCCTTCATCGAGTGCTTGTACGCGATGCGGTCAATGAATGGGATCAGCCAATGAAATCCCGCTTCGAACGTCGCATAATACTTGCCGAGTCGTTCGACAATGAACACGGTCTTTTGCGGAACAACACGCGCCGTTCTAAGGAGCACGATGAACGCAAGAAACGCGAGTCCGACAAGAACAATAAAGCTGCTGCCTTCCATTTTAGTTCTCCTTTTTTTAATCCTGAGCGGAGCGAAGGATCCCTCAGTAAAATCGTTTTCTGCAATGCAATTGATGCGAGGCTCTTCGCTTCGCTCAGAGCTTGGAGACCGGAGAGTTACAAAGGTTTTACTTTAAGCGTCAAATTCTCACGCTCAAGAATTTCCACAGGTGTGCCTTTCTTAATATCCACTTCGGCGGTTGCATTCCAGTTTGTGCCGTGCAGCTCCACTTTGCCGGCAAGATTTTTCGGAACAATATCTTCGACGACGATTGCACGTTCGCCTTTTACGCTATCAAGCATCCCGACGTCATCCAACTTGCCCGACACCCTGCCTTGAAAATAATTCTTCCCCTGCCTTCGAAAAAGAACAAGCGACAAGATGGATGAAGCCAAAAAAATGATGAGCTGCGTGTTGAACGAATTCGCCCAACCGGTCCAAATGCACAACGTCGTGACCCACGCGCCGATGCCGAAGAAAATAATCACAAAGCCGGGGAGGACGAGTTCGGCAAGCAGGAGAAACAATCCGAGAAGAAACCAGAATATCTGAGGTTGCAATCCTTCAAACATGGATAATGCCTTTCGGGGTTGGTGTGATGAAGCGATGCCGAAGAAATGTAGATGAAATGGGTGCGAGAATCAATCGGATCGCAGCAAGCGCTTCGCATCGCCTCACAAGGTTAACCCCGCCGCTAACTCACCTAACGTTGAACTTTGCAATCTCGTTCGAAAGATTCTGACAGAGCTTCTCCGCCGTCGCAGAGCCATACTGCTGCTCCAACTTCTCGAACTCCTTCGGCTGTGTTGCCTTGATGAACGCAATCACTTCGTCAGCAGGCATCATCATTGTCATCGCCATGAGCAATATCATCACCATCGCCATAGTCATCAGTCGCCTTATCAGAAATCATCTAATAGTTTCTAATAATTCTTTTTGAAACAACTCAAGCTTTATTAGTTCTAACTTGTTATTTGGCAAACGCTTAGTCAATAACGACCATTTTTCCGAACAAATATTTAGCACTAAATTCTGTTAAGCTATTAGAACAATGTATATTCGAACCGAGACTACGTTTTGATTTTCCACGATGGGTTATTATCCGTTCCAGCATTGAAAATCACTTTCTTACGCGAGAGTACAGCAAGCAAATTGTTCACTTTGTTCACCTTTTGTTTCTCAGTGAGAATCTCAGGCAGCTTAGTCCAAAGCAACTCGTCAATCTCTTTCCTTGAGGCTTGTCGGTGTTGTTCAATGAACTTGACGATGAGGTTCTTGTAGTACTCATTATCAAGCCCTTTGTTCTTTGTGTAGTCGGATTTCTTGCCTGTTATTCTTGCCACAGTTTTCGAGACAAATAGACTGGGATAGCGACCTTCAACGAGATTCTTCCTTCTCAACACCTGAGCATCTTCCCGACCAATGACATGCTTCTTCTGAACCTTATCCAACAGAATCACCGTCTTCAAATCCAAATCAAGATTCTCCATCAACAAACGAGAGTAGTTCTCATCAATAATCTGACCATGAAGCCGCACTTGGACTTTTTGTGAGTCGGAAACATCGTAGTCGGGTAAGGGAAAGAATCGTTTCCTCTGTTCGTTGAACATCTTCTTGATACCACCGCCGATGGTGTCAATCATGTTCAGGTTCACCATTGCATCTGACAAGAGTCGGTTGCGATAGCGTTCTGGCGGCGCATCCGACTCGATAAACTTCTCGACATCCATAGGGATAAAGCTCCCCAAGTTGGTGAGGATAAGTTCATTCGGCTTCTCAACAATCGTGATTCGTCCTTGCAGCCTGTAATCCTGATGAGCTATGCAGTTGTGTAACGCTTCACGAATCACCCATTCCTCATACATAGTCGTTCCGATGGGGAACAACGTCCCCGACCCTTTCGGAAGGAGTCTATATTTCAGGTTGCGAATCTTTCCATACACTCTATCCACTTGAAGCAGGATCTTGAATGTTCAAAGCCCCAATCTCTTCACCGTCACGACCGTAGTAGTGACCTTCCCACCCAATTGGTATTCCCTTGGGTGCATGTGGAATCTCAAACATGAGAACTCGACCTTCTGGCAACATCAACTCATGGATTTCAACAAACGTGATTCGATTTGTTGTCTTGTTCGCAATCTCCCCTTTGAGACTGTCCAAGTCTCCCCGATTCAGACGGAAGGGCATGCCGACAATTGTCCGTGCCTTATCTTCGACCCCGAAAACAAACCAAGCAGCCCTTTGCCCTTTCAAGTTGGCTTCGTTGCTGAGAGCCGAGAAGTACTTGCCGAGTTTGCGGAAGTCGAATCCTTCCTTTACTTCTTTGAATTCCACCCACTCAGTCTCTTTGGGCAGTCCTCTCAATTCATCAAGCAATGTCTTTAATTCTTCTTGCGTCATCATTTGCTTCCGTAACTTGCTTTCACTTCCGCTCGACGAGTCGAGTCATCGACAGCCATCAGCAACGGTTCTTCTTCAATGGACTTGGTTTTTGAGAGAATCATCAAATTATTCGTCCAGCTTAATTGTGTCACCAGTGGTGACACAATTGAATTGCCCGCGTATGTCTCACAGAACTGTTTCATTCTGTATAATCCACGCCTGTCAAATCCCTTTAAGTCA
The DNA here is from genome assembly GCA_031394795.1 of Ignavibacteriota bacterium. GTDB lineage: Bacteria > Bacteroidota > Ignavibacteria > UBA10030 > UBA6906 > CAADGV01. The sequence continues at coordinate 1,446 of JANNUB010000225.1, read as the reverse complement.
GCCGTTTGCAAATTTTTCGTCATTGCTTATTCCAAAATCTCTTTCAACAATCCTTCCGTCTCTGCTTCCAACTTGAGTGTGTCGGCTGTATATCGCTCAACGGTCGCAGAGGTTGGTACTTATTGATCGCGTATTCACTCTTCTACATATTGCATGACTTCTTTGCATCCCGAACAGACGAAGGCCCCTTTCACTTGGTCGTCGCTGGTAAGTGTGTTTTCGTGCGAACATTCCGGGCAGATCGGATGGCGCGTAAGAAAAAATTGTGAGAGCGTCGCAGCCGTATCACGTGTAAACTCGCTTCGCCGGTTACACTCAGGGCAAACGAATTCCCCGCTCATGCGCTCGCGTTGTTCCAGTTGCAGCTCCGCGTTGCAGTTGGGACAAACGACGAATGGTTTCAGCGTGTATCCGTCCAACCATCGCTGCGCACGATTGTCGAAGCGTGCGTGCGTCGCATCGTTTGTCTTTCTGCACGATGGGCACGTAAAGCGCCGAGCGCTTCGCTCTTCAAACGACAGGTTTAAGGCAGCATTGCAATGCATGCAATGCACGCGTTCGGGCAACGGAGGTAGTACGGATCTCGAAACAGACTCAAGTTTCTCACGTAGTTCTTCATCCACAAACGTGTAGGCAATTGGGTGACCGGCGCTCGCCGATACGGCAGCAGACGATTCTTGATAGGCATAACCGCAATGTGGACATACGAACATCTGGTGTGTGCGCTCATCGGCGGTCAGCAACACCGGTTGTTTGCATTCTGGACAGCGCATTACCTCCGGTAGATGTTTCTTCAATACACCGCTCGTTGTTTGTGTGTACTCGTATGGAAAAACACCCTCTACATCGCTTTCTGCCGACGTGAGTTCACCTTCATCATGCGTTTGAAATTTTTGTTCGGAAATTTTTTTTGACAGATGCCAGAGCCACGGCACACTGAGGAATGCAAGCATCAAAAGGAACTGCACGATCTCTTCAGAAGAAAACATGTGTTACTCTCGTCGTTTCCTCGCCGCCATCTCATACAACTTCAAATACTTCTTTGCGGAAGAGTCCCACGAAAGATCAGCGCGCATGCCGTTCAATTGAATCTGGCGCCACGTCAGCTTGTTCGAGTCAAACATGGTCACTGCCCGCTCGACAGCGTCCTGGAGTGCATAACCCGCCGCGTCGTTGAAGGAGAAGCCGTTCCCTGCGTCGCTTCCGTACGATTGTTGCTCGTGCCAGTCATACACTGTATCGGCAAGGCCGCCGGTTTTGCGGACGATTGGGACGGATCCGTAGCGCAGACTGTACATCTGATTCAATCCGCACGGCTCGTAGTGGGAGGGCATCAAGAACATATCGGACGCGGCTTCGATCAAGTGGGCGAGTTCATTATTGAACCCGATGTACGTCCAGACTTTCCACGGCATCGCGTGATGGAGTGACGTGAACAGATTTTCG
>JANNUB010000258.1:0-4289 GCA_031394795.1 Ignavibacteriota bacterium | reverse complement strand
AACTGCTGCGCGATTTGTTCCGCAACCAGATACGCATCAAGCTCGGGACGCTTGATCTCATTGATGAGAATCTTGACATCCTTGTTGGTGATTTTTTTCAGCTCTTCCTCAAGCTGGGAAATCTCCTTCCCGCTTCTGCCGATCACGATACCGGGACGCGAAGTATTGATGGTAATGATCGCACGCTTCGGCGTCCGCTCAATCAGCAGCTTCGAGATGCCTGCCTTTTTGAGGCGATTGCGAACGTAGTTCCGAATCGTCGCGTCTTCCTGGAGCTTGCCGGAAAACGATTTGTCGTCGTACCAGTTAGAATCCCACGAACGATTGATTCCAAGTCTAAAACCAACGGGATGTGTTTTTTGTCCCAATATTCCTCCTGATTTTCCCGGCTTACTTCGTTTCCTCTTCTCGCCCGCCGGGTCGAAGAGCTTTCTTTGCGTTCTTAACGCTTGCGTTCTTAACGCTTGCGTTCTTAATGCTTGCGTTCTTAATGCCCTCTGCGGATGAACTCTTTTTTGACTTCTCGACTTTCGCGACGCGAGCCGCGCTCTTCTTCGCCTGCCTGTCCGCCGCAACGTGTGGTTTGTCCGCAGCCACCACGATGGTCACGTGATTCGAGCGCTTGCGGATCCGGTATGCACGCCCCATCGGCGCGGGGCTGATGCGCTTCATCATCATACCGCCATCAACAAATGCTTCCTTCACGATCATATCAACGGGTTCGAAGCGTCCGCCCTCATCCTTATTCTGCAAGTTGCTGATGGCCGAGCGCAGGATTTTCTCTGCGGTCTTCGCCGCATGCTTCGGCGAGAAGTGGAGGATGTTCAGCGCCCTGTCAACCCGTTTGCCGCGAATCAGGTCAATCACCAGCCGCATCTTGCGCGGCGACGTACCGATGTATCTGTTTATTGCTTTTGCTTCCATCTTTTATTCAACTCTAAGATTCGGTGAACAGGCAATCATCCAACAATCCATCCATCCTCCGAAGGAGTCCTTCGGACAATAATCCATCACCATGCCCTTACGCAGGCTTGCTCGTTTGTTCTTTCTTGATGCCCGGATGCCCCTTGAAGATTCGCGTCGGCGCGAACTCGCCGAGCTTATGGCCGACCATTCCTTCGTGAACGTACACGGGAATGAACTTGTTGCCGTTGTGCACCGCAAATGTATGTCCGACAAAATCCGGCGCAATGGTCGAGGCGCGCGACCAGGTCTTGACGACTTTCTTCTGATTCGATTTGTTCAGTGCAGAAACTTTTTCCTGCAACCTGAAGCTGACGAACGGACCTTTTTTGAGTGAACGACTCATCTTTCCTCGATTACTTTCTGCGTTTCACAATGTACTTGCTGGACGGATTCTTGCGCCAACGCGTCTTCTTCCCTTTCGTATGCCAACCCCATGGCGACACCGGATGCGGATTTCCCTGCGGCGATTTTCCTTCGCCGCCGCCGTGTGGATGGTCAACGGGATTCATCACGACGCCGCGCGATTGTGGACGAATGCCGAGCCAGCGCGAGCGTCCCGCCTTGCCTATGCTGATGTTCTCATGGTCCGCGTTCCCGACTCCGCCAATCGTCGCCATACACTCAACCGGCACGTTACGAATTTCCCCGGACGGCAAACGAAGCTGCGCGTACTTTCCTTCTTTCGCCATCAACTGCACCGATGCGCCCGCGCTGCGCGCAAGCTGTCCACCTTTGCCGGGACGAAGCTCAATGTTGTGTACGAACGTGCCCGCAGGAATATTCCCGAGCGGCATCGCGTTGCCGTTTTTGATTTCCGCGTCCGCGCCCGACCGAAGCCTATCGCCGACCTTCACCCCATCGGTCGCGATGATATAGCGCCTCTCGCCGTCGGTGTACTGCATCAGCGCGATGCGGCTGCTGCGGTTCGGGTCATACTCAATCGCAACGACCTTCGCGTCCATGCCGGTTTTGTTCCGCTTAAAATCAACGATGCGATACATCCGCTTGTGTCCGCCGCCGCGATGGCGCGAGGTGATGCGACCCGTGTTGTTGCGTCCTCCTGTTTTGTGAAGAGGTTCGAGGAGCCTTTTCTCGGGCGTCGTCTTGGTAACGGTAGCGAAGTCGGACACCGACATCCATCGGGTTCCCGGCGTCATTGGTCTAAGTTTACGGATTGCCATAGTTCAGTTTCCGATTACACGTTCTGGAACAACTCAATCTTCTCGCCTTCTTTCAAGCGCACGTAGGCTTTCTTCCAACTCGATGTTCGTCCGGCAAATCGCCCGCGCCGCGTCATCTGCGACTTCGATTTCCCTTTGTGCGTTGCTGTCCGAACGCCGACAACCTTCACGTTGAACTTCTTTTCTACTGCCTTCGCGATGGAGATTTTGTTTGCGCCCTTCTCCACTTCGAAGCCGTACACGCCCTTCTCCTGCATCTCCGTTATTTTTTCCGTCACGAGAGGACGTTTCAAAATCCCAATCATACGCTCTCTTATTGCTTGAATGTATTTTGCAAAACTTCAACCGCGCTTTTCTGAAACAGAATCACCTGGTTGTTCACTAAGTCGTACGTCGAAGCTTTATCCGCGGGCAGAACGTGCAGCTTCGCCATGTTGCGTCCCGACTTGTACACGTTCTGATCGCTCTTTGCGGTGAGGAGCAACGTCTTTGTCGCATCGAGCGCGAGCGCCTTCATCACCGCCACCATCTCCTTCGTCTTCGGCGATTCCAAAGAAAAATCTTCGACGACTTTGATTTGTCCCTCTTTCGCCTTCACCGAGAGCGCCGACTTGCGCGCGAGTTTTTTTACTTGCGCCGGAAGGTCGTGCGAATAATCGCGGGGCTTCGGTCCGAAAATCGAACCGCCCCCGACCATCACCGGCGAACGCGACGAACCTTGGCGCGCATTGCCCGTTCCTTTTTGCTTGAACGGCTTCTTGCCGCCGCCGCGCACTTCCGCCCGGGTCTTCACCTTGTGCGTCCCCTGACGTTGGTTGTCGAGATACGAACGCACAGCCATGTAAATCGCGTGCTGGTTCGGCTCGATGCCGAAAATGTCCGTGGAAAGCTTCACGCTCTCGCCGCTCTTGCTGCCGTCTTTCCTGTAAACTTCTAATTCCATTTCAATCTTCGGAAATTATTGTGCAACAACTTTGTGAATCTCGAGGTAGCCGTTCACCGCTCCGGGCACGGAGCCTCTGAGCAGCAGGAGATTCGAATCCGGGATGACGCCGACGACTTTCAGATTGCGCACCGTAACGCGCTCGCCGCCCATGCGTCCTGCCATGCGTTGTCCTTTGAATACGCGCGACGGCGACGACGACGACCCGATGGAGCCCGGCGCTCGCTCGCGGTCGCTCTGGCCGTGCGTGCGAAATCCTCCGCCGAAGTGATGTCGCTTCACAACACCTTGGAATCCTTTACCCTTCGACGTCCCGATCACCGAGACCGTATCGCCCTTTGCAAACACCGTCTCGACTTTGATTTCCTGACCCGGCTGAACTTCGGAAACGCCGTTGCCGCGAAATTCGCGTACGATGCGCTGCGGCTTCGAATTCGTTCTCGCGAAATGCCCCGCCATCGGCTTGTTCGTCACGCGTGCAGGCTTCTCATCGAAACCGATTTGCACCGCTTCGTAGCCGTCCTTGTCTTTCGTCTTCACCTGCGTCACGAAGCAAGGTCCCGCTTCGATGACGGTGCAGGGAATCACTTGACCCGCATCGTCAAAAATGCTGGTCATCCCGATTTTTTTTCCTAAAAGTCCTGTCATGGTCAAATCCATTACAAAGAAAAATCATCTCTTCCGGCGTGCACACAGCGTGCGCGTCCCACCCTCCGCGCGTGTGCGGAGATTCTCTCACAATAACGATGTCAAAGAAGGCGTCAGACCTTGATCTCGACGTCAACTCCCGCGGGTAAATCGAGTTTCATCAGGGAGTCAACCGTCTTCGGTGTCGAGTTGAGAATATCAATCAGCCGCTTGTGTGCGCGCGTCTCGAATTGCTCTCTCGACTTCTTGTCAACGTGAGGCGACCGAAGCACAGTATAAACCGTACGCTTCGTGGGTAACGGTATCGGGCCTGAGACCACAGCGCCTGTTGATTTCACAGTCTTGATGATTTTCTCCGCAGACTTGTCAATCAGGTTGTGGTCAAACGACTTCAGTTTAATGCGAATCTTCTGCCCGGCCAAGTGTGATTACTCCATTTCTTCCCGCTTTGCGGGAAATCTTACTCAAGGATTTTCGTTACAACACCGGCGCCGACGGTGTGACCGCCCTCGCGGATAGCGAAGCGCAGGCCTTCTTCCATTGCGATCGTC
>JANNUB010000249.1:0-7002 GCA_031394795.1 Ignavibacteriota bacterium | reverse complement strand
GTTTCCGATTTTGAATTTGAGTTTCAGATGGCGTTAACGAACAGACGGCTCGATCCCAACATTGATACAGTGTTCCTGATGCCGCACGCGCGTTACACCTACCTTAATTCATCGATCGTACGAGAGGTCGCGAGACTCGGTGGCGACGTTTCCGCGTTCGTCCCTGCGCGTGTGCGAAAACGACTTCAAGAGAAATTAAACGAAGCGAAGAAATAACCGATGCCGACACTCTCGACCAAAATCCGCAACATCGAAGAATCCCAAACGCTGGCGCTCACGGCAAAGGCGAAGCGCATGAAGGACGCAGGCATGGATGTGGTAAGCCTGACTGCCGGAGAGCCGGATTTTCCCACTCCGCGCCATGTGAAGGAGGCGGCTATCAAAGCCATCGAAGCGAATTTTACGAAGTACACACAGAATGCGGGCGCACCGGAACTCGTCAACGCCATCATCAATAAGTTTACCTACGATAACGATTTGCACTTCGAACCGGATCAGATCGTTGTGTCCTCCGGCGCGAAACAAGCGATCTACAATGCTCTTCAAGCGATCTGCAACAAGGGAGACGAAGTCGTCATCATCGCGCCGTACTGGGTGAGCTTTCCCGAAATGATCAAACTGGCTGATGCAACTCCGGTCATCATCCCGACGGCGATCGAGGAGCATTTCAAACCCAACCTGCGCAAACTCCGGCAGGCAATCAACGCTAAAACGAAAGCGCTCATCATCAACTCCCCCAATAATCCTTCGGGAGTCGTGCTTTCACGAAGCGAGATTGAAGACATCGCCGCAATCGCGCGGGAGGCGGGAATCTTCGTCATCAGCGACGAGATCTATGAGAAAGTGATTTATGATGGAAATAAGCACTTCAGCATCGGATCGGTCAAGGCGATCCGGGACCGTGTCATAACGATCAATGGAGTTTCGAAATCATACTCGATGACGGGTTGGCGCATAGGTTATTCAGGCGGCCCGCGCGACGTCATGCAAGCCGCTGCTAAAGTGCAAGGGCAGGTGACTTCCAATGCCAACTCCATCGCGCAAAAAGCAGCGCTCGCCGCGCTGATCGGCGGAACGGGCGAGATTCTCTCAATGGTCGAGGCGTTCAAAGACCGCCGGGATTTTGCTTTCTCGAAGCTTGCGGCAATCCACGGTGTTCGCGCGACCATCCCCGGCGGCGCGTTCTATTTCTTCTTTGACGTCTCCGCGTTTTACGGGAAAAAATTCAACGGACAAATGATGAAGAATTCGGCGGATATGGGAACGTACTTGCTCGACCACCATCACGTTGCAACGGTTCCCGGTATCGCATTCGGCAACGACGCGTGTTTGAGAATCTCATACGCCTGCTCCACGACGGAACTGGAAAAAGGACTGAAGAGAATTCGTGCCGGGTTGGAAGTACTATCCTGAACTCTGTACACTGAAGATCGAGGCTTAAAGCGATGCCGACCTATCAATACGTATGCAAACAATGTGGACATCAACTGGAGGAACTGCAATCCTTCAAGGAGCCTCCGCTGGTGAAGTGTCCCTCCTGCAATCACGATGCGCTTGCACGCGTGATGGGTGTGGGGAGCGGATTGATATTCAAAGGAAGCGGATTCTATCTTACCGACTACGTCAAGAACAACGACAAGAAATCTTCGTCGTCATCGGAAAAGAAAGACAAATCCGAAAGCGACTCCAGCGCAGCAACACCCGCTGCGAAGCCGGAGCCATCGCCTTCCAAACCTCCCTCGTCCCCTTCCGACAGCAAAAAAGAGTGACGATAAAAAAAGTTCCGCGGCGTGTGCCGCGGAACCTTATTCATCTTGATGCGCTACTTGTGATCGTGATGCTTCACTTCTTCCTTCGTTGCAGGCTTCGTTACCGGCTTGCCCTTCATCTCCTCGCTGCTCATACTTGATTCTTTCAGAGATGCTACGACGAGCTTATCGCCTTTCAACTCTCCAACCACATCCGCCATGAAATCCTTTTCCTTTTTGGATTGAGCAAACATATCAGCGGCGAGCTTATCTCCCTTCTCATCGAACTTCACCCACTTTCCCTCTCCGTACACCAGCCCGAACCCGCTCGCGGCGCATGCCTCTTCGAGCGCGCATTCCTTCGTGTGTTTCGCCGCTTTCTCGATCGCATTACTCTTCTTCATCATGCTTTTCGCGCACATCTGATCGACGACATAGCCGTGCAGTTTCGTTTCCTTCGACTCCGTTGTTGCCGCGTCGACTTTTGCCCCTTCGACTTTCTTCGCCTGGCTGTACGCCGCGACTGCAACGCACGAGAGAACCGCTGCGAGAATGAGCTTCTTCATGATGTTCCTTTCTGTTTTTTTTGAGATTGTTTGATTAACTGACGTTACGCAGTACTGGTGGAATACTACTCTCAACATCCCCCCATTGAATTGAGTTCCTCTCGACTTATTGATATCGATCGAGTTTGAATGTCTCGCCCAGGTAGAGCTTCCTTACCTCGGGATCACTTGCAAGGAATTCTGCCGTGCCCGATTTCAGTATCTTTCCTTCGAAGAGCAAGTAGGCGCGGTCCGTTATCGAAAGGGTTTCGTGCACGTTATGGTCGGTAATCAACACGCCGATATTGCGTCGCTTGAGTCCGGACACGATCTTCATGATCTCCTCGACAGCGATCGGGTCTATGCCCGCGAACGGCTCATCGAGCAGGATGAAGTTCGGCTCGGTGGCAAGCGCGCGCGCAATCTCCGTGCGCCGCCGCTCTCCGCCGCTGAGCATGTAGCCTTTGCTCTTTGCAAGGTGCGTCATGCCGAGATCATGTAACAACTCATCGCAGCGCACACGTCGCTGTATCGAGCTTAACTTCATCACCTGAAGAACCGCCATAATGTTCTCTTCGACGCTCATTTTTCTGAAGACGGAGGCTTCTTGCGGCAAGTAGCCGATTCCCATCCGTGCCCGTTTATACATCGCGAGTTTGGTGACCTCCGTGTCGTCAAGAAACACTTTGCCGCCGTCGGGACTAATCATCCCGACCGTCATGTAGAATGTCGTCGTCTTTCCGGCGCCATTCGGTCCGAGCAATCCGACAACTTCGCCCTGCTTCACATCAATACTGACGTTGTTCACCACGGTCCGTTCCTTGTACGTTTTCACAAGATTCTCCGACCGCAGGATTCTCTGCGGGGTAGTTCCCGATTGATTCGTGGTCGCCATCATTTCCTCTTTCTTGAGGTACGGCTTGTGCCCGGCTGCGGCTTTGCTGCTTTCTTTGGCGGACTTTTTCCAAAACGGAAATCTTCTTCGCGTTTTGATGGTCTTCCTTCCTTCCATTTGAATCCGGCAACCGCAAATGTTTCTTCTTTTCCCTGGACAAGATTTTCAGGAAAATACTGACCCTCAACACCTCCAAACACTTTTATGGAATTCAGTTTCTTATTCTCCCACAGCAGGACAATCCTGTCGCCGCTCGTTTTGTTCAAACCATTTGCCAGAGAATCCTCATACAGATGATACACGGAGATCGCGCGATCGTTCACGTCTATTCTCTTCAATCCACTGTCACCGAACCTCATCGTGATCTCCTCACCCGTTAGCTGATCATAGCGGTTTGTCCGGACAGAATCGCTCTGTGAAATAGAGAGCGCGTTTCCGCTTACGTCAACGACGTCGAGCTTTCTTTCCCGCAGGAAGACATTGATCGAGTCCCCGGTAACCTGCGAGCGTTGATACCACACCACCGGAGTTTTCCGCAGGTGAATACTATCGCCGCGCGTAAAGAACTCTGCAAATCCGCACGTCGCGGCAAGGTCCGCACGAACGATCTCGACACTATCCGTTGCAAGCAGACGGCGCGACGAATCGCGATACGCCTCCATCACTATGCTGCGGACGACAAGCGTGTCAACGGCACCGGAGGCCGCGGACGAGTCGAGCTGCACGAGCACGGGCTTTTCAGTCATGCGACTGTACTGCTGCTTTCGCCACGATTCGAAGTGATGTCCGCGCATCGTTATGTTGTCGGCATAACTCATGATCGTTACTCTGCTCATCGCGATGATGCGTTCTTGGCCGCGAAAGTAGATCAACGAATCGGAGTTCAGTTTCGAATCCTTGTCTTTCGCTTCAACTTCTGTTTTGAAGAACGCGCGCTTCGGCTCGATCAGGTATTCGCCGAATCGTGCGGTGAGCAAAAGTCTCCCGTCGTCGAGCTGGACACTGTCGTAGGCAACTGCGCGCCGTTCGAGCCTGAAATACATTCCTCTCGGAAATTTCATCGTCAGGCTGTCGTCCTGAACGATGACGTTGCCGCTGAGCTGCACATTCCCGGACGTCTTAAATTGAATGGCGCGGTCGCACGAGACGCGCACCTGCTCTTGCGAAAAGTGCACATTGCCGATCAGTTCTTGAGCCTGCTGTCCATCAACAACTTTTCCAATGAGACTATCGGCATTCTCGATGATGATGAGCTTTTCCGTTTGCGGCAGCGCCTCGAACCTAAAACCACAAACCAACAGGAGCGTCAACCAGAGACCCTTCATCTCATCAATCCTTCGTCACGGCGCTTCCGGTGACGCGGAAGATCTTGTAGTTCTTCAGGTTCTGATCACTCTCCATTCCCGTGCCCATGATATGTTCGGTCGGCGACACAATGTCAACAAACGCTGGCGTGGAGATTCTTCTCGTTGAATTGTTCCAGAAAAGCGAGTCGGTTTTCAGTGTGGTGCCGCTGTCGGAGACGACAAGTACGTTGCCGTATGCAGCAAAGTCCTCCGTCGCGTCGTTCACTCGTCCACGCCGTGCCGTGAGCAACGAGGTGTGCTTCTGGTCGGCGTCGAAGAAATCTACCCGAACGCTGTCTTGTAACAACGTGGAACGCTGCTGAGTGTATCGTGCGATATGTCCCGCCCAGAGAATCGCCTTGATGCGCGCCGAATCGGAAAACGTGATCGTGCTGTTCCAGCTTTCTTGTGAAGGCTGTTCTGTATTCGGAAGCGGAACGACGGGGGGCTTGATCTTTTCTTCACAACCAACAAAACACAATGATGCAATCGTCAATGATGAAATGATGAAATGATTTGTCCTCCTCATGCAGCATCATCTCCGCTCAAACCGGCTTTCACCAAATCATGAAGATGCACAACGCCGACCGGAATTTCTCTCTCATCTACAACAATGACCTGCGTGATATTGTACGACTCCATTTCCTGCAGCGCAAGAACGGCGAGCGTTCCATGGGGAATCGTCTTCGGCTTTCTGATCATCACTTCCGCGACCTTTACATTCGAAACGTCGGTCGTTTTTTGAAGCAACCGCCGCAAGTCGCCATCGGTGATGAGTCCGGCAAGCGTTCCATCGTCATTCAGAACGAGGGTGCAACCCAATCGCTTGGTCGTGATCTCCATGATCGCATCGCGGAGAGACACATGCGGAGAAACGCGCGGGATCGCGTTCCCCGTAACCATCATTTCATCAACCTCGAGAAGCAAACGCTTACCGAGCATTCCCCCCGGATGATACAGCGCGAAATCCTCTTTCGTGAACTGGCGTTTGTTGAGAAGCGCGATCGCAAGCGCATCGCCGAGCACAAGCGTTACCGTCGTGGATGACGTCGGCGCAAGATCATGGGGGCATGCTTCTTCTTCAACGGACGCGTCGAGAGCGACGGTGGATTCCTGCGCCAGCATGGAATGCATTTTCCCGAGCAGCGAGATGACGGGCACGCCGAGACGTTTGAACATCGGTAGCAGGCTGCTCAACTCGTCCGTGTTGCCGCTCTTCGAAATGCACATCACGACATCTTCCTTGCGCACCATCCCAAGATCCCCGTGCACGGCGTCGGAAGTATGCATGAAGACCGCAGGAGTGCCGGTGGAATTCATTGTCGCGACGATCTTGCGCGCGATAATGCCCGACTTGCCGACCCCTGTGATGATCACTCTTCCCTTGCACGCGAGTATCAGCTCGACTGCGCGCGCGAAACTTCCGCCGATCCGTTTCTCAAGGTCCGCAACGGATTTCGCTTCGATGCGGACAACCTTCTTGCCTTCCTCGATTATGTCTATGTTGGATTTCAAATTTATATGGTTGTTGTTTTCAAACGACCCTCATCCCCCGGCCTCTTCTCCCAGAGGGAGAAGAGGAGGTTGAAACTCGAAAGCAATCGATATGACTAAGCCCCGCTCCCTTTGGGAGAGGGGCAGGGGTGAGGGCGCTTTCGATTAGAATGAACTCTTCCCAATCAATTTACGAAAAAACGTCTTCAATCCCCTTTCCTCCACAACCGCCTCCGCAATCTTCAACTCAACTTTCTTCCTCACTTTATTGTACGCAACAAATGCCGCGCGCACGTCCGCATCCGAATATTTCTCGACTTCCTCCCAAAACAAATTCGACTTGAACGCAATCTTCGGGTCGCGGATGTTTTTGTGAAGCATCAACTCGTTGTAGAAATTTGTAATCGGAATCGGGCGGTTCAACATCATTGCCGAATCGCAAAGCCAGAGCCGCTTCTCGTGCTTTGCGATTGCAAGCGTGAGTGTATCATTCACCTTCACTTCTCGCACAGTAATTCCTGAGGCTGGCGAAGGCTGGTTTGGTTTCCAGGTTGAGTATGTCCAACGTCGCTTCTCCTCGAAATGGTCGGGAATTTCTTCGCCTCGACTTCCGACAATCTCGACATCAATCTGCCCGCCCCCTTGGGGCCCGCCGATGAATTCACGGATGGTAATTGTAAATGTCTCGAGCGTTGTTTCGATAACGCCGTATGCAATCACTGACGCAAGCGGCGAAGTGATGTCAGCATGGTCGCCCCGTTTGCCGAGAACGAAGTTGCCTTTGCCTCTTCGCCCTTCCGCGAGCACAACCATACCGTCAATCAGCTTGCGGTACTCGTTGTAGCCCGGACTTTCTTGCGGAAGAACGAAGTCGAGGGCGTCGCGTTCTTTGGGGCGCAATTGGCGCGGGAATGTTTCGATCATTTGCCAACAAGCTTCAAGTTCTTCAACGTGTCGCGATGATTTAACACTCG
>JANNUB010000238.1:0-21305 GCA_031394795.1 Ignavibacteriota bacterium | reverse complement strand
CCGACGGGTCGGGTCATCGACGACTCGGAGAGCGGCATGTTCATCAAATTCTTCAAAGGAAAAATTCAAGACCTCGCGCTGAATTTGGATTTGGTGGAAGAATATCTTGAACGTAATCCTGTTGCCAACGTCGCAGACCTTCAACGACTGGATGAATACACCGATGCATTGCGAGCAAACGAGCCGATGATTGCGGGCGACTCCATTGATGTTGTCGTGTCGAACTGCGTGTTGAATCTCGTGAAAGAAGAGGACCGCGCGCAGATGTTCAAAGAAATTTTTCGTGTGCTGAAACGCGGCGGGCGCGCCGCAATCTCCGACATCGTAAGCGACGAAGAAGTGCCGCTCGAAATGAAGAACGACGCAGAGTTATGGAGCGGTTGTATCTCTGGCGCGTTCACCGAAACGGGAATTCTCAAAGCGTTTGAGGACGCTGGCTTCTACGGAATGGAAATTGTGAAGCGGGACGAAAAGCCGTGGCAGACGATCAACGGGATTGAATTCCGCTCTGTAACCATCGTTGCACACAAAGGCAAGCAAGGTGAATGCTTCGAACGCAATCAGGCGATCGTTTACAAAGGTCCATGGAGAATGGTTGTGGACGATGACGGGCATACGCTTCAACGCGGCGTCCGCATGGCGGTCTGCGACAAAACGTACAACGTTTACACGAAGGCGAACAGTCCATATGCGGGAAGCGTTATCGGCGTTGAGCCGTATGAGAATATTTCGCTCGAGGACGCGCAGAAGTTCAATTGCAAAGTGAACGCAACGCGTCATCCGCGAGAGAGTAAGGGTTTGGAATACGACAAAACTGAAATTGCGGACCACAGCGTTTGCGGTCCTGACGGTTGTTGCTGATTTCCCTGAACGTTGGTTTGGACTCTTCTTTTTTGCAGGTTGATGCGAAGCGATACAGCGAGATAGCGCGCAGTAGAATGGTTGATGCGAGCGTGTACTGTCGGTTCGCCCCAAAAAGAAAGGCTGAACGAGAACACATGTCTCTTGAAACTCAACGAGAAATGAAAGCTTGACTGTACCGACATTTGTCGCTATATTGACGACAGATGTCATTCATAAAAAGAGAACACGTATGGCGTATCGGCATGTAAACCATATTCTTGGGTCGAAGGGGCGACAAATCAAAACCCAATGGGACTTGTTAGCGTTGAGCGAACGGGGCGTTACCAAACAAGCGTTGCTACGACTGTCGCAAACACTTTCACTCTCAAAAAAGGAAATAGCATCAGTACTGCAAGTTTCCGAACGAACGCTCCAGCGGTATGGCGAGCGTCAGGTGTTGGGCGCGGTCATTTCGGGCCGCGTTGTGCACTTAGCTGAACTCGTTCAAACGGGACTTGATATCTATGGCGACGACCGTGAGGGATTTGTCGCTTGGCTGCGGTCGCCGAGCATTGCGTTGGGCGGGCGAGCGCCGATGCAACTTCTCAATTCATCAATCGGAACACAAATGGTAATTGATGAATTGATTCGCATGGCACATGGAGTGTACTCGTAAGCCGTCCGATGATCGTTTATCGAGTAACGTTGCTCAAGTATATCCGCGATGTGAGTGGGCAAGGCGCCCAACTCGCGGGAGGTAGATGGAATGTGCGAGGCATTCCTATGCTCTATACTTCAGAAACTCGCGCGGGCGCGCTTCTGGAGTTTCTAGCTCACGCGCAAAAGCCTGTCGTTCCTCTGCCGCTCGGGTTGATCGCGCTGCAGATTCCTTCATCGCTGAAAGTTGAACGTATAGATGTTGCCTCGTTGCCTGACAACTGGAGAGATTCGCCTCCTCCTCAACAGTTAGCGGCTCTTGGCTCGGAGTGGGCGATAGCGAAACGGTGTCTCGCCCTTCGCGTACCTTCGGTTCTCGTGCCGCATGAAGACAATCTGTTATTAAATCCTCTTCATGCCGACTTCAAGAAAATAATTGCAATGGAGCCAGAAGAACTTCCGCTTGATCGAAGGCTTCTTTCTCCTGCGATGTGATTTGGATTCTCACGTTCTTTGTCATAAGGAGTTCTCCCCATGGAATTCGGAGCGAAGCTGGCTGAACAAAAGCTCAACCTCAAGCCGTTGAGCGTCGAAACGTTTCAGGTTAACCTCGGCAAGCTGTGCAACCAAGCGTGCAAGCATTGCCACGTTGATGCGGGACCGAAACGGACGGAGATGATGACGCGTGACGCAGTCGAACGTTGTCTGGAAATTCTCGCGGCGTATCCGAAAATCAAGAACCTCGATATCACGGGGGGCGCGCCAGAACTCAACGACCACTTCGATTACTTCGTCATCGAAGCGAAGAAACTTGACAAGCCCCAATGCGGCAAGCCCCAAGGGGGCAGGCATGTGATGGTTCGGCATAACTTGACCGTGACGCTCGACCCGCATCCCGTCAGCGGTAAGAGCATGGAATATCTGCCGGAATTTTTCCGCGAGCACAACGTCGAAGTCATTTCATCGCTTCCCTATTTTCAAGAACACGAAACGGATGCGCAACGCGGGCAAGGAGTGTTCGAGAAAAGCATCGAGTCAATTCGCATTCTCAACTCGCTCGGTTACGGAAAAGAGGGAACTGGTTTGATGCTGAATCTTGTGTACAATCCTGTTGGCGCGTACCTGCCGCCCGCGCAAGCCGCGATTGAAATGCAATTCAAAGACGAACTGTGGAAGCGGCATCAACTGCGTTTCAACAATCTCTACGTTATCACGAACATGCCCATCAATCGCTTCAAACATTTTTTGGAGCGCGCCGAATTGTACGACGACTACATGACGAAACTCGTCAACGCGTTCAATCCCGTCGCGGCGGAAGGGGTGATGTGCAGAAGTCTTATCAGCGTTGGCTACGACGGCGCTATCTACGACTGCGATTTTAATCAGATGCTGAACTGGCGCGTGAATCATGGCGCGCCCAACACAATTTGGGATTTCGATTTCGATAAGCTGATGGCGCGGCAGATTGTGTTCGGCGAACATTGTTACGGCTGCACTGCGGGTGCGGGAAGTAGTTGCGGAGGCGCGACGGCGGGGTAATTTTTTTCAGAAAAATTTGTAGGGACATGGCTCCGCCATGTCCTTGTCCCTCAAAAAAACAAACATGCGCTCAGCGCAAAACATATGAGGAAGAGAAAGGCTAAGTCGAAAGCGCGGGATGACCCAGACATGTTGCCCGAATATGACTTGAAAAGTATGAAGGGAGCTGTTCGAGGCAAACATATTAACCAACTTAGCGTTGGTTTCATTGCAAAGATTTACAACGAAGATGGAACCTTCGCTCACAAATTTTTTCGCGTCAAGGAAGGCGCGGTGATGTTAGCTCCCGACGTGCGCAAGTATTTTCCAGATTCGGGTGCTGTTAACACCGCGTTACGCTGTCTCATTCCATTAATCGCGCAAAAGAAAAAATTCAAGTCTGCGGCGTAGCTTTCAAACAATTGCATTTGAAGTTCGCAAAGAACCCGCCAACGGCGGGTTCTTTTGCTTGAACGAGGAACTGAGTATCTTGATTCACGATGAACGACGCAGAACTCCAATACTATTACTTCGGATTTTACAGAATGTTGAAACGCTATCGCTCAACATCCATCCTCGGTTGGGCGATTGTGTTTGCAGGATGTCTGAGCGTTCCGTTCGGATGGAATCTCGGGAGAACGACGGGCTTCATTGAAGTTGTGCTGACACTTCTTACCATACTCGCAGGACTCGCAGTTGTGTGGCAAAATATTACCGCGCTCGAAGAATACATTCGCGTTCCATTTCCATCATCTGTAAGCGGCGAAGTGAACGAACGAACCGAACTGATTGCCGAAATCAAAAACCTTATGAAACAAGTTGACGATGGAGGATGGCAGGAAGCGTACGCGGCGATTGGAAACATGGTGTCGCTGCATGCAAGATATGGTCAGCTAGAACTGAAGCCGTAGCAAATTCCTATTTCATCAGTTCACCATTGCAACATTGGCTAATGATGAAATGTTGAAATGATTCCAATGTTCAAATACCCAAAGGAGCTTTCATGTCCCGCGTACAAGACTTCAACGACTTCCGCGAAAAAATGAACGAGCGCATTCTCGGCATCGAGAACCGTCCCATCAAACGCTTCTTCGGCGTTGATACGCTCACGTATGAGCCGGGCGCGCTCGATGCGAAAACGAAAGAAATGCTCGGACTCGTCGCCTCGATGGTGTTGCGTTGCGATGATTGCATCTCATACCACATTCAAGAATGTAAAAAGGCGGCGGTCACCGACGCGGAGTTGTACGACATCTTCAGCGTCGCGCTCGTGGTCGGCGGCTCGATTGTTATTCCGCACTTGCGCCGTGCGGTTGCGTTTCTTGATGAGTACAACGATAGAGCTTAATTTCCAAATCCCAAGTTCCTCCGAAGGAGTCCTTCGGACAAGCTCCAAAGAAATTCCAATTTTCAAATCTCAAAAAATCGCCCATGTGTAGAGGAAGTTCTTCTTTTGGAATTTGGATTTTGGAATTTCTTTGAGATGTGGAACTTGAGTTTTGGAAATTGCTACGTAGAACGAGATGCATCCATCAGAACACATTCCAATCAGCAAGCTGATTTGGGTTTCGCTCTTCGGTATCGCGTTCGGTTTTGTTGAGTCGAGCGTTGTCGTCTATCTGCGCGCGATTTATTATCCCGAAGGATTCACGTTGCCTCTCAAAGTCATCAGCAACGAACATCTCACGGTCGAGTTGTTGCGTGAAGCCGCGACCATCGTCATGCTCGCGGCGATGGGAATTGTTGCAGGAAGAAGAGGTTGGCAGCGCTTCGGGTATTTCCTCGTTGCGTTCGGTGTCTGGGATATCTTCTATTATGTTTGGCTAAAAGTCATTCTGAATTGGCCGGCAACCCTTTCGGACTGGGATGTGTTGTTTTTGATTCCGCTTCCATGGATTGGACCGGTCGTCGCGCCTGTACTCATCGCGCTGCTTATGGTTGCGTGCGGCGTCGGTATTGTCGTTCGTGTTGCACTCCAACAACACTTCAAGCCGAACCTGCTGAGCTGGATGCTCGCCATCGTTGGGACTTGCGTGATACTCTACTCGTTTATGTACGATGTTGACACCACGCTTCACGGAAAAGTCCCAGCGTCGTATCACTATGAATTGCTCGCTGCAGGTCTGATTCTCTACGGCGCCGGCTACCTTCATGCCTGCAAGCCTACGTTGAAGAACCTCACGTTATGAAAGATCGCGAACGCGCAGAAGAGATTCGCGCCGAACTGCTTCTGTTTCTCGTCGTCTTCATCTGGGGGTCGAACTATCCCCTCGCCAAATTCGCCATCGCGAAAATGGATGCCTTCGTCTTCAACAGCATACGCTTTGTCGTTGCAGCCATGCTCCTCACAGCGATTTCCTCTGTCCGGGGTGAATTGCGGAGCGTCAGTCGAGAAGATTGGAAGGAAGTTTTGCGCGCAGGCTTTGTCGCAAACGTTCTGTATCAGAGCGCATTCATCGTCGGTCTCAGCATGACGAATGCCGGAAATGCGGCGGTGTTGATGGCAACATCCCCTTTGTGGACAATCGTCATCAATGCGCGACTTCATCGAGAGAGAATCCATCGCCAGATATGGATCGGCATGACGCTCTCGCTCTTTGGCGTTGTGATGATTATCGTCGGGAGCGGCAAGAAACTCGAATTCGGAGGTCATGAAATCGTCGGCGATTTCGTTTGTTTGGCTGCCGCGGTGCTTTGGGCATTCAACACGAACATGCAGAAGCCCCTGCTCACGCGCTACTCGCCGCTGCATCTTGCGACGGTGATGATCAGCATCGGCGCAATTGCAATTACGCTCGTGGCAACTCCGTTTGCCGTGCGAACTCAATGGGAATCCATCGGCTGGCAGCACTGGTTTGCTACCGTGCTTTCCGGCATTCTTTCGATTGGGATTGCCAATGTTATATGGTCGTACGGCGTACAACGCATTGGTCCGCGCAGGACGAGTATCTTCAGCAATTTGATTCCTGTCCTGGCGTTCGTACTTTCTTACATTACGTTGAGCGAAGAGTTGAATGCAATTCAAGTTGTCGGTACCGCGATGACAATTGTGGGCGTGTGGTTGGCGCGGCGATGAAACGCTCGTTCGATGTCCTGAAAATGTTGCACACAGATACATATAGAGCTATATTCCATGGGAAAGATGTTACTTCCCCGCCGTCTCACGTGACCTTTAGAGAAACATCCCATCGCATTCGATGAAACCCGCTCTCGTGTTTGGTTTTCTTTTTTTCTTCGTGACGTGTTCGCTTTCCCAGACCGCATCGCTGCAGTCACTCGTTGACGCTGAAAAGGCATTCGCGGCAATGTCATCACAAAAAGGGATGAAGAATGCCTTTGTCGTGAACCTTGCAGATGATGCGATCATCTTCCGTCCCGGTCCGATCAACGGCAAGGAGTATTGGCTGAAGCGGGAACCGACCAAGGCGACGCTCAAGTGGCATCCAGTATTCGCCGATATCGCCGCGAGCGGTGAGCTTGGCTACACCATGGGGCCGTCACTGTTCACACCACCGCCCGAACTTGATCGGCCTCCAACTCACGGATACTTTTTTTCAATCTGGAAGCAAACATCAGATGGCTCGTGGAAGGTTGCCCTTGATGCGGGAATCTCAACGCCTTTGCCGAAGAAACCGGACACCGCACTGACGCTCCCCGCGCAATCGGTTTCACCTCCGAAGCTGGAATCAAACGACCTCCAACCTGTGTTGCTCCAGCTCGAACGTTCGTTCTCGACTCTTGCCGAAAAGAAATCCATGAGCATCGCGTACAGTCGCTACCTTGCATCGGATGCGCGCGTGATGCGTGAAGGGAATCTTCCCTTTATCGGTTTGCACGCTGTGGTGGAACACCTGCGGAAGAATGATGGCGCAGCTTCATGGGTTCCAATTTCCTCGCGCGTTGCAAATTCGCTCGACCTCGGCTACACGTACGGGCAATACGAATTCAGGACTGTCGCCTCGAAAGAATTCGGTCACTATATTCATGTGTGGAAACGGCAGCCGAACGGCGCGTGGAAAGTCGTGTTCGAGACTCTCCAGCCGATGTCCGGCCGATGAACGCTTGCTCCTGACAGTGAACGCGATGACGAACTTGAAAGAGCAGCAACTGATTCGTATCTTCATGTGTACTTTTGTCGGACGCTTAGCTCAGCTGGTTCAGAGCGCCTGCCTTACAAGCAGGAGGTCAATGGTTCAAATCCATTAGCGTCCACGAATAACGCTCACCTTCGCCGCATTGAACCTCCTTCCAGTTCATGAAGAACATCAAACCAATCATCCAAAAAGAGATGAAAACGATTTCCAAAACACTATCACCTATTCTCTGTCTTGCGCTCACCGGAATACTCACAGCATGTAGTTGCCCTCCACCCGAGTTTACTCCATTCACCGGCGTGAGAGTTGTGAACATGATTCCGCGTTCGTTCAGTGGCGAGACCAACCAGGACAGCGAGCCGTTCCTCGCAGTTGATCGAAGCAACGCGAACCGAATGGTCGGCACGGCGTTCACACCAAATCCATTCAGCTCAAGCGGCAACGCGCCGATCTATGTTTCGACGAATGGGGGTACGACCTGGTTCTTGTGTTTCAACGTGCCGAGCAATGGCGACTTCGGCACGGGCGACATTACTGTTTCGGGCACGAGCGCGCCGTCGAAACTGTACGGCGGCATTTTGAAAACGCCCGGTTCTCTTCTCCTCAACATTCTCAAAGCGGACGATTTCATCAACTGTTCGCCCTTGAATGTGTTAAGTTCGCGTTCGGAGATTGATCAGCCGTTCGTGCACGCCGTGACGCTCGGTGGCAACGACAGAGTGTATCTCGGCAGCAACGACTTCAACGCGGCGGATGGAAAGACCGCAACGATTGATGTTTCGCTCAACGGCGGCGCGACATTTCGTACGGTGCGACTTGAGCCACGGAGTACCGGCGGCGCACAACAGAATGGTCCGTCAATTCGCACTGCGACAGCCAACGATGGGACGGTGTACGCAGCCTACTTCGGCTGGCGATCGTTTCTCAACAACACTGCATTCAGCGACATTGTCGTCGTGCGCGATGATAATGGCGCAAGTGGAACGAACCCCTTCGGCAACCTTACCGAGCCTTCCGACAATTTGCCCGGAAGATTCGTGGCGCGCGAAGTCAGAATCCCCTGGTCGAACAAACCGACGCTCGGCAACGAACGGATTGGCTCAACGCTTTCCATCGCTGTGCAGCCGACGAACAGCAACATCGTATATGTTGCCTGGGCTGATGGTGAAGGCAGCACATACACACTGCACGTCCGTCGCTCGACGGATCGCGGACAGACGTGGTCGGGCGATGTGCGGCGAGTGGAGAACGCTACGTGCTGCACGCTTGCCGCCGCCGATAACGGCACTGTGGGATTTTTGTATCAACATGTCACAAGCTCGACACTCTCTTGCAACGGCGAGTGGCAAACGCATCTTGAACAGTCAACGGACGGGTTCGGAACATTCATTGACCTTCTCCTCGCGCAAGTCCCTGCCTCCAAGCCTGACCCGCAGTTTCTTCCCTACATCGGCGATTACAATTTCCTGCTTGCGATCGGGGATGAATTCCGCGGCGTTTTCTCCGCGAACAACACTCCCAATTTGCAAAACTTTCCGTACGGCGTGCAGTATCAGCGCAACGTGGACTTCAATGAAAAAAAGCTGTTGAAAGAATCGGGGGGCACTGTGTCGGTGTCCATTGACCCGTTTTATTTTAGCGTTCCTGTACGATGAAAGGGATCGAGCCATGAACAGATTTTTGCAAGCAGTGTATCTCTTTTTGCTCCTTCTTCCGCCGACGTGTTGCTTCGGCCAAGAAATCGATCCGGAGATGATGCGACAATCCGATGTGATATTCATCGGAACAATTGTAAAACTCAACGCAGCCTCGTTCTCGGAAATCACCCCCTCGGAGAAAACTGCCGTCGTGAGAGTTGAGCAACTGTTGCAGAAACCCGCAGCGATTTCTTTGAACGACGGACAAGAGATAACGCTGGAGCTATTGAACCCAAGAGGAATGGAGGTGAACACCACAGCGATGTTTTATGCCGATGGTTGGATTTTAGGAAGAGGAATTGCGCTACGCGAAGTTGGACATGCCGCCGTTGTTACTTCGCGCGACGCAACGCCAAAACAAATCTCCGGGGCAAGAAAGCAAATGATCGAAACACAAACGCGAGCACGACTCGACGGCGCGGAGATCGTCGCACTTGGAAAAGTTACGCGCATTCAACCAGCCCCACCAGAATCACGCCGGAGAATTACCGAGCATGACCCGAACTGGCAGGACGCGGTCATCAAAGTCAGCAAAGGCGTGAAGGGTGTTTCGGACGGAAGCGAAATCGTCGTTCGTTTCCCTGCTTCAATGGATGTTGCATTTTATGGCATGGCGAAGTTCAAGGAAGGCGACGAGCGAGTTTTGCTGCTGCGAAAAGATATTCGCTCCGGTCTCCCAAAAACGCTCCTCGCAGAAAAGCAAGTGGATGTCTTCATGGTTGAGAAGCCCGCGGATGTTTTTGGGAAGGAGCAGTTGGAGCAGGTAATGGAGATAATGAGGAAGCCGGAATAACGGCAACGCAGAAGATCCTGCGTGTCGAGGAGAAAGAGATTAGACCTGAAATCCGACTTAGCATCGCGCAAAGTCGCAAAGTTGAATTAAAAATGTATCGATGAGAGATTTCACCAAGTCGGTGAAAACGCTTGAATATCTCACGAATCACAAATCTCGATTTTCCTCTATCCTTTGCGTCATTGCGTGCCTGCACGCCGTAGGGCTGCGTTGCGGCACGCAGGCGTGAGACTTCTCCAAAGGTCGAGGACTCGACTCGTCGAGAGTCCCTCGGACTATATCGGATTTGAGATTAGACTTGCTCCTTGAATCGGCGTAGCGTATATTCTATTGCCAACCAACGTCCACAAACCTTCTGACTGATAAACCAAGGGCCATAAGCCCTATTTTCCCCAACATCACATAGGAGTAAACAAATGGACCTATCGCTCATCATCCAGCTTCTGGGCGGCGCCGCAGGCGGTAATCTTACCGGCAAGCTCTTCAAGAACATCAACCTCGGCACACTCGGGAACTCCATCGCCGGCATTCTCGGCGGCGGACTTGGCGGCCAGCTTCTTGGAATGCTTGGCGTTTCAGCAGGACCGAGTGGCTCGATGGACCTCGGTAATATTATCGGAAGTGTTCTTTCCGGAGGCGTAGGAGGTGGAGTGCTGATGGCAATTGTGGGCGCGATCAAGAAGGCTATGGCCAAATAGCTTGAAGTCAGGAAATTCAGGATGAAGCGCCGGGGGCGAGACCTAATTAAACAGGCTCTTGACCTCCGGCTGTTTTGTAGGGAGCCATCTTGTCCCGTCGCTCACCCAATCCAATTTTTCCCAATCCCCACATTACAATCGCAACAACCAACCCCGGATACATCGGCTCAATGCCGAACGGATACGCTCCTTCCCTCCATCCAAGCATCAGCCAGGCGGACGACGTAAGCCAGCCGAGCAGCATTGCCGCAAACGCGTAGCGCGCAGAAACCTTCCATCGCTCGAAGTAACTCGTCACCACGGGAACAAGTAATCCCGGCACGATGACGGTCCCGATCGTGTACCATTGCTTGATGACGGAAGGAATGAGAAGTGCAACGCAAATGGCGACGACCGCGGTGAAAAGCAGCCCCCAACGAGTGTAGCGAGGAACGTTCGATTCATCGGTTTCCCGCCTCAATCGCCAGACGATGTCCCGACCGATCGTCGTTGCGGAAATGAACGCGAGCGTGTTGAGTGTGGACATAATCGTCGCAAGCATGCCGATAAAGAACAGACCTTTTGCAACCGGAGGGAGCGTCGCTTCGGCAAGCATTGGAAATGCCATCACGGGCTGATCAAGCGAGGGAAGCACTGCGCGTGCATACAGCCCCGCTGTCGCCGTCATTGCATCGAACATGAACCAGAAGATGATCGAAACGAGGATTCCCTTCTGCGCGGTTTCGCCTGACTTCGCTGCGTAACAGCGTTGGTGAAACGACGGATCAATGAGAGTCCACAGCGCGATGAAAAACCAGACGAGAATGTACTGCATTGAGTTCCCGCCGTGCCAGGTGAGATGTTGAGGAGGAAGATTGTTCCGGAGGAAATCGAGCCCACCGAACTTCGCTACGACGAACGGAATGATGACGCCGAAGCCGACAAACATCAAGACAAATTCAAATACATCGGTTTTTACATCAGACTTGAATCCGCCGAAGAAAAGATAGATCGTCGTTGTAGCAGTCCCCACGATCAGACACAGCGTCAGATGCCAGCCTGTAACGAGCTGGAGCAAGAAAGCCAACATCAACACATACGGCGCAGGAGTCATGAGCAAGAACGTTAGGAAGGAACCCAGCAGCGCGGTTTTCAAATCGTACTCCTGGTGCAGCTTGTCGGCGATGGTGAGAAAATTCGTTGCCCGGATCTTCTTTGCGAGCAGAAGAGCAAAGAGCGCTGCGAAGATGTAGTACGGAACTCCCTGCACGACCCAATTCGAAATCCCGTAGAGATAGGAAAACTCGCCCACGCCGAGTATGCCGCCGTACCAGGTAGAGACGAGCGTCATGACAAACAGCGGCAGCGTAAGCGCGCGTCCTGCAAGAAGAAAATCGGTTGCATCGGATTTCTTCTTCGTGCCGTGGAAGCCGATGACGAGGACGGCGGCGAAGTAAAGAAGGACGAGGAGTTGATCGGTGGTTGAGAGGGTCACGGATTTTCGCGTTTACCTGATCGCGCTCCGAAACACGAAGATCATCATCGAGCCTTCCCTCACCTCGACGCTGAACGGAGATTTTTCGACCACGTTGCTCACGCCGATCTCGCCGACTCTCATGCGAGCGTTCGTGAGCGGATAGCGCAAGCCGTGCACCGTTATGCCGGAGCATTCGCCGAACGGGATCAAGCTCACGCGTGTTCGTTTAGGCGCTGCCATCTCTACACGCTTGACAATCGGGGCCGCAAACCAGCCGTCGCCGACAAACCTCATGTTGATCTTCTCGGCATACACCCACGCCACCGAAAAATTACCGAGCGTGAAATCAACGCGTATGCCTGTCGCTCCGACAATGGTCACTTCGCTGATGTTTCTGTCTATCACGTAGTCAAGCGCCTTTTCGAGATCAGTATTGTCTTGGCGACGTACCTTGATGATCTCCGATGATGAAAAGTGTTGCGTCGTTCCGCGATCAACAGAGTCCAAATCCCCGATAATCACATGTGGAAGAATGCCTAACTTGCGGCAGAGATTCGCGCCGCCATCAGCGGCAACCACAAGGCTGACCGAGGGTGCAAGTTTGTGCGCAAGCGTTTTCGACGGAGCTTCTCCGTTACAGACGATGAGCGCTTTCTGTTTTTTCTTAGAGGTCATTTTCACAATCCCACATTCAGTCCAAGAACGTAATTTCTTTCCGCCGCGGGGAAGAACGCATTCGCCTCACCGCTCATGAAATAGAGACTATTGAGAATGTTTCTCACTTCTCCGCGCAAGCCAAGTCGAACTCCAAAAACTTCAGGCACATTGTACGAAATCTCGGAATTCAAAACAGTGTAGGCGTCGTTTTTGTGCGCCTCGTTCTCGAAGTTGTCGGTGTAAAACGGACCGACATACTTCATGAGCGCAGAGGCGGTCAGAGCCTCATTGCGATAGGTGACGCGTAAATTTCCCAACACATCGGGAAAGCCGGCGATCGGATTGCGATCAAGAACAAGCTGTACGCCGTTATCAATGAAGCGGAAATGAACATGCCGATTGCGCGAGAGGGAGATATTGCCGGTGAGCGCGAATGCCTCGCCGACCGCGACGGCTCCGTCCAACTCAATTCCGAGATGGCGCGTTCGCTCGGCATTGATTGTTACGGGTTGTCCAAAAATATCTAATTGTCCCGTCTTCACCAACTCATTCGAAAACTCCATCCAGAATACATTGCCTGCGAGCTGAGCCGTTTCACTTTTGAATCGAGCGCCAAGCTCGATGTTGAATAAATGCTCGGGAGTTCGCATCGGTGAACTGAAATCATACTTGCCCTGGTCGTTCGTGGTGAACTGCGGCACCGCGCCAAAGTACGAATCTTCTGCCGCGTACAAATTGCGCAGGCGAGGCTCACGCGATGTATAGGCGAGCGAAAGGTAACTGTTCCACTCATCGTTCCAATTGTAATTTACACCAATGCGGGGATTCACAAAATAATACTGCACGGTGAAGTTGTTGTTCAAATATTTTTCGTTCTTGATGCCGTACTTGTTGTACACGAATTGAAGGTCGGCCATCAACGTCATGTGTTCCTGCATACGATACAGCTCATGAGCGTACACTGAGAAAATATCTTTCTCGCCGTTGTATTCGTAGAAGTGATAGTCGGGATCGAAATTCGACGGCAAGCCTTCCGCAAATTGGATTCTTCCCCAATGCGTCGAGTGATGAATGCGAAGCTCCGTGCCGAGTGTCAGATTGCCGTTTTCATGCTCAAGCTCAAAACGCGGCAGCCAGCCCCATTGTCTATTGCCGACGTACGCTCGCACCAGAGTGTTTGTCGGATTTTGCACCGCCGGAATACCATACGAATAACCAATCCTCAACATCGAAGTGTCGGCAAACGACGCATCGTAATCGAAGAAGCCCTCGCCGGTGTAATAAAACAACGTATTGTGAAGCGTTATCTTCTGCGAAAGTTTCCATTCATGGATGAATTCGTAGTGAGGCTGTGAAAAGTTCTCCAATTCTTGAGCGCGTCTGAGACCTGTCCAGACAAATGTTTTACCATCGGAGTAACCCGTCAGATTTTGTCGCCGGAGTGTTTTGTCCTTCTGTACGGATTTTGGTAAGCCGTGGTACGCCAACCCATCTTCGAGCGGACCGCCGAAAAAATGAAATCTCGTCGTCATGTTCTTGTCGAAACGAATGCCTCCGAGAAAATAGGAGTCCAAGTCAACGTATGAATTCGTTCGATACCCATCACTCAAAATTTTTCCAAGCCTGCCATAGAACATGTACCGACCTTCGACGAGACCGGAATTGAACGCGGCGGAATATTTTTTTGTATTCAACGCAAGCGAATTGGCACTGTCGCCGAATTCCTGGAAGCCGAGCATCGTTTCAAGCGTAATGCCCGGTGCGTTACGAAACGGATTCGTCACCAGATTCACCGAGCCGCCGATTGCCGGCGGCCCGTAGAATGCGCTTCCCGCGCCGCGCTGCACTTGGATGTTGTCCGTACTTGCCATCAGATCAGGAAAGTCAATCCAATACACGTTGTGGTCTTCCGGATCGTTCTGGGGGATGCCGTTGATCATCACCGAGATGCGGCGCTGATCGAACCCGCGCAGGTTGATATAGTTGTAACCGATACCGTTGCCTCCTTCAGAGTAGGTCATGATGGACGGAAGCTCCGAGAGCAGCACCGGAATATCTTGCGTCGAGTAACGCTCCTTCAACTGCGTCAAAGTCAAATTCGAAAATGTCGCCGGCGTCTCGCGCTCCTTCGCTTGGGTTGCGGTGACGATGACGGGGTCTATGGTATAGACCGTGTCTTTCTGTTGCCCGTGCAACTGGTTCGCCGCAAAGAGCACGACGAGCACGCCCCACGACAAAGTTCGTTTCATGATTTCTTTCTCCTCAAAAAAATACAAAAGCCGTTCCCGATTGGACTACCAAAAGGAAACGGCTGAAAATGAAATCAAGAAAACCTTGTTCCGTTTCCCTACGCTGGTATTATCCAGATCAGGTTTATGCCATTGGCATTTGTGCCACTGGCACTTTTAGGGTATGCTCTCAGTCCCGCTGTGTTTGTCGGGACACCCCTAACGGTTGCTGGTAAAATATAGTTAGTTTCTGAATGGATTCAAGATTTTTTTACACCGCCAACAAATTTCGTTCTCGATCAAATGACATTCAACGATACTGAAAATTACTTTTTGGGGGCGAAGCGACAGTACGCGCCCGCATTAACCATTCTACAGCGCCTGCCCGCCGAAGCGAAGCGTAGGTGGGCGCTGTCCGAAAGTCTCGCCCGCATTTACCGACAAAAAGAATCCATCTCAAGAAGTTCTCGCAAACTTCGATATCTGTTCGTTGAAGTCGTATGCCGCTCGAATATCTTCTTTTGTCAATCGAGGATAGCTATCGAGCAAATCCGATTCCGTCGCACCCTCGCTGAGTTTTCGAATGAGCAGTTCAACAGGAATTCTCGTTCCGCGGATGACGTGTTTCCCAAGCATTACGTTTGGGTTGATTTCGATACGTTGGTGTGGCATTGTTCCATCCTCCGATTACACGTTACACTTCCTGATCAAATCCCGGTCGCACGAACTTCCGTGCATTCGGAAACCGTTCCTCAGTTTCTTCGCGCACCGTTTGCAGAAGTTGAATCATCGTTGGAATTTCTTTCGCGTCCGAAGGAAAATGCGTTCGCAACACATTCCACGCATCAACAGACTTTTCCATCGCAATCAACGCGATCTTCACCGAGCCGTCCGAATCTTTCGGAAATTCTTCCATCTCCGGATCATCGTCCCGGTCTTCTTCGTAGCTCGTCAATGCGCGCATTAACTTGACGTGAATGAAATGCTGATACCAAAGCACAACCTGCAACGCATCGAGAATCTTTCCTTCTTCTGTCTCAGTGTTCGGCGACGTTTCAGATTCAAGGTCAACGTTCTTTGCTTTCAGCTGCGATTTCATCGCGGCGAGCCACGCATCCACCATTTCGTAATAGGCGCGCGAGTTTTTCGCAATAGGCTGTTCCTCCGCCTCGCGATGAACTCGATCTCGTTCGGCTTTGAACTCCTCCATTTCCTCGTCAGATATTTCTTGCGCTGCCGCGTTCATCTCCTCGATAGCCTCGTCAACTTCTTCCTTCGTTCCAGCGAGCTCTTGCTCCATCTCTGCGAGAAAATCTTCCATCTCAATCGCCGGGTTCTCTTCGTCGAGAGAGATCTGGCTCAACGATGCAAACGTGCGGCACCGCGCGGTAAACGCGCACCGCTCGCACCAACGGTCGCAGTAGTTGTAGATGCCGGGGATGAAGCGCGGGCTGTTGCCCAGCCTCATGAGTTCTCCTTCGGTTAAGACGGTCCCTCCTCTTTCGATGATTTATTTTCGCAGCACTGCTTTCAACCGCTTCGAAAGTTGTGTTCTCAATTTGGATGTGATTTCAATAATGCTGTGCAGATGATTGGGCATGATGATAAACGCGTTCATCGCGAGACATGTGCGCGGGCTGAATCACTTTTAGCCTACGGCGATGAGACTTTATGCAGTTGCCCGAGCCTTGCGCGCATTGATAAACGACTTCACTGTCAACGCCACAAACGCGAGACAAACGACCGCCATGATCGTCCGCGCAATCGCCGCTTCCGGACGCTCAACCGCTTCGCCGAGCAGCATTGTAAGCACCTGCAGGATGCCGCTTGCCGAGCCAAGAAACCCCAGCAGCCCAATTACTGCCGCGCCGTGCATGGCATGCTTGCGCAAGTTCTCGTTACGCGCTATCATGCCGAGTGCCACAAGAACAAACCCGAACGCCGCGGGAATCAACGCAGTCGGACTTTCCTGCCCTGTTGCGAAATAGCCAATCGCGCCGAGTAAAATAAGCGCGGCGCCAAAACCAATCGTCGTGTGCGCCATTATTGCCTCATCAGTTGTTTGTATTTGATTCGATGTGGGCGATCCGCTTCGATGCCCAATCGCTTTTTTCGATCCTCTTCATACTCGGAATAGTTGCCATCGTACCAGACAACGTTGCTCTCGCCATCAAACGCGAGCATGTGCGTTGCCACGCGGTCAAGAAACCAGCGATCATGCGAGATGACGACCGCGCAGCCTGCGAAGTTTTGCAGCGCTTCCTCCAATGCGCGGAGCGTGTTGACGTCAAGATCGTTGGTCGGCTCGTCGAGGAGAAGAACATTTGCGCCGTCGCGCAACACCTTTGCGAGATGGACGCGGTTCCGCTCCCCTCCGGAAAGCACACCCACGAGTTTCTGTTGATCGGTGCCGCTAAAATTGAAACGCGCTACATACGAGCGTGAGCTGACTTCACGATTACCGAGCAGAATCACATCATCGCCGCCGGAAATTTCCTGCCAAATTGTTTTGTTCGGATCGAGCGGACGGCTTTGGTCAATGTAGCCGAGCTTTACCGTCTCTCCAATTTTGAACGAGCCGGAATCCGGCTTCTCTTGTTCGGTGATCATGCGAAAGAGCGTTGTCTTGCCCGCGCCGTTCGGACCGATAATACCTATAATGCCTCCCGGGGGAAGCATGAAGTTTAAATTTTCGTAGAGGAGATTATCGCCGTACGCCTTCGCAACGTTCTTCGCTTCAATAACAACATTGCCAAGACGCGGACCTGCCGGAATGAAAATTTCCATTTCTTCATAACGACCATCTTTCTGCTCGGCCAACATTCTGTCGTACGCAGCAATGCGCGCTTTGCTCTTTGCGTGCCGCCCCTTCGGGTTCATGCGGACCCATTCTAATTCTTCCGCCAACGCTTTCTGTCGTTTCGACTCTTGCTTCTCTTCCACTGCAAGTCGCTGACGTTTCTGCTCGAGCCATGAAGAATAATTCCCTTCAAACGGAATTCCTTCGCCGCGATCCAATTCCAAAATCCATCCAGCAACGTTGTCCAGGAAATATCTGTCGTGTGTTACCGCTAACACTGTTCCTTTATACTGAGCAAGATGATGCTCAAGCCACGCGACCGATTCAGCATCGAGATGGTTTGTCGGTTCATCGAGCAGCAACACATCGGGTTCCTGCAAAAGCAAGCGACAGAGCGCGACACGGCGGCGCTCGCCGCCCGACAGCACGTTCACCGGAGTCTCGCCCGACGGACATCGCAAGGCATCCATCGCTTGTTCAAGCTTGCTATCCAAATCCCACGCGTTTACGTGGTCAATCCGTTCCTGCAGCTTCCCTTGCTTTTCCAACAGCGCATCGAAGTCAGCTTCCGGCTCGGAAAATTTCGCACTGATCGCCTCATACTCTTTCAAGAGCTTCACCGTTTCGGCAACTCCTTCTTCGACAATTTCCTTCACCGTCTTTGTCGCGTCAAGCTCAGGCTCTTGCGACAAGTAGCCGAAGGTGATTCCCTTCTGCGCCGCAATCGTGCCGAGATAATCTTTGTCAACGCCGGCAATGAGTCGCAGCAGCGTGCTCTTGCCCGCGCCGTTCAACCCCAGCACGCCGATTTTCGCGCCGTAGAAGAACGAGAGATAAATGTCTTTGAGAATGTGCCGGTTCGGCTTCACAACTTTTCCGACGCCAGCCATGGAAAAAATAATCTTGTTGTCGCTCATGTATTCTCTATGAAGTCTGTTGTAGTGAAGGGCGGGACGTTGCTGTTGAAGGAGACAATATAGGAAAAACGCTTCGCGCACACAACGCATCACCGTTATCACCGTCGCACGAGAGCAAGCCTACAGAATGCGTACCTTGATCGTGTGCTCAACGCTCTGCAAATCATCGAAGAGTGAATCGTGGTACTCTTTGTCAACGTCCGCGACGACGTAGCCGATATGTTCATTCGTGCGGAGATACTGCGAAAGAACGTTGACGTTGTTCTTCGCAAAAATCCCGTTAATATGCGACAAAACCCCGGGAACATTCGCGTGAACGTGAAGTAAGCGGTGCGTCTCCGGATCGTCGGGTTTGGCAGCATTGATTCTCGGAAAATTCACGCTGGCAAATGTGTTCCCTGTTTGCACATAGTCGAGAAGCTTGCTTGAGACAAACTCGGCAATATTCTCCTGCGCCTCTTCCGTGCTGCCGCCGATGTGGGGCGTGAGCAAAACGTTGGGAAGGTTCTGGAGTGGAGTCACGAATTTCTCTTTTCCATCCTTCGGCTCTTCGGGAAACACGTCAATAGCCGCGCCGCCAACTTTTCCGCTTTCAAGATTCCTCTGCAGCGCGTCAATATTCACTACATGCCCGCGGCTGAGGTTCAACAGAAGCGCGCCGCTCTTCATCACCCCGAACTCCTGCTCATCGATCAGATTCGTGTTGGCGGGATTGCCGTCAACGTGAATGGTAATCACGTCCGCGATCCGCAACAATTCGTGCAGCGAGCGCGTGCGCGTTGCGTTGCCGATATTCAGCCGGTCCGCGACGTCGTAATAGTGAACATCCATGCCCATCGCCTCGCCAAGCATCGAGACCTGCGAGCCGATGTTGCCGTAACCGATAATCCCGAGCTTTTTCCCTCTCACCTCGCGCGCGTTTTCCGCCGACTTATCCCACATGCCGCGGTGCGCATTCTCGATCTTGTTGTACAGCCGGCGAATCAGGAAAATAATTTCTGCGATCACGATTTCAGCAACGCTACGCGTATTGCTGTACGGCGCATTGAAGGCTGCAATGCCTCTCAATGCCGCCGCGCGCAGGTCGATCTGATTCGTGCCGATACAATACGCCCCCACGGCCAGAAGGTCGGCGGCGTTGTCGAGCGCACGTTTCGTAATGCTCGTGCGCGATCGAATGCCAAGAATCGCAACACCGCGCAGCCTTTCAATCAACTCATCCTCGCTGATGCTTCCCTTCACTGTCTCAACCTCGAAAGAGCGGTCGCGGAATGCACCGAGCGAATTGGGGTGAATGTTTTCGAGCAGCAATGCTTTCATGAATCTTTTCACATATCGAGAATCATTCCTCTGCACTCGCCAAAACCGATTCTTACCGCCCCCATGCGCTCACAGTATCCGCGCATAATCACTTCATCGCCGTGCTCGAGGAACTTCCGTGTTTCGCCCGTCGGAAGTTGAAGCGGTTCCGTCCCGCGCCATGTTAACTCGAGCAGGCACCCGCGTGATCCCTTTCCCTCGCCTGAGACTGTTCCGCTTGCGAGCATATCTCCCGGACGCAATGCGCAGCCGTTGCTCGCATGATGCGTGAGCATCTGCGCCATTGTCCAATACATGTCGCTGAAACTTCCGCGGCTGAGCCTGAGCGGCGCGTAATCAAGCTCGCGCATTTTTTCCGATGAAATGGAGACCTCAAGAACAATATCAAAACCCCCGCGCATGGCATTGACGGCGGAGTCGAGATAACCAAGCGGCTTTGGATCGCCGGCATCCCGCGCGAAGGCGGGACAGCGAAAAGGCTCCAGTGCCTCCAGCGTCACGATCCAGGGTGAGATGCTCGTTGCAAAGCTCTTCGAGAGAAAGGGACCCAACGGCTGGTATTCCCACGCTTGAATGTCGCGCGCCGACCAGTCGTTCACTAAACACAATCCGAACATGTGGTTTTCAGCTTCGGCAACGTTGATGGACTTGCCCAATGCGTTGCCCGTACCAGCGAAGAAACCAACCTCAAGCTCGTAATCGAGTTGCGCACACGGACCAAATGTTGGAGCGGAATCGCTCGCTCCTCTGGTCTGTCCATACGGGCGTTTCACGTCGGTTCCGCTCACAACAATGGATGATGCGCGGCCATGATAGCCAATCGGGATCCATTTGTAGTTCGGCAGGAGAGGGTTGTCGGGGCGGAACATGCTCCCGACGTTCGTTGCGTGATGGATGGATGCATAGAAGTCAGAGTAGTCGCCGATGAGCGCAGGCAGTTGCATTTCAACCTCCGCCATGGGAATCAGGCAGCGACTTGCCTTCTCTCTCTCGCTCTCATCGGAGAGAAGAATGCTCAGCCGCTTGCGCAGCTCGGACCAATGCAACCGACCCTGTCCCATGAAACGGTTGAGCGTGCCATCGGAACACGCTTCGGCCGCCTCCTCCGCAATCCCGGTGAACAATCCTTCGTTCCTCGCTTCGGTAATGCCGAGAATCTGATCCCCGATTGCAATGCCGACATGCGACACCACACCTCCGAACTTCTTTTTGTACACTCCAAAAGGAAGATTCTGTATCGGGAACTCCGCGTTCGGTTTGTTCGCGGATTCGATCCATGAGAGAAGCTGCGGGTTATGGGTTTCGTTCATACACAAACTAGACTAAATGCATATTTTTCAAATCGCCAACCGGCTCCCGAAACGAACACGATCCAAAGGAGACCGCGACATCGCTTCTCGCGCGCTGAACTTGTTGCACACTCAGTCGCCGCGTGCGCCATGAGATTCCGTCATCATCGAACCGAAACGCCTCTTGGGATTCCTCCTCCAGCACCTGCACTGCTTCATCGTTTGTCATGCCGTTCTTCATGAACGCCGAAGCGAGAAACACGTTGAGATAACCGTACATCTTCCCCTTTTCGCTGTCCGGTTTGTATGTTAAATTGTAGATTGCCCTCATCGGGTGA
>JANNUB010000237.1:0-3009 GCA_031394795.1 Ignavibacteriota bacterium | reverse complement strand
GGATGCTCGTCATCCTCGCACTCACGTCTGTCTTCGCACAGACGCTTCCTGCTCCAACCAACTTGACAGCGGCGATGGAATACACCGGCGGAACGCGCGGTGCTGTGAAGTTGGATTGGCAGATGGCAGAAGGACAATGGACGTTTCGAATCTATCGTTCTGTAGGCGACACGTCGCACTATGCTTCGATAGCGTTTGTACGCGATCGTGTGTTCCGCGACTTCCATGTCATGCCGGGCACACGGTATTATTATTATGTGCGCGCCGCGGCGCTCAACAATCCGCACGTGCAAGGACCGCCAAGCAATGTTGCCAACATTCTCGTGCCAACACCGCCGCCTCCTGTACGCGGATTCATCAGCGGGACGGTGACGGATGATTCGACCGGCGCACCTTTGCGCGGAGTGCGGATGCTTTTCTTCCGCCTTTCGCATCCGTCGGCAGGAGACTGGCCGCCCCCGGTATGGACTGATTCTCTCGGCCGTTACCGCGCAGCGCTCGATAGCGGGCGGTACATCGCGAAGGCAGAGCCGTTCTGCGCGCACAATACTCTGTGCTACATTCCAGAGTATTACAACAACGTGCGCGACCCGCGGCAGGCGACGCCCATCACCGTCGGCGATGGCACGAACTTTACCGCAAACTTCGGTCTGGAGCGCCGTACTCCTCCCGTGTTCGTCAACATCAGCGGCACGGTGCGCGATACGTTGGGCAACCGGCTGCGCCGCGCATCGGTCGCGATTATGCGCACGATGCAAAACATGGCTTCCTTAACTGCACATGGTAGCGCGCCGGATCCGGAAGAGAACGCGGAGCTTGACGGCATCGGACACACGCGCGGAGTAGTGTGGCAAGGCTACACCGACTCGCTCGGGAATTATCGCGCGCGCGTTCACGGGAACAACACCTACATCGCGATGTCGTCGAAGCAGGGCTATATCTCGGAGTACTACAACAATAAACCGACCCCGCAGCTTGCCGACATCATTCGCATGGGAACGCGGGATACCTCCGGGATAGACTTCTCGCTCGGCATCAGGCCTGTTCCGCAAAACAGCATCGCAGGAAGAGTGAGAGATTCGGTTGGAACAGGTGTACCTGCACGAATTCTTTTGTACCCTGTAGCCCGAACGCCCCAGCCAATCCCTGTCCGTTACGGACATACGGATTCGCTCGGAAACTACTCGATTCAGCAGGTTGAAGCAGGAAGATATTTTGTGCTGGCAATTCCGTTTACGGGCAACGCTCCCGTGTACTACAAAGCGAATGCCTGCGGCGTCATTCGCCATGACCAGGCTGATACAGTGAACATCTCTGGAAATGTTTCGGGGATCAATATCTGCGTTCGACGCGTGCGCGGCGGCGGGCTTGCGGTTGTGGGTGGCGTTGTGCGCAATACGAGCGGCGCGCCCCTCGCGGGCGTTACGCTTTTGGCCGAAGACCAAGCGGGTAGTATTCTCAGTGTCGGATTTACCGATGCTGCCGGCGTGTACGCGATCGAAGCAGTGCCGCCCGGAGCCGTTGTCTTGACTGCGGACCGCGCTGGTTACAACAATGCCAGTACGAGTATTACCATTACGCCGACGACATTCATCCTCAACGATATCAACTTTACGCTTACTTCATCATCACCGACGTCGGTAGGCGAGGGTGGAAGCATTCCGATGGCGTTCGCTTTAATGCAGAACTATCCGAATCCGTTCAACCCAAGTACAGAGATCAGATATCAGACATCAGAGGTCAGTCGCGTTACTCTGAAGGTGTACGATCTTCTTGGGCAAGAAGTCGCAACGCTTGTCAATGACGTTGAAGAACCGGGGTACAAGACGGTGCAGTTCAATGCGGAGGGACTTGCGAGCGGCGTGTATCTCTACAAGCTTACGTCCGGCTCATTCGCAGAGACGAAGCGGATGTTGCTGATGAAGTAATTCGTTGCAAAGATTTTTTTGCGAAGGAGTGTTTGTTCGCCTAGCAATTCGAAGAACGTGACTTTGTTTTGATTCATAAAAAGAGAAGGCAATGTCAATTCGCCCAATCAAACAAATCACTCAAGCGCAGCCCGCAATTGAAGGCGCGGGTGTACATTTGCGACGCGCATTTGGTTTTGGCAAGACGACGGAGTTCGACCCGTTTTTGTTGTTCGATGATTTCAGAAACGAGAACCCTAAAGATTATCTCGCGGGATTTCCCTGGCATCCGCATCGCGGCATCGAAACAATTACGTACGTTCTCGCGGGAACGGTCAATCACGGCGATAGTTTGGGAAACAGTGGCACGCTCGGCGCGGGCGATGTGCAGTGGATGACGGCAGGCAGCGGCATCCTTCATCAAGAAATGCCGAAGGGGGATACGGGCGGTCGTATGCATGGTTTCCAACTTTGGGCGAATCTTCCGTCGTCGCTGAAGATGACATCGCCTCGCTATCAAGATGTTTCGTCGCGCGAAATTCCTGAAATTACGGACGACGACGGCACAATCGTCCGCGTCGTCTGCGGAGAATTTTGGGGAAAGAAAGGTCCCGTTGACGGCATCGCTGCCGACCCGCGCTATTTCGATGTTTGGGTTCCGCCGCACAAACGCAAGACGCTGCAAGTCGAAACGAGTCGTCACGCGTTCGCGTATGTGTTTGAGGGCGCGGGAACATTTCGCGACGCATCGCCACCGCGCGCAGTTCTCACAGAGAACATGCAAACAGCAGAAACTCAATTGGATGAGACAAGCAATCGCTCGCTCGTACTTTTTGACAGCGGTGATGAGGTAACAGTGCAGGCAGGCGATGAAGGAATTAGATTCCTACTCATCTCAGGCAAGCCGCTTCAAGAACCAGTCGCGTGGTACGGTCCGATTGTGATGAACACAGATGAAGAATTGAAGCAAGCAATTTCCGAGCTTCGGAGCGGGACGTTTATCAAGAAGCGCTGATTTCGCATTGAGACGGCTCGAATGATATGGTCGAGTTCCTTGACAATGCCCATTTGGCGGTGTAAATTTCATGCACAAGAAGGTACG
>JANNUB010000215.1:0-6525 GCA_031394795.1 Ignavibacteriota bacterium | reverse complement strand
ACCGTTTCGACGTCATTCGTTGTGAGACTTCCATTTTTATTGAGGAGAAACATCAACTCCTTGAACACCTTGTCAATCTGCTCGACTTCATCTTGATTGCCGCGAATCGTGACCGAGCCGCCCCGCACGAAAATGTTCGAGTCGAATCGGTTTTCTAAAATCTGAAGATTCGCGTCGTGCAGTCCAAGCAGACCGAGCGTGTCAACGCCTTCGAGTTTTATTTTCTTCTCTATCAAGGGCATCCTTTTACGTTATCGAACTTTTCGCGAAACATCTTCACCAAATGCAAAGCCCCCTTGACTGCCGCGACAGTAAAGAGGGCTTGACGTATACTGCAGTTTATGTTGGTTAGGGACTTGATGCAATTATTCTTCACAGAATATTGAAAGTCGGACCATCTATTGTTTCTGGCACATAAACAACGAAGGGTATTACAACACCGCTCGCTTTGATCTTGCTTTTCAGTTCTTTGATATCCGCCGACGCCGCGACCAAACGATCGCCGTCAATGACAATCCATTGCCCCTTGTAGTTGGATTCGATTTCCTTCCTGTGGCAATTCATCCAATCTAATTCACGTTCCCGTGAAATCTTCGGCACAACGTCTGCTGTTTCCATAGTTTCACCTCAACTCAACGTACTAAACTACCCCATGAAGTTCAAGCGAGCAACCAACAGAATCACAGCATTCCCCTCTCCGCAAAACTCATGTACGAGTCCCCTGCGACGATGACATGGTCGTGGAGCGGAATGCCGATAATGCGCCCGGCTTCGACGAGCTGGCGCGTTATGTTCAGGTCTTCCTGGCTCGGCTCGGCAACGCCGCTCGGATGATTGTGTACGGCGATGACCGACGCGGCGAGACGGTCAATCGCGACCTTGAAGACTTCGCGCGGATGCACGAGGCTCGCGTTCAGGGTACCGGTGGTCAATTCCTGTTCGTGGATCAGGCAGTTCCTCGTATCGAGAAGAAGAATCCAAAACGCCTCCGATTTCTTCTCGCGCATCCGCGGAATCATTCTTTGCGCGACCTGCTCCGGTGTTGTGAGAGTGATTTTTTCGCCGCCATCCTGCGCTTGCACGCGGCGGCCGATTTCAAACGCCGCGATCAGCTCGACTGCTTTCGCCTCGCCGATGCCTTTCATCCGCATCAGCTCTTGGGGCGTTTTGCCTGCAACGCCTCTCAGAGTTTTTTCGGCGCTTAGAATCTTTCTTGCAAGATCGAGCGCGGTGGCGTTCCCCGAGCCGACGCGAATGAGAATGGCAAGAAGCTCCGCGTCACTGAGCGCGTGCGCGCCGCGCGCAAGCAGCTTCTCGCGAGGACGTTCGGCGGCAGGCCAGTCTTTGATCTTGGTATGATGAGGTGCGGGGTCGTGAACGGTGTCTGCCATGAAGATCACTCAACGGAAATCTGCCCGATACGATTGATACCGTCGTTCGTAAACTCAAAAATATGCAGCCATGAGTTGACGCGGGCCCGGCGGAAGTTGAATTTTGCATGAAGCCCTTCAGCGTCGCTCACCCGCACGAGCGCGTCTTTCATCTGCTCGCGAGTGGCAGCGCCTTGCTGCATGAGAGAGAGCAGAAGTTTCGCCGTGTCATAGCCGAGTACTGCATACTTGCTTGGCACTTTGTTGTGTTGCCGAACGAGACGCCCGGAGAAGCCGGCGAACGCAGCGCTCTTCGTATCGACGTGGTAGTCGGATTCAAACACCACTCCGCGGCAGTAGCGCCTGTTTGCGTTCAACTCCTGCGCGTTGTTCCACTCGCCCGAACCGAGGAGCTTGGTGCGAATTCCATAGAATGCAAGCTGCGATGTAATAATGCTGATTTCTTCGGCCGAGCTGATGGGACAATACAAACCCTGAATCGCCGTCACAACACGCTGCACGCTGTCAATGCGCGGATCGCCATTGCTGTAGTGTATGCCATGTGCGTTCAGCTGTGATTCAGCATCTTCGCCGAGGAACTCCGTCATATTGACCACGCTGCGGTGTGCTTTGAGCGTGTCCAGCACTTTCATCGAGACGCCTAATTTGGTGAACTTGACAAGTTCGGTCTTCGTCATGGATTCATTGAATGAAACAAACGGCTCACTGGCCGCGGCATTTCCTTTCCTGCGAAGATTCGTCAGCTGCTTCAAGAGATTCGTTGTCCCGCGCGGGTACCACTCGGTCACGATCACCTCGGAACCAAACCGCTCGACCTCCTTGGTGAAAGCCTCCGCGAGCATTTTGCTCGACGGCTCCGACGAACCGAGAATCCCAAGTCGTTTGAGCTTCATATTCAGGACTGCATGTTGCGCGATTGCGCGTGCACGGGTGGCGAGATCCGGATTTGCCTGAAACATGAACTCGCTTCCTGCGGCGATGCCGTTCGCATTCGCAGTCGGCGTCACGATGGGAATGCGTTGCTCGCTCGCTACGGATGCGACCTCCTGCGCAGCAGCGGAAAACGCCGGTCCGATAATCGCAACCACGGAGCCGTCGCTTGCCAACTCGCGCGCAGCAGCAACCACATTGCTCTGGGAACTCCTGACTTCCAGCACGACACTGACCTTTCCAAGATATTCCGCAACTGCGGCTTCAATTCCCTCGAGCAAACCTTCCCCTACTTCCTTTTCGCGCGCCTTGGGGCCGTTCTCGGCAGCGGAAAACAGCACGCCAAGTTTCAGTTGTGTAGGCTGTTTCAGCTTCTCGTCCAGTACCGCAAGCCTCTGCGCGAATGTCGGTCTCGGAAATTTCTGCCGGAGAGATTCGATCTTCGAGCTTGCAGCCGTACGGTTGCCGCCCATGAACTGCTTCTCGGCAATCTTGACGCCTAAGTATTCTTCTTCGACAGGTTGTTTCGCCGCTGCCGCAAAACGCTGCAGCGTCGGCTCAGCGATATGCTGGTCTATGGTTTCATCCAACATTGCAAGCGTCTCTTCCTGCAACAAAGGCGCAGAGGCGCCTGCCGAACGAAGGGCGTCAAGAAATGAGGCACACGCCTTTTCATGTTCCTCTTTTTTGAGATGCAAAAGTCCGAGCGTAAAGTGCGCGTCTGCAAGATAGGTGCTGGTCGGGTGGGAAGTGAAAAACCCTTGAAGTGTTTTCTCTGCCTCGGTGATGTTGCCCCCATACACCTCCGCCTTTGCTTTCATGATGAGGGCCGCGGTCGTCCGCTGGTGCGGGGCAAAGCCTTTCGCCACTTTCTCAAAAACCGCGGCGGCGGATTTGTAGTCGGCTTTCTTGAAGAGGCTCACGCCCGCGTTGAATTCATCCTCCGCCTGCTTCGAGAATTCGGTTTGAACCTCTGCGAGGTCGTTGACCTCCACGACCAACGGTCTCGTATCTACGATACCGTAGGTAGAGAGGGCGTTGGCCTGCGCGAGCGACAGTAATGAGAAATGGAATGCGAAAAGAGCAAAAAGAAAATTTTTGAACGAGCGAGAAAACAAATCCACGGGAGTCGAGCGTTAGTGAGCAGTGAATGCAGAAAAAGAAACGGAAAAATCGGCTGGAATTCAACATTGGATTTAGCGTCGCGACTCTCACAGGCAATCACCCCGCGCGTCGAATCGCCCTCAGCCCCACACGCGTCGATGCGGCAAAGATGATGATGGAAATGAGCGCCACAATTGCGAGCGGAATGTATGCCCAGCGGAGAGTTGCCGTAGGCTGTGATGCCGCGGTATAATAGCTCACCGGGACAAGCATGATCGAAACGACCAGCGTAAGATACACCATACTCGCGAGAAACGTGAGCGAGGCTCCTTGCGAGGACGCGACGCGCACAGCGTTCTTCTCTTTGTACATCGCAAAGTACCCGCCGGCTCCGACATTTACTCCGACCATCGTGAGCGCGACAAAAAGCAGCGCGGCGCACACCACGAGTGTTACCGTGATATCTCCGCTGAAGAAATAGATGGTGACAAATCCTACAACTTCGGCAATGCCCGCAACAATCGTAAGCGCTAAGAGAGTTTTATACCAATAGAGCTTCTCGACGTGCAATGGCGAAGAGCGGACACACCAGAATGCATCGCCCTCCATGCTCACTATCGGAAACACAAATCGGAGCGCAATGGAGGCAATGAGAAATCCATCGAACATGAATATGACTATCA
The DNA here is from genome assembly GCA_031394795.1 of Ignavibacteriota bacterium. Lineage (GTDB taxonomy): Bacteria > Bacteroidota > Ignavibacteria > UBA10030 > UBA6906 > CAADGV01. The sequence goes on along the minus strand of JANNUB010000215.1, from coordinate 2,417 downwards.
GCGCGACAACCTTAATCCCCGGCTCCTCGAATGTGAGGCGCAGAGTTGCCACCGACACGACAGCCACTCCAAGCAGCAAGACCATCAGCAACAAGTGCAGCCACTGGCTCGGCTCACGAAAGAAGGCGGCGAGGTCGCGTTTGAGCAACGCGTTCCATTGCGGCTTGAAAACCCGGAAGTTGAAATCGAACAATGAACGGCCGCCCTGTGCCTGAGCGCCTGTTCGCCACGGCGAACAGGCCGGAGGCATGGCCTGCAGGTCGGCGACGGCAAGCCAGCTTTCGTAATAGAATTTTCTCGCCATCAATCCGGCGAGCACGATCAAGCCGATCATCGTCAGGAACAACAGAGCAAAATACGGCAACGCGCGCGCAGTATTTCCGCTCACCGACCAGTACAAGAATTCCGCAACCCAGTGGCTCGGCAGAAACTTCACGAACGTCGGATCCAGATAGCCGAGATATTCGTTGACGTTGGGCCACACATTCATTACGTCGTTCGCCATCTGCACCGGGTTCGTGAAGGAGAAGTACGCATACACCGTCCCGGCATATCCTATGACGATGAGAACAAGAAGAACTTTGAATCCGATGCGCGTGCCGAGCTTGATCAAGAGCATGAGCGATGTGATTGCCAGAATTCCCGCAATCAGCAGAAATGGCAGCATCACAAAAAACATCACAAAGAAATAGAAATACCATGGCAGATCGAAGTTCGAGCCGTAGCCGAGCAGCATCGCCAGCCCGAGCAGCGTAAGAGTGGTGGAGCTGTAGAAAAAGTTATCAACGAACCTGATGAGAAAAATCTTCGCATGCGAAATCGGCAGCGCCATCAGGAAACCGACTTCGTGCGATTTGTACAGGGTCGAGTAGGCGACCACCATGTTACCCACATTGACGGTGATGAAGAAAACATACAGCATCATCGAAAGGAATCGGTGGAAGAGAAACAAGCCGAGGTGCGTGCGGCTCAGGACATAATCGGTCGCGTAGCGGGAAACGAGGAACACGGCAACGGCAAATCCGCCGAAGATGAGTATTGAAGCGCCGTTCTGCACAACAGTTTGCCATCGCATCTCAAATGCTCGTTTGAGGATGCTCTGCGCCCGTGTGTTGAGAACAACGAGAAGCTCGCGCATACTATCTCGTCAGCTCGAGGAAGACCGACTCCAGCTCGCCGGAAAGCGAATTCGGCGTATCATCGTAGATGAGTTTTCCGTCTTTGATAATGGCGAAGCGATCGCACAGCTCTTCGACAATTTCCAGCAGATGAGTGGACATGAATACTGTCAGGCCTTCTTTCGCTTTTGATTTGAGTGTGTCTTTCACCAGCCGCGCGCTGCGCGGATCGAGACCGACGATGGGCTCATCAATGATGAGCGTCTTGGGATCGTGCAACATTGCGGCGGTCAAAACCACGCGCTGACGCATCCCCTGGGAATATTCCTCCGCCCGCTTGTCCATGAACGGACCGATTTCAAACAGGTCGCGCAATTCGGCGATTCTCTTTCTTACATCATCAAACGGCATCCCGAACAACCCGCCGACGAACTGGAGAAATTCTCTTCCCGTCAGTTTGTCGTACAGAAACGGCTGATCGGGAACGTAGCCGAAGGATCGCTTCGCTTCGAGCGGCGTCCAATGGACATCGTACCCGTTGATGAAACAATGTCCGGCTGTAGGCTCGTACAGACCGGTGAGCATTTTGATCGTCGTGGTTTTCCCTGCACCGTTGGGACCGAGAAATCCAAACAATTGTCCCGCCTCGACTTTAAGGCTGAGGTTATCAACTGCAGTAAACGAGCCGAATTTTTTCGTAACGTTACGAATTTCAATCATTGCCGCGAAAGGATATTCTCTCCTCTCATTATCGGCAGATTCGATGAGTTCCTTAGATGGGATTGTTTCGGGTAATGGCAATAAGAGGTTGGGGCTTCAGCGTCCCGACCTGTGTCGGGATCGTCCAACCGGGCTACACGCCTGCGTGCCGAAACAACGCACTCCGGCGTGCAGGCACGCCGCGAAGCCCAATCCCGCTTTGGGCGGGACTCCTCGTTGGCAAGGCAGTCGCCCGCCTCCCCTCTACGAGGTCGTAGACCTGCATGCCCGCCGAATGATGCCAGAAGTGTCGTACTATCGCAAAAACCTCAACACGACAAACGAGTTCATGACGCTCGGCCGTCGCGTTTTCTTTTCGCTCCCCTCAGAGTTTCTTGTCGCATGAGATGATCAATCAACGTGAGCGCAACCATCGCCTCTGCAACGGGCACAACGCGCGGGCAGAGGCAGGGATCATGTCTCCCTTCAACTCTGATTGTCGCGCGCTTTCCATCAACCGTGACTGTCTCCTGTTCTTTCGCAATCGAAGAGGTCGGCTTGACTGCGATATGGCCACTTCGGCCGAACGGCGGGCCTGCG
>JANNUB010000201.1:0-1682 GCA_031394795.1 Ignavibacteriota bacterium | reverse complement strand
TCAGCGCAGGCGGCGGCGGGAGAGATAGGGCAAGCCGAAGGCTTTCGATTGCCTGAATTGAGTGGCTGATAACCGCAGCAATGAATTTTCTTTGCTCAAAGTCGTGAGTAGTTTTTCAGTTTACGCTACGGTCAAAGGATTGTTTTTTTGTTTTGGTGCTTGGTGAAATGGTCATTGAACAGAACTTAGGATTTCGTCTCGGCGTCGTCTCCTGTAGCTCGGAAGTCAAAGAAGTGCTCAAAGAATCGGGCATTCCGCAAGATGAGCTTTTACGGTTCCATCAACTCCCGCCAACTCCTGAATTACAAGCCGATCATCATCAGGCCATTACTCAAAGAGAATGGATTTGCTCATCGTTTGAACTGCGCCAATCACAAAAGACTGTCTGGATCGTCACCGATCCGCAGCAAAAAAGCACGAATCTATATTTGGAGCCGTAGCTGCCCAATATCAGTTTGCAATCTTTTTGATATTGAACTGATAGCATCTTGCTAACTTTTGATTCTGTGCTGATTGGAATCTAAAAGCGGGCTTCGGCGGGCTATCGCTTCAGAGCTTCAATTTTGGCTTGTAAGGGTTCGTTTTTGCCGCCCCCTACCTTCCGCTACCCGTCGCCCGCCTTTCTTTGCGTGGCGGTCTTCCTGTGAATCCTGGCGGGTCTTTAGCGGTTGAGTCCTGCCCGCTCCATCAAAGCATTGAAAAATCGGTCGTCGTTCTCCATTGGGTCGCACCTCTCGGCGTTGTGGTTCTCGTCCCAATCATCAAAGCTTATAAGCCTGATTCCAAGCTCCGGGCGAATGTCGGTAAAAAAATCAAAGGCTCTTTTGATCCGGATTTCCTCTCGTCGCATCTCACTGTCAACAAATCGCAGGGCTTTTGTGTGGCGCTCTTCAAACCAAGTCTTAAACAGTTTGAAGGCTTCAGCATTCACTTGCTCTAGGCGGTCAAGCTCGGTTTTTTGGTAGGTGCGAAAAGCTGGCTCGAAAAACTGATAATAGTTATCTTCCGCTCTTTGCCGTCGCTGTTCTTCCTCGATGGCTTGTTGCCTTGCCTCGCTCGCTTTCTTCGCTTTAGCGGTCGCGGTCGCTTTGGTTTGGTACTGCATCACTCCGCCAAAAGTCGCAATTTCAAAACCCGTCTTTGGTGCTTCCCTCTTCGCTGTCTCGATCACCGCCTTTGCAACCTCGAACCCGTGAAGATTCAAAAGCTCCTGGGCGTGGACAATCTCTTTTCTGTTGGGCTTCACATTGTCGGCTTTGAAAAAGACCTGGTGAAAGTAAGACACAAGTTTTTCAGCATCGCTTTGATATGTCTCGGCTCCCGTTGTCGGTGCCGTGGTTATCCGTGCGCGCTTTTCAAAAATGAGTTTGTAATCTGGCGCTTTAGTCTTGTCCTTCGCCTCGGTAATCGTCACTTTCAAAAGCCCGCCTGATGAAAGCTGTTTTCCGTTTAGCTCTTCAATTGCTCGCTCAAGGATTCGTTTTCTTCTGGACTGGTAGCGGTATTCGTCGCCTTCTAAGGCAAGGTCTTTGATGATGTTCTCGGTTCGCCATTCGTAGCGCGTTGCATTGCTCAAAATTCGGTCAGCATATGAGTAAAGAAGCTGTGCGATGTCGTTTTCGATGCTCAAGACAACATCAAGCAAAACAGGCTTTGAATAGTTTCTGATGATGTTTCCGATG
>JANNUB010000142.1:0-12312 GCA_031394795.1 Ignavibacteriota bacterium | reverse complement strand
CCTTCGCTTCGCTCAGGGTTAAAACACATTCTCTTCAACAAACCCTACGGCGTCCTGTCGCAATTCACGCCCGAACATGGACACCAATCACTCAAAGATTTCGGACCGTTTCCTCCGGATGTCTATCCCGTCGGTCGGCTTGATGTTGACAGCGAGGGCTTGCTGCTTCTCACCAACGACAGTGCACTCAAGTATCGGGCGAGCGACCCGAAGTTCGAGCACCCGAAAACATATCTTGCACAAGTTGAAAAAATTCCCGGTGAAGATGCGTTGAAGAAATTGCGCGAAGGAATTGTCATTGAGCAGAAGAAAACAAAATCGGCTGAAGTGAAACTCCTCGCCGAAGAACCGCAGCTTCCTCCCCGCTCCGTGCCGATTCGATTCAGAAAAAATGTTCCGACTGCGTGGCTTGAGATTACTTTGCGTGAAGGCAGAAATCGTCAGGTGCGGAAGATGACCGCGGCAGTCGGTCATCCAACATTGAGACTTGTGCGAATACGAATCGGCTCACTGACACTCGAAGGACTTGCATCGGGAATGAGCCGTGCGCTTACCGATAATGAGTTGCGTGCGATTAGGAGGAACACAAAGCCACGGTGGTGAGCAATAGTAGTCATGTGACCGAATATTTCGGCCACTTGTCCGAACGCCGCCCCGGGTTATCGGGCGTTTCCTGATTCTCCTTCCCTTTCTCCAAACTCCGATTGGCACTAAAGTGGGTATCTCAAAACGGAGAGTGCCACAATGCCAATACACACGAGTTCTACCGCCACAAGGAACACCTACCTCCCTGCAAGAGATTCGAAACGCTGGGACGTGGATGTAGTGGCTTCCATTAGCGAGTTCGATTCCCTGAAACAAGAGTGGGGAGAATTGCTGGAGCAGGCGGAGGCCACACCGTTTCAGTCCTTCGAATGGCAGCGAACATGGTGGAAACATTTCGGCGAGTCAGATACTCGTTCACAGTTGAACATCATTGCGGTCAAGGAGAACGAGCGACTTGTTGCCGTCGCTCCATTCTATATCGAAACTCTCGATCGCATCGGCGTCATCCGTCTTCGGCGACTGACATTCATCGGGCGAGAGACAACTGACTACCTCGACCTGATCATTGCAAAGGGATATGAAGCCGACTGTGTTTCAATCATCGCATCCTTCGTCGCAACGCAATCCTCAGTGTTCGATGTCATTCATCTTATCGATCTTCCTGATCGTTCCAAGAACCATGAAATCCTGCATCAAGAGCTTCTACGACTGGGCTTTTTCGGTTCTCATTTCATAAGCGAACATTGCCCACGAACAACGATGCGGCACTCATGGAGCGAGACACTCGCCGCTCTACCGGCAGCCAAGAGATCGGGTCTCAAGCGCGTTCAGCGAAAGATCGAATCGAGTTTCAAACCCGATTTCTACGTAGTGAACGGGAGCGGGCATCTGCGCGAGGATTTTGAGGAGTTTATTGATCTTCATCAGAAAAGATGGAATGGGAGCGGTCAGTTAGGGGTGTTTGCAAATGTCGCCACTGCCAATTTTCATCGCGACATTGCAAAGATATTCCACGAAAAACATTGGCTGTTCCTCGCTTTTCTTCGCCTTGACGGTAAACGTGTGGCGGCAAGATACGGATTCATCTACCGAAATCAGTTCTTTGGTTATCTTAGTGGGGCGCAGATTCACGGCAAACTTGCAAAGTATGCTCTTGGAAAAAGTTTGCATTTGTACAGTATGGCCGAAGTGTTAAAACGCGGAGTAAAAGTATATGACTTTATGCGCGGAACGGAGAGGTACAAGTATGATTTTGGATGCGTTGACGAAAATAATTGGACCATTCTCATGTACCCCGCTGGCGCATTCTTCGCCAAGTACAAATTCAATATAGTACTGTTGGTTGATTCATTGAGACGGCGCGTGGCAGAAGAACGCTTTTTGTGGAGCCGTATTTCCCATGGGAAGGGTAGCGCTCATCTCGGCCTCGCAGCGCACATTGTTCAGCGTATTCGAAAGAACATGTCGGATGGAGTGCAAAAAGTACGCGCGCCGGAGAAATCCCTTACCAGGTCGAAACCGAGGGCTGAATCCTTTCCCAAGAACGTTGTGAAAATCAAGACGCTGAATCACATCGTGCGTGACCTCGACGTAGTAACGACGAGATTGGATCGAACGGAGTATGGACAAGAAGTGCATTGAAAGAAAAAGGGGCTTCCTTTCGGAAACACCCCTTTGCTCCGCGAGCAGTCTCCACTCTGTCGGGAGAACCTGCAACCTTGCGGTTACGGAATCTGTACACCCGGCATCACTTCAACATTGGAGATTCCCCAAAACGAAAAACAAAAATAGCCACGAAGGCACGAAGACACTAAGGATTCACGAAGAAAACTTCTCCTAAGTCATAGAAGAGTTTTCTCCTACCTCGTCAAGAGTAGGGACAAACCCCAAAAAAACTTTGTGAAACCTTCGAGTCTTGGTGTCTTCGTGGCAAGCTTTTTTCGTTTTTTAATTTGGGGAATCTCCACTTCAACAGGCATTGAACTTTGTCCTTCTTCTCACTACAATGTGCATGAAATATACTGAACATTCCTCAGGAAGCACATGGCAATTTCAGTCGGCAAGTACATCATCGAAACGGAGCAGGACGCGCGCAAGGGCAAAATCTGGAACGTGCGAGTGCACAAAAAGGGGTTGTTGAAAAGGTTAGTAAGCTCCGACTGGTTTCTCGATGAACGACAGGCAGGTGAATTCGCACAACAGAGCGCGAATGCGCTCAACAACAACTCAGACGCCGACCTCATCAAGAAACGGAAGCCGGGTTGGACATTGCTTCGTCCTGATCACTAATCGATAACAGGCTTTGCATCACGAAAAACAATTGGACGAAAGAAACCTTCGTGCATGGGTTCAGGAATGAGTTTATCATAGCCAACGCTCGGGGCGGTACAAACCGAAACAGTCTACTTCCCAGTTTAGCCGCCATCCTGCTTGCTTTCCTCTCCCTCTTCATCCTTACTTCTGTCACGTTAAGCCAGCCACAGAATTTCATCCGCGGCATTGATGTTTCGTTCCTCGATCAGATTGAAAATCACGGCGGAGTTTTCAAAGAGAATCGAATTTCCCGAGACGCTCTTTTGATCTTCCATGACCACGGCATAAACTACGTCCGTCTTCGCCTATGGCACACGCCTTCGGGTGGATATAACAATCTCCAGCGAACGCTCCTCATGGCAGAGAGAGTGAAGCAACTGGGTATGAAGTTCCTGCTGGACTTGCACTATTCGGATTCGTGGGCAGATCCCGGGCAACAATCAAAACCGGCAGCGTGGACCGGACTCTCATTTCCATATCTGAAAGACAGCGTCTACCGATATACTCGCCAGGTGCTGACAGCGATGAAGGTGAACAACACACTACCGGACATGGTACAAATAGGAAATGAAATTATCTGCGGCATACTTTGGAACGATGGCCGCGTATGCGATGCCCACAATACTCCTCCACAGTGGAGTCAATTCGCGGGGCTACTCACCGAAGCAATCCGCGGTGTCCGCGAAAGCTTGACGGCGAACGATACAGTAAAGATCATGCTGCATATCGACCGTGGTGCAGACAGCGCCGGCAGTCGTTGGTTTTTTGACAATCTGCAAATGCACAACGTTCCTTATGATGTAATTGGTCTTTCCTACTATCCGTGGTGGCATGGAGGACTCGACCAAGTAGCCGCAAATCTTCAGATGCTCTCTCTCCGTTACAACAAAGACATCATACTGGTTGAGACTGCGTATCCATGGACTCTTGGCTGGAACGATACAGTGCACAATATCGTGGGACTTCCGAGCCAGCTTCTACCCGGCTATCCGGCAACAGTCGAGGGGCAGCAAACATTTTTGAGGGACATGATCTCGCTGGTGCGCGCGACACCAAACAACAAGGGTGTCGGCATTTTTTACTGGTCGCCGGACTACATTTCCGCTCCTGCACTTGGGTCGCCGTGGGAGAACGTAACGCTCTTTGATTTCAGTGGGGAGGTTCTAAGTTCGATCCATGCCTTTGAGCTTCCAACCGATGTGCCCTCCACAGGAGAGCCGTCTGTGCCGTTTATCCTTGAACAAAATTATCCCAACCCTTTCAACCCAACGACAACAATTAAATTCCCGATTCCTCATTCTTCATTTGTCTCGCTCAAAGTCTTCGACCTGCTCGGCAGAGAAGTGGGGAGGCTGGTGAATGAGGAGATGAAGCCGGGTAGTTACGCGAGAGTGTTTGATGCAGGAGGGTTGGCGAGCGGAGTGTACTTCTGTCGCCTACAAGCTGGGACGTTCGTTGAAACAAGAATGATGTTACTGATCAGATAAGGAGCGCCGCCGTCCAACCCCCTTAAGAAAGGAAAGTGTCCCGACAGAGACGGGTCTTCGACAAGAGAAAATAATCCTCTTGCGAACCTTAAACCCTCAACTCTCAATTCCGCTTTTCCGTTTGCTCTGCAAATGCATCCACATCCGTCGTCGCCGACGCGGTGGGATGACGACGCTGATTTTTTTTAAAGCGAGACAACCGTTATCTCATTGATATTCTTAAAATCTGAAACGTTCTGAGTTCCTATCTCTTTGATTCCGTTTGACAAACCTATCGCGGCTATTTCAAAATCGTGAATTCGCTTACCCGCTGGCATGTACTTGAGAAGTAATTCTTCGAATATCGTTGAACTCCCCTTGTCCGGATAAAGAATCGTCATGGATTTCTTGAAATCTTGCACATCAGCCAAAACTTCGGGCAATGCCCCCGCGCCGGCAATTCTTGTCATTGCGCAAAGATATTCTGCGATATTCTTGCTCGTCGTAAACAATTTGTAGCCCGAGTGATACAGAAGCTGGTCCGCTCGTTCAAAGAATGCTGATTCTTCATCAACTGAATATGCGAGCAGATTTGTATCGACCAAGAGTTTACTCATATGCTAATTCGCGCATGTCAACGTTGTCGAAACGCCCTCCTAATTTTCTTGTGCGTCTTCCCTTGCCTCCATTCGTCTTCGACGTGTTTGAACTCGCGATGAGCTTTCTGATTTCATCAATAGTGCTTTCAGGAAGCTCATCTATTTTCCTCTTCAACATCTCCCTATCTGTCTGCATCATTTGCCTCATTCTTTAATGTGATTTTCTTTAGTAGAAATGTAGAGAATGGCTCGCACACATTCAACTCTCAATTCATTTACTCTAACTGCTCTACAAGTACATCAACATTCGTCGTCGGCAACTGGCAAACGAAATCTTCGCAAACATACACGGTCGGTTTTCCATCAATCATTACTAATGATTTGAGAAATGAATTTGCGCCAAACAGTTCCCCTTGCTCTTTGCTTCCGTCAACCAACAAGAGAATTTTGTTTGGAATAAAACGTGACGCAACCGCATTCAGCATTTGTTGAGTTACGTCGTCTTCCCTCTTCCCTGCAATTACAATCTGTTTCACTTTTTGATTTGAGAAATCGTACGCGGCAACCATCTGCGGCATCGTGAACGGAGCTTTTTGCAACACTTCACCGAAAGCGGAAAGAGTTCTTTCAGCTTTCTTTCGCCAATCGTTATTGTCAGTCATGTGGGAAAGGCGAAGAAGATTCATGACTGCAATTGAATTGCCTGTTGGCTCTGCGCTGTCGTACTGTTCTTTCATGCGAACGAGTATTGACGCATCTTTGCCCGACGTGTCGAAAAATCCGCTGTTCGTTTCATCCTCAAACAGTTCGATTTGCTTTTTCGTGAGCGCGATTGCAATCCTCAGCCAGCGATAATCAAACGATGTTTCATACAAATCAATCAAGCCTTGCGCCAAGAATGCGTAATCATCGAGATGCGCTTCGAGCTTTGCTTCGCCGTCTCTGTAGCGGCGAAGAAGCGTGTGAGTGTCGTTGTCGTAGAGTTTCGTGAGAATGAACTGCGCGGCATTCTCAGCCGCTTGCAAGTATTTCGGCTCGTTCAATCCACCGCAGGCGGACGCAGCGCGGGCGAAGGCAGAAATCATCAGCCCGTTCCATGCGGTGATGATTTTGTCATCCAGATGCGGGCGGGGACGTTTCGCGCGAAGCTCAAAAAGAATATTGCGCGAGCGCTGAAGCATTTCATGGACTTCCCCCGCATTCTTGCCGGAGAACTTTGCTGTTTCCGAAATTGAATTCGCTTGGTACAAAATATTTTTCCCGATGAATTCATGCTGCGGGTCGTTCAAGGCGTTGCCCGCCTCTTCAACTCCATAAAAGAAGTTGAACACCTTTGCATCGTTCCCTAAGGCGTGCTCAATCTCCTTCTTCGTCCAAACATAGAACACCCCTTCTCCTTTTTCGTGCGGCGCCTCGGCGAACGGGCTGTCTGCATCCTCTGCAGAGTAGAAGCCGCCATCTTTATCCGTCATATCTCGCAAGACGTAGTCGAGAGTTTCGCGAATGATGGTTGAGTAGAACGAATCCTTCGTAATCAAATACACATCAACGAGCGAGTTCACGATCTGCGCCTGGTCGTACAACATTTTTTCGAAATGCGGCACGCGCCATTCGCCGTCAACGGAGTAGCGATGAAACCCACCGCCGATGTGATCGTACATTCCGCCGCCTGACATCGCACGCAACGTTTTCTCCGCCATCTGCAACGCCTTTGCATCTCCGGTACGATGGAAGTATCTCAACAAGAAATTGAACACGACCGGTCGCGGAAATTTTGGTCCGCCGCCGAAGCCGCCGAACTGCGCATCATAATTCCCCGCGGCTTGATTGAAGCACGTTGCGAGCAACGAAGTATCGAGAGTTTCGACTGCGTTGGATTTTGATGGAATCTCTTTGAGAAATTTCGTGATGCCGTCGGCGCTTTCCAGAACTTTCGAACGCTCATTTTTCCATGCTTCACTGATGCGGCGAAGTAATTCTGGAAAGCCGATTCTTCCATAGCGATTCTCCGGCGGAAAATACGTTCCGCCGTAAAACGGTTTCAAGTCGGGCGTCAGGAACATGGACATGGGCCATCCGCCATTCTCCCCCATCGCTTGGAGCGCGGTCATATACACTTTGTCAACGTCGGGTCGTTCTTCCCTATCAACTTTGATATTGACAAACAGTTCGTTCATGATTGCTGCAACGGAATCAACCTCGAACGACTCACGCTCCATCACGTGACACCAATGACATGTCGAGTAGCCGATGGAAAGAAAAATCGGTTTGTCTTCTGCGCGGGCTTTCGCAAACGCTTCTTCTTCCCACGGGAACCACTCCACAGGATTGTAGGCGTGCTGAAGCAGGTAGGGGCTTTTTTCAGCGATGAGACGATTAGGTTTCATTTTTGTTTCCATCCGAGACGTTTCAACAAATTGATGAGGACACGACAGACAGGAAATGCCAACCGCTATGAGCATGAGAACTTGACCACGCATGGAATACACGGCACCCATGGAATCAAAGTACGAACTTTCCATTCATTCCAAAAACACAAAAGCCGTCATCGCTGACGGCTCGGTTGTTTTTCAGAATTGAAAATCTCTCATAGCGCCGGAACGTAGGTTTCTTCCACGACGATTCTGACCGTGATTTCACGAACTTTGATGTGCGCCTTCATCACTTTGCGCAATTGCGGATTGAAATAATCTCTAAGCATTGAAGGACGTGGATGCTTGAGGAAGAAGTCTGCCTTCTCAACGATTTGCGACGTCGCCACAACGTCCAATTCATCCATTGAAGAGACATGTTGAATGATGCAGGGAACATGAGTCACTCCGAGATCGCGAAGCGCATACGCACGGTGGCTTCCATTGTTCAGAATGAGACGCTTGTTGAAATACACGGCGTTCAGAAAATTCGATCCAAAGCCGATGGCAGCAGCCGGACATCCGACAAGAGTTCCTGAAGATGGATAACCAGTAACATGTTTTGGTTTGAGAGACATTGTCCCGAGATACCGCAAGTCCTTTGAGGGAGAAACGAACACGAAGCTATCGCCCCCCTTGCTGGCCCATTTCACTGGAGGCTTTGGCGGATCGTACGGCAGCGCTGTTTTAAAAATCACTTCCTCGCTCGGTGCGGGTCCGATTTCCTTCTTCAATCGTTCAACATGTGTCAAGTCAATATGTTTTTGATATACGACGAGGCGATCCAATTCCACAAGCGCGATTTCTGCTGGGACCGAGTTGAATCCGTTTTTGAGCATCGGGTTTTTCAAGAACTTTTTCAAGAACGGCAAATGCCTTCCGTGAATATCGAGTTTGACAATCGGAGGATCGTCTGCTATGCCCTGCTCGGTTCGCTCCAATTCAGCGGCGAACTTATGTGCAGCGTTCCATTCCTCAATCAGCGCGTCGGTTACCGGCGGATGAACCGCATTCTTCTTGACATAGCGAATGAACTCTTTCAATTCGGGCCTGCCGCTCAAGTACAAGTGCTTGCACGTTGCGACGCGCGGCTCACGCGACGCTCCGTTCTTCTTCTTCGGCGATCGCACTTCGCGCTCTAACTCAAGCACATCGGGAGTTTGATCCATTGTAAGTCCTTCTGTCAATATCTAACGAAAATCCAAATCAGTGAAGATCCAATTGATCACTGATGTTACGCAAGAGTGAAAGCTAATTTGTTCCATCAAGACCCTCATCCCCCGGCCCCTTCTCCCGAAAGGAGAAGGGGAGGAATGAGCGCGGATTTCAACTAAGTCCCTCTCCCCTTGGGAGAGGGACTTAGGGTGAGGGCATTGATATGAAAAGAAGATATTTGTTTGCGTAACGTGAGTTAATCACTCTACCACCAAGACCAAAATTCGACCTTGAAGATGCGCGCCACCCTGCGCCAAATCAGATCAATGATCCTCCGCTCGCCGCAGAAAATTTTTGCCTGACCGGTCATCCCCGCCTTGAGCAAGAGAGAGCTATTGTCAATTTCCGTTGTTACGAGAACCGTTGATATAGACCCGAAACTGCTCGAAGCTGTCGGTGTCGGCAAACTACTGCTACCGGCGCTGCTGCCTGCTGCACCTGCCTGTGCTGTTGCCGCTGTTGATGTGACAACGCCATAGAATGTTTCGTCCGGATAGGCGCGAGCCTTGAATGCAACTGTTTGTCCAACCGCGACATCCGCGATTTCTTTTTCCGAGATGGGGATTTCGACCGTCAGCTTCCTGGCGTTATGCACCTTCGCGACGAGCGCACCCTTTTGTATGGTTTGATACAGCATCTCTTTGAGCTGGCGCGCAGGGGTTGCAATTACTCCGTTCACCCGGCTTCGGATTTCCACCCGCTCGAGATTGCCCTTAAGGAGGCGGAGCTGAGTCTCGATTCCCTCGACCTCCGCTCTCGCCGCGACGACTTGTTCAGATCGTGCCCCTCGTAACAAAAGCTGCAGTTTTTTTTGAACCTCGATCAAATCGTTCTCGGCAGATGTGGTAAGCTCCCGCGCAGCTTCATACTCCATGCGCGAGAGAATGTCTTTCTCGAAAAGAAGCTTGCTTCGTTCCAGTCGAGCGAGCGCAAACTCCAGCCGGTCTTTCGCTCCTACGACCGATGCCTGTCCAACTGCAACCTCTTCTTTTGCCGGTCCCACCTCGAGCATTTCGAGGTTCGAGCGAGCCTCCTCGAGCTGTGACTGCGCTTTGAGCATGTTGGCGCGATGCTCTCGATCCGATATTCGCGCAACAATGCTGCCCGCCGCGATCTCGTCTCCTTCACGGACAAACACTTGTTCTACGATTCCGTCAACTTCCGCTCGAACGTCGGCGTACTGGATGGGCAGGATATGAAACGCTCCGGGAATCCGCAGCTCCATCCAGCCGAAGAACATGAGTTGAAGAGCAAACAGTGCAGCCAAGCCAAGGATAATTCTCCGCTTCAGTTGGCGCTTTTTCCTTTTCTCTCTTCTTCTCTGCGATTTTTGATCGGGGCGTTCAGGAACTTCTTTCTTTGCTTTTGTGTCTTCAAGCATTTCGTCCTCATCGCTGCTACCCGTCCCCCACAAGGAGCTGACGCGGCGGCGGAATTTCGTACTGACGAGACCGAGAAACAACGCGAGAAAAACCGGCTGATTGCTCTCTATCAAGAATTCTCCGATATAGATTGAAACAAAGGTCAGGAGGGAAAATGAAAAGACTGTCGCAATCAATCCGTAGTTGAGAAACACCCGTCGCTCGCGGCGCGACACCTGCTCCATAGGCTCATCGTTAAGCCAGAACATACGTTTCAAGAATTGTCCGGTGTAGCGAAACGCTCTTTTCCTCAGGTTGGGAATATTGAGATAATCGCTCAGTAAATAATAACCGTCGAGTTTGATAAGGGGATTGAAGTTCGCAAGGACTGTTGCGCCTGATCCAGTCATCACGATTAACGCGCAATAATTGATCGTGGTGTCCACATCTGTGAGAAGCCAAAGAAAGGTCGCGAGCGACCAGAGAAAAAGCTCGAAGTACGAGCCGGCAAATCCAACCCAAAGCCGTTTTGATTTTTCCGGAAACAGCCAGGCGTCGCTGACATTGCAATACATCGCAGGCTGAAAGTAGATCAGCATGACGCCCATTTCGTGTACGTCGCCGCCAAAGCGTTTGCAGGTCAGACCATGCCCAAACTCATGAGCGGAGACAACGAGAAAACTCAGGAGGATGAAAAGTGGAAGCGTGGACAACTCGAAAATCCCCGCAACGCCGGCTGCATACGCATTCCAATTCTCTATGACGATCAGCACCGCAGTAAGAATCGAAGCGGCAGATATGAACACGAACGCGGGGGTAAAGAAAAAACCGGCTCGGCGAATCATGCGATTGAGAAGGCGATTCGGATCGAGCAATTTGAAACGAAGGTAGAGGAGGTTTCCTCGAACGCGACCCTGCCGAGCTGCTTTTTGGCTGCGGCGTAACGATTCTTCCGATTCCAGCAAACCGGAATCGCTCAGAGTTATCATGAACGCACTCAGCGTTTCCGCGGGCAATTCTGCGCCGAATCTCTCATACGCTTTTTGTCGAATGACGTCCGGCGGCGTCTCACCATCGAGTTGTGTGACGATGAAATGTTCCACCTCGCCAAAGCGAAAGAACTTGCGTGCAACAGGATCCTTGATGACAAAGATTGTCCCTTGCGCCGCCTTTTGCTTGCTTAGCGTGAGATCAGTTCTGAGTTTTGGTGGAGCGGGATTCATCGTTCTTCCAAAATAGCATGATTTCACGAAGTCAGGGAAGGCGGCTCCGGTCGAAGACTCGACTCGTCGAGAAGCCAGCCTTCCCCTCCTTCGCAGGAATCACCAAGCGCCGAAGCAATCTTTTTGACGATACGGTTCATAACGGTTGGGGGATAACAGTTAGTGAACCAAAACGTTTCTACGAATGCTCGGGCACCCAGTTCAAGCCGACAGCCGCATTAACTGGAACTGCCGCCGCCGCATGATCCGCTGTTACCGCTGTTGCCGCGATCGTTGCTGGAGTCACTGCCGCCGCCGCTGCGTGAACTGTTACCGCCGCCGCGTGAGCCGCTGTGACCGCTGTTGCCGCGATCGTTGCTGCTGTCACTGCCGCCGCCGCTGCGCGAGCTGTTGCCGCCGCCGCGTGAGCCGCTGTGACCGCTGTTGCCGCGATCGTTGCTGGAGTCACTGCCGCCACCGCCGCCACCGCCGCCTCGCTTCCCACCGGGGGCTATGCGCTCCTCAAGCTTCTCGAGTTCGAGATTTAGATGCTTCATTTGTTTTTCACCTCCTTTCTGTAGTGTATTTTATTTTTCGCCGTCATGCCCATGGTGCATTCAGACGAAAACCCGCGAATCGCTGCTGAAATTATTCAGAGCGACGAAGTATTACAGTTGGACGATCTCAGAAAAAGAGATGAACGACCAAGTTGCAGTAATCCTGTATGATGAACCCCCGATAACGCTGGATGCTCATACCAAAATCAGGAACGAGTTTATGTTATGTCTTTTTGATTTTTATCGCCTGCGCTTCCGGGTGCAACCCCTGAAGCTCGCGGAGGGTCGCTGGCGATTGTGTTGATGCGCGCGTCTTCAGTCATTGAATTGCGCGCAGAGGGAATAAACTGTAGTGCAATCGTTGCTGTCCCAATATGGCACAAACAAATGGAATTGTCAAGAGGAAAGAATAAAATTCACAAAAAAAATGTCACTTATCTGCCACCTGCAAAAGAGGGAAACATCAACTTTCATTCGTCAAAAAAAAACCACCCTCGCGGATGGCTTCTTAGAACACCTCTTTTGGGTGAGCGATATGTGTGTGTCTCAAACGATCATTGATCGCAGCGTCACTTATCCACCGCCGCCACTGCCGTTGCCATTTCCGCTCCCGTTGCCATTTCCATTTCCGTTGCCATTTCC
>JANNUB010000118.1:0-7241 GCA_031394795.1 Ignavibacteriota bacterium | reverse complement strand
CTTAGTGGATGAATCCCGGTACGGGTAGCAAGTCCGTGGCTAGTCCAGGGTCCAGCCTAGAGAACGCTTCACCGCCTCGCGCCAGCGGGAGAGCTAATACTTCGCAGACGAATACTTCCGACGCGATCAATGCACTCGCGCTCGCACTGAAGGATCCCAACAAGGGAGTGCGCGACGCCGCGAATCGTTCGCTGATCGCCATCGGAGGCATTGACGTGGCGCGCGCAGTCGTGCCGTATCTCAAGGATACCGCTGTTCGCAACCTCGCTGCAGAGCTGCTGTACCGGCTTGGCGGTGATGCAGCCGGCGCAGTAGAGCCGTACTTGCGCGACGACGACCAGGATGTCCGCAAGATGGCCGTTGACACGCTCGGTCTGCTTCGACATAAGGATGCAGCCGCCGCGATAGTGCCGCTGCTCCACGATCCGGATCCCAACGTTGTCACTTCGGCCGTCGAGGCGCTCGGAAACATCGGCAGCGAAGCCGCAGTGCCACAGTTGATTCAAGTGTACGAGCAGGAAGAGTACACGCGCGCCGTTGTTGCCGAGGCGCTCGGCAAGATCAAGGGAGAGCAGGCGACGGAGTTTCTCGCGAAGAGTTTTGAAAGGGCGATCAAGGACAATGCGGATCCGCTGACGCTCTTCGGCATCATTGAGGCGTTAGGCGCGATTGGCGACGAGAAGGCGTTCTCACTTCTGGCTGGGCATCTGCCGAGCGTGAAAGGAAAACTGCGGCGTATGATGCTCGCGGCAATAGTGTGGATAGCCGACAAAGCGCACCTGCCTCTCGACATCCCGGGAGCAGAGACAGAGGACTTGATTGATTTGTTGGAAGACAGCGACCTTCGGGTGCGTTTGAACGGGGTGAAAGTGCTGGCATCGAATCCTGAATCCAGGATCACGAAGGCGTTTGTAAACTCTCTCGGCACATCGGAGTTTTTCGACGTCATGTTGTTCGGCATACTCGAATCGAGGGAAGATGCGTTCGCGATCGTCATCGAAAAGCTCGAAGACCCGGAGTGCAAACATAAGAAAGAAATCATCTCGCTGATTCGGTCCATCGCAGAACGAACAGCCGAGACCTCCGAAACTTTCGGCTCCCCACCGATGGATGGGGATGTGGCGCGTCGAGCGTTCAATCTTGTGGAAGAACAGTGGCAAGGCGCCGATGAAGAGACGCGCCAGTCCATTGTGGAAGCCTTGTTCGTGTTGAACGGCGACAAGACACTGGCAATGCTCGACACGCTGATGAACGACCCCGACCCATGGCTGCGGATGAGGGTCATCGAGCTTCTCGGAACGCTCGATGACGATCGCCTGCCCGAATTTGTTGCGAGCTACATTACTGATGAAGACGAAATGGTGCGCCAAACTGTCGAGTGGGTTCTAGAAAGCAAAGGCTCTTCATTCAGCTCTCTGAATACGTAACGCGATAAGGACAACATTGATAACTCAGACAACGACGGCGCCAGGTATTTCGAGCGGGATGAAAATGTCGGACGAGACGTTTCAGCGAGTCCGTCAGTACATTTATGAGCGCACGGGCATTTATTTTCAAGACAATAAAAAGTACCTCCTCGAAGGGCGATTGGGTAAGCGGGTTCAGATGCTGAAACTGCGGGACTACGACGAGTACCTTCAGCTTCTGAAATACGGCGTTGCGCGCAACGAAGAGCTTCGGCATTTCTACGATGCGATTACGATCAACGAGACTTTCATGTTCCGGAACGAGCCCCAGTTTGAAGCGTTGGAGCATCAGATCATTCCTCAGCTGGTTGCAGCGAAAAAAGGGATGCTCAATCAAAAGATTCGCATCTGGAGCGCGGCGAGTTCATCCGGAGAAGAAGCGCACACGCTCGCAATGTTGTATCTCGACAAACTCAAGCCGAAACACCCGCATCTCCAACTCGAAGTCGTCGGAACGGACATAAATCTTTCCGTTCTTGAAACGGCGCGCAAAGGCGTGTACCGCGATTACTCGGTCCGCAATACCCCCAAGCCGTATCTCGACAAGTACTTTACGTATGACGGGGCGAGATACACGGCGAAAGACGAGGTGCGACGCCTTTTGAAGTTTCAACATTTGAATCTCAGCGACGCATCGGGAATGAAGTCGTTCGGGACGTTCGATGTGATCTTTTGCTGCAACGTGCTGATCTACTTCGATCAGAAATCGAAAACGCAAGTGATTCAAGGATTGTACAACAATCTGGCTCGCGGCGGATTCTTGTTCATCGGATACGCGGAATCCCTGCACGGTATGTCCACCGCGTTCAAGATGTTGAGTTTTCCAAAAACGGTTGCTTACAAAAAGGAATGAGGAGGACGTATGAAACAGACAATTCTCGCAGTTGATGATTCGGCGACCGTGCGCAAGTTTGTCGCCGTGTCGCTCGAAATGCAAGGATTCAAGGTGGTGAGCGCGTGCGATGGTGTGGAGGCGTTGGAGAAGATTGGGAAAGAGCCTGTGCATCTCGTCATCAGCGACTTGAACATGCCGAACATGGACGGCCTCGAGCTGGTCGAAACGCTGCGGGAGAATCCGGAGTATCGAGAACTTCCGGTCATCGTCCTCTCTTCACTCAACGAGGAAACCAACAGGGAACGGCTGAAGGAGCTTGGCGTCCGTTCCTATCTTCAAAAACCATTTAATATCGAACGCATCCAGTACGAGGTCTCGAAGTATCTCAGCTGGGTGGAAGCGTAACAAAACAGGAGATTGCGTTATGAAATTCTTGGTTGTGGATGACTCGTTGACGATGCGGCGCATCGTTATCAACACATTGAAGACCATCGGCTATGAGAACGTCATCGAAGCGGCGCAAGGGAAAGAAGCGTACACGAAGCTGGTAGCGGAAGGCGCGGAATTCATTATCACGGACTGGAATATGCCCGAGATGAACGGATTGGACTTCGTGAAGGCAGTGCGCGCGAACGCGCAGTATGAACATCTTCCCATCATCATGGTGACGACGCGCGGCAACAAGGAGGATGTCATCGAGGCGATGAAGGCACGCGTAAACAACTACCTGGTCAAGCCCTTCACCGCCCAGGGTCTCAAAGAGAAAATCGAGACGGTGCTCAAAACGATCACTTCCACACCGACGTAAAGGAGACCACCCATGTCACTCCAAACGGACATATTGCAAAACGCAATCAACGAAACGGAATTGCGCCTGAAGAAAGATGAAACAATGCTCATGAGCCTGCATCAAATACTGCAGGAACTGATGCCGCTTGTCGATCGGATTCGCGTGGACTTGAAGGACAGCACGACGCGTATGCCCGACGTCTCGAAACAACTGAGCAGCGTAACGCAGGCGACGGAAAACGCAACGGTGGAAATTCTCAATGTGCTGGAGGCGATGACGACAACGGTGACCAATGCACAGGGATCGCTTGCACGCGCGAAGAAAAACTATGAGGCGCGTACGGCTCTGTTGCCAAAAGTGACCGGGTTGATCAACGCGCAACCTGACGGCGAGCTTCGCGTCCTGTGGCAGGAATACACGAGTGTGGAAAGCAATGCCGCGTACATTGAACATATTGACCAGGCGCTGGCGCAGACAAGCGAACAAGCGATGAATATTGCCATGGCGCTGCAGGTCCAGGATATTACGTCGCAACAGATTGCCGGCGCGACGCACCTCATCGAACAAGTCGAAGAACAGCTCCGTGCAGCGCTGAAGCAATTCGAGTCGCCTGAAAAAGTGCGCCAGGACATGGAAGCGACGGTCGCAGACTCGACCCGGAGAGCGGAAAACTCGGCAAAGCCGCAACTCACGTTCGACAGCGGAGCAAAGTATTCTAAAGACACAACGCGTCAGCAAGAAGCCGATGAAATCACGAAGCAGTTTTTAGGACAGTAATCCATGGGCACAGAAAGTCAGTCTCCGTTTGATGGTGAAATGGCGGAGCTATTTGAAAGCTTCCTCGTCGAGACGAACGAGATCCTTGAAACACTCGGACAGAATCTGGTAGAGCTGGAAAAGCGTTCCGCGGACGCCGAGCTGCACAATACAATCTTCCGGGCTGTACACACCGTGAAAGGGACCTCGTCGTTTCTCGGCTTCGACCAGCTGACAAAGCTCGCGCATCATTTTGAGGATCTGTTGAACAAAATCAGACGCGGGGAGCTTGCCGTAACGTCGGCGATCATTGATGTCATTCTTGAATCGTTTGACATGATGAAGTTACTGCTCCGGAATATCGAGACAAGAGATCTTACTCCCGTCAATCTGACCGCGATTCTGGAAACGTTGGACGAAACCGCGCAGAGCGCTCTCCGAGTCG
Source organism: Ignavibacteriota bacterium (assembly GCA_031394795.1). Lineage (GTDB taxonomy): Bacteria > Bacteroidota > Ignavibacteria > UBA10030 > UBA6906 > CAADGV01. The sequence continues at coordinate 2,949 of JANNUB010000118.1, read as the reverse complement.
AGTCTGCGACTGCCGCTGCGCCCTCGGCGACGCCCTCGGCGATGCCCTCGGCAACGCCGGACCCCATGGCGCGCGTGGAACAGAGTTCGTCCAGGCAGGAAGAGACTGCGCGGAGTGAGCAGGTGGTTTCCGAGGATGCGCTCTCCGAGTCCCGACGGGTCGGGTCTTCGACGAGTCTGCGACCGCCCCAGCCAAGCGCGTTCGATGGCGACATGAAGGAGCTTCTCGAAAGTTTTCTTGTAGAGACGAATGAGATCCTCGAATCGCTCGGACAAGATCTCGTTAAGCTTGAGAACGAACCGACGAATGCCGAGCTGCACAACACCATCTTTCGTGCTGTGCATACCGTAAAAGGGACGTCGTCATTTCTCGGTTTCGAACAGCTTACTCGCCTTGCGCATGCCTTCGAAGATTTGTTGAATAGGATTCGTCGCAATGAATTGACTGTCTCGTCGTTGATCGGTGACGTTCTTCTCGAAGGGTTCGACTCATTGAAAGACCTGGTGCGACGCATCGAAGCGCGGGATATGTCTTTGGTGGATTTGAGCGAAGTCCTTGGCAAGTTGAAAGTTGCGTTGAAGGGAAATGCTCCTGGTGGAGATGTTGCGTCAAACGCACTCCCTGATTCACGGCGTGGCGAGAGCAAGGGGGTGAAACCAGCTGAAAAGAAAGAACCCGCGGGTCAGGGAAAAGGAATCAGCGAGCAGACCATTCGCGTCGACGTGAACCGGTTAGACAGCCTGATGAATTTGGTCGGCGAACTTGTTCTTGCACGAAACCAGCTTGCGCAGGTTGCCGGCAACATGGCGGAGGAGCACGAGAATCTGAAGATCACGCGGTCGCTGGCGGACGCCAACTCGCAGATTGATTTCATCACAACAGAGCTGCAAATGGCGGTGATGAAGACGCGCATGGTTCCGGTAGGGAAACTGTTCGGCAAATTACCTCGCTTGTTGCGCGATCTTACGCGTGAGACCGGAAAGGAAATCGAGCTGCTGTTGTTCGGCGAGGAAACGGATCTCGACAAATCCATCATCGAAGAGCTCAACGATCCGCTCGTCCATATCATCCGCAACTCGGCGGATCATGGAATTGAAGCCCCCAACGACCGCGAAAAAGCCGGCAAGTCGAGCAAAGGAACTGTCATCGTCAAAGCGGAACATGAGGGGAACAGCATCGTTATTTCGATTCAGGACGACGGTAAAGGAATGGACCCGGCAATTCTGAAGCGCAAAGGCGTCGAGAAGGGGCTGATCACCGAGGCACAAGCGCGTGAGATGTCGAAGAAAGAGGCGTTCAATTTGATCTTCGCTCCGGGCTTCAGCACGGCTGCGAAAGTGACGAACGTTTCGGGGCGTGGAGTCGGGATGGACGTTGTTCGGACGAACATCGCCAAGCTGAAAGGCATCATAGAAATCGAGTCGGAAGTGGGCAAGGGCACGAAGCTGATCCTGAAGCTGCCGCTCACGCTGGCGATCATCCAGGGGCTGCTTGCGCGAGTGCAAACGGATGTCTTTGCCATTCCGCTTGAATCGGTGCTCGAAGTTATCCGCGTGCAGCGCAAGGACATCGCGACGATCAACGGTCGTGAGGTCATTCGCCTGCGCGATTCCGTGATTCCGCTCGCGCGCATTTCGGAGGTGTTCGACATTGCACAAACGACGCAAGGCGAGACATGGATGTATGTCGTTGTTGTCGGCGTTGCCGAGCGGCGATTGGGAATGATCGTTGACTCGCTGTTGGGGCAAAAAGAAATTGTCGTTAAATCGCTGGGAGAATATTTGGGCGACGTGCCGGGCGTGGCGGGCTCGACGATCTTAGGGGACGGGCGGGCAATCATCATTGTTGATGTCGCGCAGTTTATGGACCTTTGTGCTGAACGGATAGGCATAACGACTCGGTGAACTCACGGAAAGCAGGGGCAATGAGCAAGATCATTAGCGTTGTTGTTGTTGACGATTCGGCGTTCATGCGAAAATCCATCTCGATGATGCTCGAGTCCGATCCGCAGATCAAGGTTGTTGCAACGGCAAAGGATGGAAAAGAGGGACTCGAGAAAGTCAAGCAGCACCAGCCGGACATTGTGACGCTCGATGTTGAAATGCCGGTCATGGATGGAATGACGGCGTTGAAAGCCATCATGCGGGAATGCCCGACTCCTGTGCTCATGGTCAGCTCCATCACGACGGAAGGCGCACAGGTCACGCTTGATGCGCTGAATGCAGGCGCTGTAGACTTCATTGCAAAGGATCGCTCGTACGTTTCGGTCGAGATTGCGAACATCAAAAGCGATCTGCTGGACAAAGTCCATCAGATTACGGAAAGCCGGCTTGTCCGAACCTCGATGCAGAGGCTGCGACACAAATCGTGTTTGCCGAAGCCGGGAGTTCAAGCGCCGCCCGGACGCGCCAATACTGCGCTGCCGGTATCGAAGAATTACATCACGCGTAGCAATCACGACTTCAAAGCGATGATGCTTGGAATTTCGACGGGGGGACCGTTCGCACTCTTGCAGATGCTGCCGAGGATCCCGGCGGATTTTCCGCTGCCGATTGCCGTTGTGCAGCACATGCCGCCGAATTTCACAAAGTCCATGGCGGAGCGGCTGGATTCACAATGCCCATTGAGCGTTCGCGAAGCGTCCGATGGCGACAAGTTAGAGAGGGGGACGGTGTTGATTGCGCCCGGCGGGCAACATCTGGTGTTCCAGAAACGCGGCATGGACGTTATCGCAAAGATCACTCCTGAGCCGAAGTCCTCTCTCTACAAACCCAGCGCCGATGTGATGATGCTTTCGGCCGTGGAGGCGTTTTACGGTCCGTTGCTCGGCGTGATCATGACGGGGATGGGGAAGGACGGGCTTGAAGGGCTGCGCGCAATCAAGCGGAAGAACGGCTATGTTCTCGCACAGGATGAAGATTCCTGCGTCGTGTACGGCATGCCGAAGGC
>JANNUB010000085.1:0-18067 GCA_031394795.1 Ignavibacteriota bacterium | reverse complement strand
TCGCAGTGACAGAGATAGCATTCGACATTTACCCTATTATCCTTTCGCTCACAACAACCTCGGGAACTTCTCGATCACCGGTGCTCATTCAGATAGGCGTGGTTCGCTAATCTTGTCCTCTGGAACTCGCGGCTTCATACGGTTTGATCCTATGAAAGAGGAGTTTACTGAACTTCAATTTCGAAACTCCGATCCGAATAGTATCAATGCTCAATACCTTGGACAACTGTATGGGGATGAGCGGAGTGGGTTGTTATGGGCTGGCTCAACAGTAAGAGGCTCCTACAAATTGAATTTGAATCGGAAGCAGTTTGCTCTTTTCAAGAACGACCTTTCAAGTCTAAATAGTCTCCACGCAGGCGAAGTACGTAGTGTGCTTCAAGACCATTCAGGTGAGGTCTGGATTGGCGTAACCGCGTCGCTTGATCAATACACTCCCGAAACAAGTTCTTTCATTCATCATGATCAGAACCTCGATGTTGACGTCATTGGCGCGCTATTCGAGGAATCTGACGGAAGGCTTTGGGCAGGAACGGCAACAGGATCTGTTATTGAACTTGATAAGACAAGGGAAAGAATTCGTTATCATACAAAAACCAAAGCGTTTGATATTCGGGGTCTCTATCGAAACGAATCCGGCATTCTTTGGATAGCGGGAAGGCGCTTTGCGGGTCTCATAAAGTATGACCCCTCGGGTGAGCACAGCGACTATTTTGATCCCATCGGAACTTCTGCACCATGGAATTCGAGGTGCATGATAAAATCCCGAAATGGCGATCTCTGGATAGGAGACCAGGGATCCGGCTTGTGGCAATTTCACCACAAGACTGAAACATTCAGCAGGTTCGATCATCAAGCGAATAATCCTCAAAGCCTCGGCGACATTATGATTCTTTCTGTTTTCGAGGATCATGAAGGGATAATTTGGGTTGGGACGCCGAACGGATTGGATCGCCTCGACACAGCAACTCACACCTTCACACATTATCGCACCTCCGACGGTCTTGCATCCGGCGAGATCATGAATATTCAAGAAGACCGAAAGGGCAATCTCTGGCTCCGCACTGCAAAAGGTATTACCAAGTTCGATGTTAAGAATAACAAATTCAAAAACTACGACATCAGCGATTTCTCCGTCGGCGCGTTTGAGATTACACGCAACAGCAGTAAGGAAGGAGTGCTCTTCTTCCCGCTCGGCACAGACGGCTTCGTTACGTTCCATCCGGATTCGATTCGCGATAATCCCAACATTCCTCCTATCGTTCTCACTGATTTCAAAATCGGAAACAAATCCGTTTCACCACGCGACCCGAACTCGCCGTTGAAGCAAACCATCTGGACTGCGAAAGAAATCACGCTCGACTACAAAGACAACATGATGTCGTTCGACTTCGCCGCGCTCGACTACACAAATCCCGCGAAGAACCAGTACGCGTATAAAATGGAAGGATTCGACAACGATTGGATTTACTCCGGCACGCGTCGCACGGCAACATACACGAACCTCGATCCGGGCGATTACACTTTTCGAGTGAAAGGCTCGAACAACGACGATGTGTGGAATGAAACGGGAACGTCGCTGCGCGTAACGATTCTTCCGCCGTGGTATCGCACGTGGTGGGCGTACTTGCTCTACGTCATGCTTGCATTTGCCGGGCTGTTTACATATCGCCGCTACGACCTGAAGCAGATCAATCTCAAGAACGAATCGAAGATTGCGCAAGCGGAATCGCGCAAGCTGAAGGAAGTGGACGAGATGAAGAGTCGCTTCTTCGCGAACATCTCGCACGAGTTTCGTACGCCGCTGACGCTTATTCTTGGACCGATACAGAAATGGCGGCACTCGCTAAATCCTGAGGAGCGGAGCGACGAAGGATCTCCTGCTGGAATGAAGGACGAGATCCTTCGCCTCCGCTCCGCTACGGCTCAGGATGTAGAAATGATGGAACGCAACGCCCATCGCCTGCTCCGTCTCATCAATCAACTGCTCGACCTCTCGAAGTTTGACGCGGGCAAGATGGCGCTTCAGCTCGAAGAGTTGGACGTCGCCGAACTTGTGCGCGAAGTCGCGTCATCGTTCGATTCATTGAGCACGGCGAAGGGAATTGAATATTCAGTAGATGTTGATCATCAATCGTTAATCGGCATGTTCGACCGCGATAAAGTGGAAAACATTCTTACCAACTTGCTTTCGAATGCGTTCAAGTTTACGAAGGAGGGAGGGAAGGTGACGGTAACATTACGCCTCCGTAGGGACGTTCAATTGAACGTCCCTACGGAGGGTGATTATTTGGAGATCGCGGTTCACGACACCGGCATCGGCATCGCGGCAAACAAGCTCGAAAAAATCTTCGACCGCTTTTACCAAGTGAACGACGAGGCAACGCGCGACTACGAAGGCACAGGCATCGGCCTCGCGCTGACGAAGGAGTTCGTTGAGCATCACGGTGGCACGATTACGGTGGAGAGTGAAGTTGGTAAGGGGACGCGGTTTGTTGTTACGCTTCCGTTGGGTAGAGAACATTTGAAGGATTACAAAGTTGTTGAGACGTTGGATATCAAACGCCGAATAGGAGAAGGGGCGAAAGGGAGAGAGGGAGAAAGTTTATCCGATCGCCCGCTCTCCCATTCTCCCGCTCTCCCCATCTCGCTTTCTGTAAGAGACAGCCAATTGCTCGCACAAACTATCGGACAAATAGCGCCGCTCGTTCTGATAATAGAGGACAACGCCGACATGCGCTCGTACATTCGAAGCGTTCTCGGTTCGAACTGGGTGATGCACGAAGCGCAGGACGGCGAAGCGGGAGTTGCGAAAGCGAAAGAAGAAATCCCCGACCTCATCATCTGCGACGTGATGATGCCGAAGATGGACGGCTTCCAGGTTTGCAAGGAGTTGAAGCACGACGAAAAGACGAGCCACATTCCGATCATCATGCTGACCGCGAAGGCGGCGCTGGAAAACAAGCTCGAAGGCTTAGAGCTTGGCGCCGATGATTATCTTTCAAAACCATTCGAGCCGAAAGAACTTCTCGCCCGCGCAAGAAATCTCATCGAACTGCGGCGCGAGCTGCGCGAGAAATTTAGCGTCGCGCAACCACTGAAGCCCGGTGAGATTGCAGTCACGTCGGTTGACGATGCGTTCCTCCAAAAAGTGAAAGCCGTCGTCGAACGACAAATGGAGGATGAGAACTTCAGCGTTGAAGAACTTGCAAGCGAAGTCGCGATGAGTCGGATGCAACTGCACCGCAAGCTCACCGCACTCACGAATCAATCGGCGAGCGAGTTCATTCGTTATCTGCGATTGCATCGCGCGAAGCAGATGCTTGAGCAAGACGGTGGAAATGTTTCGGATGTCGCGTACTCTGTTGGCTTCGGAAGCCCCGCACATTTTGCGAAATGTTTCAAAGAGCAGTTCGGCGTTGCGCCGAGCGAGGTCGCCAAATGAGTTTCTTCGACATGTTCAGGCAAGACACATGTGCTAACCACATACATACGGAGGGTCGCTACTACTGTTTTTCGTGCAAACGGCACTTTTGCTCGGACTGCATGGTGGATGGAAAGGGATATAGCCATTGCCGTTTCTCCGGATGTACGACAGAAGCGCGAGTCGCGATCCTGCCGCGTCTCATTTCATGCCCTCACTGTTCTGAAGAATTAAAGCTTTCGAGGACCGAACGGATGTGGAGGGAATTTTCCTGCCCTTGTTGTGACGCGCGATGCACCACCATTGACGCTGCGTCGAACAAATTCAAGATAATGCAGATCGAAGACTTGCCCGGGAACTGGGGAAAAGGGGAGTATGGCCTCATTGGGAAAGCTACGCGCGCCATGACAGGTACCGAGCGAAGGCGGCTTGAAGGATATGAATCGAACTGGTTTCGGGGCGATCCGAGCATGAACTGGTATCGGGAACGTCTTGCAATTGACCTTGACCGGGGAACCGTCGAAGCGTTGCAGGTCCGCGCGAAACGAATATGGGGGCTGAGGACATGCGGCCCAGACTGTTGTCAACGAACGTATGCGATCGAGATAGATGCCGACACGTACCTGACACTAAACACATACTGGATGCTTTCGTTGGAACTGTTCGCCGATGAAATGGAAGAGGAACTCCCGATGACGGATCAACTTGAGGTGGTCTTGTCGCCGATAACGCGCCTTCTGCTTGACGTGCGCAAGAGTGGCAGGGAGATACAACTTGAAAGCGAGAACTTCTGCTCTACCACAGATGGAAATCCGACCGGAGAAGTGGGTTCCTTGTTCGGCTGGTATTGCCAACTACTGTCGCGCGAAGAACTTCCACAAATATTCAAATCGGCTATTTCTTCCGGTGAGAACGTGTGAGCTATTCACTGCTCTCACAAATCAATCTGCGGGCGAGTTCATTCGCTACTTGCGATTGCATCGTGCCAAGCAGATGCTAGAGCAGAATGGAGGAAATGTTTCGGAGGTCGCGTACGCGGTTGCGTTCGGAAGTCCCGCACATTATGCGAAATGTTTCAAAGAACAGTTCGGCGTTGCTCCGAGCGAGGTTCGGCGAATTCACGGGTCGTTGTAAATCTCCCGCAATTGTATTTTCTCGGTTCTTTAATTCGCGATTTTTACGCTACCTTTGGCGTTCTCAAACGACTATTCATAAAGAGATCACAGTGCTCAAATGTTCATCCTGACGATTGAAGGTCCTTGGGATCCTTGTTGCCGATAGGGCTATCCTACAAGTTCTTCAAGAACATTCTTATTCAGATAGAAACTGCATTCACGTAATGGAAACCCGGGCGATTAAACGCTCAGGTCAATAAACTCCATAACTCGACAATGTTACACCCGTTATCGTTTTTGTTACACCAGCGATAGGTGGGGCTACCCTCGTTGTGTTACATTGATGCCGCTTTCGTGCGTACCATCTCACGTCATCATTGGGTGATTGGATCAATGTCAATTCGGCTTACAGATCGCCAGGAAGAAGTTCTTGAGCATCTTTTTCAAGGGAGCAATGCGGCGGACATCGCCGAACGGCTTGGTCTCTCGGTCGAGACGGTGCGCGTGCATACGAAGAGAATATTCCGAAAGCTCGACGTGCATAGCAAAACGGAGTTGCTTGCAAAAAGAATTCGCGGGGAATTGTAGGGTGACCGTCACCTTGCAAGCGCGAGCGGAGCGGTGACGGTCACCTGTTTTCTGATTGCACATGATCGCACATAACATACAACTGGGCAGAGGTGACCGTCACCCCCGCGCGCAAGCCTTCAAGGTGACGGTCACCTAAGTTTTCGTAACCCATTTGGGTTACGGTAGAGCAAATATACCGCGATCACGGTATTGAAAACGACAAGCGATTCGCCATATTGATTATGCCAATAGAAGGTAACCGTCACCTCTACGAGGTCGTTGACCTGCAGGAGAATGCGTGGCGAGGTGACGGTCACCTCAACCGGGCAGCAGTTTCGTTCTTTGTCATGCACATTGGAGGGGATCCCCATGAAGGCTTGCCGCGTTCTTATTCTCGATTCCAACGAACGGGAGTTCACGCCGGAACCGATTGTCGCAGCGCTTGCGTCCATCCATGCTTGCTTCCACATTGTGTACTCCACTGATTTCGAAACCTCAAGAGGTTTTGACGCTTCTGCCAGGATAGTCCACAAGGTTGATCCGAAAATCATCATCCTCACGTATGGCAACCTCTTCCATGTGATTTCGTTCTTGAGTGCAATTCGTCGAGCGCGGCCACATGTCGAAGCCGTAATGTTCGTTGAAGACAAGCAAGCCACACTCCTGCGATTATGGGATGGAGAAATCCGTGACATGGAAGTCCGACCGTTAAGCGACATTGGCAGTTTCGACTTTCAGAAAGTTCTGGAACAGACGGAAAGCAAGCTGTTCATGCAGTCAATGCGCGAGAAGCTTGGCTTGCGTACGCTCATTGGTGAAAGCGAGTGTTTCATTTCGGAAGTAAAGAAGATCCCCCCAATTGCAGAAACGGATAGCACAGTCCTGATAACCGGCGAAACAGGCACAGGCAAGGAAGTGTTTGCACGAGCAATTCATTACTTGAGCGCCCGTCGTGGTAAGCCATTTTTGCCTGTTAACTGCGGGGCAATTCCTGCCGACCTTGTCGAGAATGAGTTCTTCGGGCACGAGGCGGGAGCGTACACTACGGCTTCGGCAAGGGCGACGGGAGTGATCAAACAAGCTGATGGAGGAACACTTTTTTTGGATGAGATCAATTGCCTCCCGCTGCTGACGCAAACCAAGCTACTGCGCTTCATCCAAGAAAAAGAATATAAACCGCTCGGCTCGCCTCAAGCACTGAAAGCGGATGTGAGGATCATCGCCGCCTCAAATGAAGATCTTGAGCGGGCGGTGAAGGAAGGAAGATTCCGGAAAGATTTGTTTTATCGCTTGAACATTATCCCGATCCATCTTCCGCCGCTGCGTGAGCGCACGGATGACATTCCGCTGCTCGCCCGACATTTTCTTATTCAATCCTCGGAGCGATTGCACAAGCACGTTGATGGTTTTACTCACAACGCGATGACAAGGCTCATCTCGCACAATTGGGAAGGGAACATCCGCGAGCTTGAATACGTCGTTGAGCGCGCGGTTGTTTTTGCAGAGGGCATGCTCGTTTGTGAATCCGACATCAACTTTGGTGCAAACGATTCGTCGCCGAAATCTTTTCGTGAAGCCAAGCGCCAAGTCGTTGACCAGATGGAAAAGGGGTTCATTCAAGGACTTCTCATTACTTACCAAGGCAACGTTACAAGCGCCGCAAAGTCAGCGCAGAAACATCCCCGCGCATTCTGGCATTTGATCTATAAGCACGAGATCAATGTCGAGAAGTACCGCACCAATGCCGCGTAGGAAAGAACTTAACCGCAGAGACCGCCGAGAGCGCAGAGACGTTTTTTTGTAGAGGCACGACATGTCGTGCCTCTACTGTTAGATTTCTTTAGATCCCTAACTTTTTAACTTGTGTGAAAACTGCGCCTACTCGTAGAGCGATTCTCCAGAATCGCTCGTTCCGCCCGCAAGAACGACACTGGAGTGTCGTTCTACAAGGTTTTCACACAGACTCTATCCCTTCGGGGGCGTTCAAGCTTTCCTAATCTCGTTATGAAATGACATTCCATGAATCCACAGTGACAAAAAAGTCATTGTCGAAATCCTCGTAATCATTCAGCCTTCCTCGCTCCTTCCTCGATTTACTCTTTTTCAGTGTGATAAAAATATCATTGTCGTACTCGATTCTATTCTCCGTTCACCCATTTTGAGATGGCACGAGAGTTGGATGAACCATATAAAGAAACGAACCACGAAGTCACTAAGACACTAAGGAAAGTTCTTTAGTTTTTCCTGCAAAAAAACTTCGCGCCTTCGTGGTTTTCTTTGATACATGAGGAAACAATTTGCCATCGAGCAGCCAGCCGAACGAGCAGAACGAACTCGAGCGAAAGCTTCTCCGCTACCTCGTTGATCATCCCGAAGCTCGCGACACACTTGAAGGGATCGCAAAGTGGTGGCTGCTCGAGCAGGAGATTCGAGAAGAGAAAACGAAAGTGCAAGAAGCACTCGCAGGGCTTGTGGCAAAGGGATTCGTTGTTGAAGAACGAATGGAGGATGGGCGGAGGGTGTTTGGGATGAATGAGGAGAGGCGCGAGGCTATCACTCGCCTGATCGCCAAAAAATATTAGTACAGGCAACAAGTGTCTGCTTCAGGTGTATGGCGCAGAGTACATAATCATGGTTAGGCTGCATCTGTCGATCACTTACAGGAGGATTCAATATGCAAACACCAACTTACTCCAAGCCGCTTCTCGTAAAAAAATGGACTAAGGTGCTACGCAAGCGGCCACCGGGTCGGGCGCGGGAGAATCTGTTACTGCAGATGCAGGAGTTCGCGCTGCCCAAGGACTACCGGAAGGGCGCGCATGTTGAGGTCGACAACCGAAGTGGTCGCGTGAGGCTCTCGGTGAGCACGCGCGTGGTAGGCCAGCATTTCTTTCCACCGAACATTGAAAGTGTCACTCTGTCCACGCGGCGCCCGGTCGACCTGACAGCGATGAATACCGATGGTGCCATTCACGATCATCTTGGCGTGTCGGCCCATCCGGCCAAGCTCGTGCGCGAACTGCGTGTGCGCCAACGCTTCAGCAGCGTCTCTGGCAGAGTCAAGAAGGATTTAAGCGATCCAACCACCATCTTTAACCCGGAAGATCGATATTTGTTCTCAGACACGTCGTTCCCTTGGTGCACCTGCGGCAAGGTGGAAACCGAAGCGGGCTGGGGTTCCGGCGTGATGATCGGGCCGCGGCACATGATGACTGCCAGCCACGTCATCGTGTGGAAGCCTAACAACACGGCGGGGTGGGTCAAGTTCACTCCACTCAAGTTCGACACCAGCGAACCCTTCGGCCATGAGTTTGCAACGCGTATCTATTCCTGGAACAAAGCCGATGGCAGTAATCAGCTCGATCTGACGGAGGGCGCGTTCGACTACGTGGTGTGTGTTCTGAACAGCCCCCTCGGAAATGTCACTGGTTGGATGGGTTCGCAGGGCTACGACACTTCCTGGGACGGTGGCGACTATTGGGGCCACATCGGCTACCCGAATGATCTGGCGGGCGGCGACCGCCCGGCGTTCATCGGCCTCCAGGACTTCATGGCCGAAGACAGCGCGTCGCTAGGCGGACGATCGTCATATCGAATCCGTCACCAGATCGATGTAATCCCGGGGCAGTCGGGAGGCCCATACTTCGGTATGTGGGAAGGCGAGCCATGGCCGCGCGTCGTCGGAATCCAGAGCGGCGAAAACCTAGGCGGAGCAGGTGGCGACAACACCTGCGGTGGTGGAAACCCGCTTAGCGAACTGATCAACTTCGCACGAAACGCGATGCCATAGCGCGTAAGGTCAATGCGCAAAGCCAATTCCCGGGTCGCAAAGAACATCTTGAGCAGGAGATTCGAGAAGAGAAAACGAAAGTGCAAGAGGCGGTCGCGGAGCTTGTAGCAAAGGGATTGGTTGTTAAAGAACGTATGGAGGATCGGCGGAGGGTGATCGGGATGAACAATGAAGAACTTTAGACGATATATCGTTTTTTTTGACAAGGCGTGAATTTCCGAAGAAATCATTCTTATGTGAGGGATTTGTTAATTCACAGCAGAGAATATAGGGAGTATCACCATGGCACTAGGAGACGGAATACGCAGAAGCATTCTCGATGTAGATGCATCTGAAAGGCTGTTGCTCAAAAATGCAATAGTTGAGTTACACAACCGGTATTTTGCCGGTAGCCGGACGGATGACCCGCCCGGTGGCGTGAGCCACTGGTTCAAACAGGATGAAATACATCAGGCCACGCACGTGCATCGCGGGCCCGAGTTCTTGCCCTGGCACCGCGAACTGGTGAATAGGTTTGAGATCATGCTGAGGCAGGTGGATACGCGCCTGTCACTTCATTACTGGGACTGGACTCGTGATGCTTCGCCACTGTTTACTTCCTCATTCATAGGCAATGGAAGCGGTGATGCCGGGGACCCATGGCTTAGTGCACGATTTTATGTTCCGGGAGTTGATCCTTACCGGGCTGATAATCCTTTTGACCTCACTCACAATAACCCTGTTGATCCTCCGCGCACACTTACCCGTAACTACAGCGGAGGCACTTTTCCGGGAAGTACAGATACGGGTATTGTAAATGCGCCCGACTACCAGAACATGCGAACTCTCCTTGAAGGTGCACATGATACCGCGCATGGTATGATTGGCGGAACGTTGGACAATCTACATGCTTCGTTCCGCGATCCCATTGTGTTTTTGTTGCACTCCAACGTGGACCGGCTGTTTGCCCGGTGGCAAACCGACCCGGCCCATACCGACAGGCTCAACCCGACTCTGGTATATGGATCAGAATCAGCGGCAATGAATGTGAACGTGGAACCCTGGTCGAGCGGACACGGCGATTTTCACGACATTCGCCCGTGGTCGGATCCTGAAAGCATGGACGAACCGCATACTTACAAAGCCCTCTCAGTGGTTACGCCACCTTGCTACGATACCAACCATACCAACGTAGTGAGGGCCGTGCCGCTTACTAACGGATTGCCTGCTGTCCCGCCTGTTGTCGTCCAGTTCAACGATGTGCCGGAGACAGAATCGGCATCACGTGCCGCCACATTTCGCATCTACGGCTGCGGCACAGCTACGTTGCGCGTCAAGCCAACTACTCCAGTCAGCGCCCCGTTCTCAATTCTGCAGCCACCCCCACCCTTAGGAACCCTGGTGATGCCCCACGCGTCGCTGCCTTATCGAGATGGAAGGATTTGGTTCCTCTTTACAGCAGGGACCATCGCGCCGGTGCCGGATCAGAACATCAAGATAGAGTGTGTTGAAAGCGGGCAGGAATTCGATTTTGTACTTCGGGCAAACATCATAGAGAAACCAACGGTGGCGGTAGCTCTGGCCCTGGACCAGTCGGGTAGCATGAACGACCCCGCAGGTACTTCGGGCATTCTGCGCATAGATGTGCTGAAGGATGCTGCCCTGAAATTTGTGGAACTCATCGGGCGCGACCACGGAATAGCCATTGTCCGTTTTGACCACGATGCTTATCCGCCCTCGGATGCCACCTATCCGGGCCTTCCCATCACGCGCATTAACAGCGACTCAATGTCTGATGGCGGTCGGGTGTTAGCACGAAATGCCGTTAACGCCCACACAACAAACACTAGCGGATGGACCTCAGTGGGCGATGGATTAGTGCAAGGCAGGAATGTCCTTAACGCAATACCGCTTTCCGACTATGACTTCAAAGCTCTCATCATACTGACGGACGGGCTTGAAAACCGTGAACAATGGCTGGCAGACGTTGGAGGATCCATTGATAACCAAACCTTCGCTATAGGATTGGGCAACGAAACGCAGGTAAATACTTTTGCCCTTAAGACAATTGCCAACAGCACTGGCGGCTACCTCCTCCTCACGGGTTTGCTCACCCCCAGCACTGATGATTTTTTCAGGTTGAGCAAGTACTTCCTGCAGATCATGGCAGGGGTAACCAACAACAACATCATTCTTGACCCGAACGGTTTCATTTCGCCGGGCACCACTATCCGTATTCCATTCCACATTTCTGACTCGGATATCGACTCTACGGTCATTTTGATGACAGACTACAACGTGGTGGATTTGATGGTGGAAACACCTGTGGGCGATATCATTGATGCAGGCAATGCCGCCGGACTAGGCATTACCTACAACCTTGGGGCACGCACCCGGTCTTACAAATTCACACTGCCGGTAGCTTTCGCAGGCAGCAATCATGCCGGGCAGTGGCATGTTGTACTCAAAGTGAATGAAAGAGAGTGGAAAGAATACAATCCATCTCACACGAGCAACCAGCCTGGTGTTAGAGGTCCGGTAGCCACAGGTGCCAAGTACAGCGTATTGGTACATACGTTTTCCAATCTGAAAATGAAACCGCGCATTGACCAGAGCAGTCTGGAGCCGAGAGCTGATATTACTCTGCGCGCCAACCTTACGGAGTACGGAATACCGGTTGAAGGGAGGGTAGCTGTGAAAGTGGAAGTGAAACAGCCAGACAGCAGCATGGTCATATACACCCTTAACGAAGAACCGGAAGGCAATTTTGAAAAGATGTTTATCGCAAATATGTCAGGCATTTATGACTGCCGTTTCATGGCCAGCGGCACTACCATGCGTGGCAAACCCTTTACCCGCGAGCAAACATTGACAGCTGCAGTGTGGAACGGAGGCGACAACCCAAGGACACCCACAGGCAATGAAAATGAGGGAGGCCGGCCCGGCAATCCCGGAGGTTCGGACGAGAAGGTGGATTGCTGCAAGACTCAAGTGCGCCTGATATACATATCGTTGTTTCTGCTTCTGCTCATAGCCATTATTCTTTGGATAAAACTCTAAGACCTTCATAATATAATTAACCCCGCCACGCCAATGCTTGCGGTGTGGCGGAACGTGACAAGCTCTGCAAAACAAGGATTGGATAGCGTCACGCCATTCCAAATTTGTTCTACCGAATAATGCGAACAAGTTCATAGGCACTCGCGGAGCTTGTAGCATAAGGATTCGTTGTTGAAGAACAAATGCAGGATGGGCGAAGGGTGTTTTGGGATGAATGAGGAGAGGCGGGAAACGATTATTAACATGCTGGAGAAGAAATGATTCGAGGAGACAGGATAAACCCGCTCCACTGTGCATGATATGTTGCGAAAGGAGCGCGCAGTATGATCAGTAGTTAGTTAGGCGAGCATATTCCAAATTTCTGCTCGGTACATTTCACTCACTTCATAGGAGAAAACACTATGGGTGCTAATCTCGTACCAATAGTTCGGAACTTTTCAATTCATACTGAAACGTTTGCTGCTGCCGATCACGATGTGCAAGACGGTTGCGTAACTCCCGGAACCCATAAGCTTATGCGTTTCGACTTTCTGTCACACAATATTGGTGATGCTGACTTAGTGGTTGGAGCGCCAGCAGATCACCCCGAGTGGTTCGTACACTCAGCTTCTCACGGACACTTTCATCTAAAACATTTTAACGAATTCCTTCTGCTCGACTGTTGTGGCAACCAGGTCACTAAGGGTTACAAACAGGCATTCTGCCTCATTGATATAGAGCATAGGAGTGCGTGGGGATCAGCCGAGCCAAGATTTACTGACTGCGACACAAACCAGGGAATCTCTGCTGGGTGGGCTGATCTTTATAATAAATCGCTCCCCTGCCAATTCATCGTACTTGATGGAGTCCTCGATGGAGATTACATCCTAGTATCGACCACTAATGCACAACGGATCATTCCTGAGGATAACTTTGCAGACAACACCATCTACACTGGTCTACGTATTGCCGGGGATTCCGTTACTGAGAGGGTTTGCCTGTCCCAGCGGCTAAACTTGGTGATTGCCGATACCGGCAACTTCGGCAACGCATGCATCGGATCTTTTGTGGACGAGATGCTGACCCTGAACAACAGCGGTGCTGGGACGCTCACAGTAACCGACATCACTTCCTCTTCTGCCGAGTTTCTGGTCCCCAACGTTTTGTCCTATCCACTTACTGTAGAAGCTGGCGGCTCTCTGCAGGTGCCGATTCGTCTCCAACCCACCAGTTTCGGCCCAAAGTCAGCGACGATTACTGTGAGCAGCGATGACCCGGGCGGGCCACGGACTGTGGTCTTGTCCGGCAATGCGCCTTTCGGTAAACTTGCCGTTAGTGGCTCGACCTACTTCGGTGAAGTTGAGTGTGGCATAGCCCAGAAAACCTTCTCAATCTGCAACGTTGGCGAATGCAGCCTGCACGTTACGAGTGTCGACTTCAAGCGCAAACGACGTCATTTCAGGTTGATTAATAATCCTTTTCCTGCGAGGTTACGACCGGGTTCGTGCCTCGGCGTCGTGATTCAGTACAAGGCGAGTTGCGACCCGGAGTGTTGCGAACTCGTCATCGAGAGTGATGACCCAGACACTCCGATCAAAACTCTGGATGTGGTAGCTTACACTCGCTGTGAGAAGAAATGTGAGAGAGAGGGTAAAAAGTGCGAGTGTTGCGAGGATGAGCATGATGGGCATGAGGATGAATGCTGAGACCGAAAGGCGAGTATGCTTGGAACGAGGAAACAACTTGCCGTTGAGGAGCCAGCCGAACGAGCAGAGCAAACTCGAGCGAAAACTTCTCCGCTATCTCATTGACCATCCCGATGCTCGCGACACGCTGGAAGGAATTGCAAAGTGGTGGCTGCTCGAGCAAGAGATTCGAGAAGAGAAAGCGAGAGTGCAAGAAGCGCTCGCCGAGCTTGTAGCAAAAAGGATTGGTTGTTGAAGAAAAAATGAAGGATGGGCGGAGGGTGTTTGGTATGAATGAGGCAGTTGTACAGGTCGCCTCAAACACCGCTCAAACTTGAGGCGAACTTGAAATTGGGGATGTACTTCAACATGGCAATGAAGGTTACGAACGATAGCAAACAGTTGTTGCCAACAACAGGAGTTTTCTTCGAGTTCGGCGGACAGCTTTCGGTCATTGCGGTTTCACTTGCTGTAGCGACCATATACGCTGTGGGAAGAGCAGCTCTTCGTTTCTCTGCAGACACGAAATCAGGGCCTGTGGTAGATATGAAGTTCGGGTTTGGGGCTGAGATTGTTGTTGGGCTTCCCGTAATCGCAAATGTCAGTGTCATGTACATGGTTAGCATTGAGGCGCGTCTCGAACTGGGAGGGGTTGCCATAGCGGCATTCATAACAATCAAGGGCGACGCAGATATCTTTGATGGATTGATCGGAATTACGATCATGATTGAAGCAAAGGGCGAAGTCTCGAGAATTGGCGGCAGGACAGACCTTGCAGCACAATTGACATTTGCCCTGGACATTGAGATTGCATGGGTCATAGATATTGAATTCAGCAGATCGTGGAGAGAAAGCAGGCAGATCGCTTGAGCGTAGTTCCAATCACAAAGCATTGATGAGATTCCAATGGAAAAAGACCAAAGCAAAAGGTTTTCAATCCTAACATTTCCGCAATCGTTCGATGGAAGTGTTTTGAAGCTGAACATCGTAGTGTTGCCTCGCAATCAAAACCCGCTACAGGCAGCTATCGAGGGCTCTCCACCCATTCCCAATGCGCCTGCTTTTGCAAAGGCAAAATTGAACTTTAGAGCGCGAGTCATCAGTGATGTGAGGGGTTTTCCAAACACGCTTGACGGGACGGACAAATTCCTCACCATCACACCCACTCTCGCCGATGCTGATTCTCGGATGAAAATGTTCGGCGCCCTTGCTGAGAAGGTGAAAATAAAAAATCTCCTTCAACGCAATGATGGCCTGACTCTAACGCTGACTCATATTAAGCGCGAAGAACTAACGGTGAAAAAATATCTACCAATTAGTTATCGGCAAGCGTTCAACTTTACGACGCCACGACATAAGAATGCCGTCACTGACGATAGCTACCACTGCGCCATTCGTGGAGCCAAGCCATTTCCTGGATTCAGGCGAAGTGAGGACACTGTGACGTGGGGTGAAGTATTTGGATATGCGTTGCGACAACCGCTACTTGCAGAAAAACTCGGGATGATCTACAAAGCGACAATGAAAGTTGAGGAAGGCGACTTCTCTCAAGGCGGCTGGTTGTACGTTGACCTTGCTGGTGGTAGCGACTATGTGGATCAAGAAAACGCTATTACCGACAGAGAGAACGATTGTTTCATAAAGAAATACGCGGCGCGTATTCCAGTTCTTAAAAAGGACAACCCTCGCCCCGTCTTCGCTTCAACGCTTTTTCCTGTTCTGTTCAAGGCGGATGAAAACGCTGTCGATCCTCAACCGCCACTTCAACCGCCAGGGTCTCCCAGTTTTGATCAACTGCTTATTGATACGGCAGAATATGATGACGGGTTTGCGAAGATTGTTCATGCAAATCAACCCCCAAGCAGAATACTCCTTGAAGAGAAAAGCGACGGCGCACATCCTGTCAACGATGTTGGCATTCGTCTTGGCTGGGATGATGAACAGACGCTGATCTGGAAGATGCAGCAGATGCAGAAGGATCCGTTCGTCGTGAACGGAGTGTTTGGATATGCAATCGATGTAAAGCCCGCAACAGAAACCAAATGGCACTCTCTAAACAGCGTTAAGAACAAAATCCCGTTGCTCCTTGGAGAGACCGACCTTGGACCATTTGATGGAGAACTGCCGTACCAAGTGTATCCCACATCAATTAACGGCGACCCAAATCAATTCTGGCTACCAATGTACTTTGCGAGCTGGAATGGCAAGAGTATGGTATTGCCTGATGAAGATGCGGCAAAAATCTTCCATACTACTAACGAGGATGTTCGAAAGGATGAAATCAGAACGGTTGATGGCCAGGAAACTGGCACCGGTGTGAAGGGTCCGGCGAAGAATAAGCTGAACGCACTTTACTCCGGTGACATAGGGGCTAACAAGCTAGGGTACGGAAGTACCTACCAATTTCGAGTTCGGCTGATGGATATGAGCGGCGGTGGACCACGATCGAAAGACAACATCGAGAACGAAAGTGCCTCTGACACAGCTACATGTCGTTTCAAACGATTTGTTGCGCCGGGAATGCCGCGGGTTCGCGCTATAATCGGAGAAAATCCCGAGGATGACATCCTCAGCACCAAAGATGAAGTAAATACCATAACCAAACTCAACGTTCGGAGACCGCTATTAGGATATCCGGTTGTTGTTTACACAGGAAAATACGAGAAAGCCGTTGAGCAGTTGATAGCCGCTGTGGGGACCCAACTCATAATATTGGAAAAAAACAAGAAAGCCATCGAGGAGAATCGTCTCAAGGATGTCGAAGACGTCGAACCATTTGCCGGAATCGCAGACCCAGATGTGGATCGGGTTGAAGTAACTGTGGAAGTGCAAACGCTGAAGATGGATAATTTGGACAGCGTATCAGGAAAAGACAATTATGTGAAACTGTACACTACCCATTGCCATTTTGAGAAAGTCAACAATGATAGTGGCTTCGAAACAAGCCTGGGAATTCCAATTTCGTATTTTGACGTAAAGAACATCACAGATGAAGAGGAATTGATAAAGAGCCTCGAGCTTCCGGTGAGTCATGAGAAAATGGATAAACTGGTTCTTCCGACTGCGCGAACTGTGAGGCTGACTCTAAGGGCTGTCTGCGAACAAAGGAACGAAATTGCCAACGAGGACTACTACGGATCTCTGACAGACGAAAAGAAGGACCCTAACCACAATTTGGACAGCCGCTACGGACAGCCAGTTCAAATCATGACGTACAAGGAGTCAAGCGACGAAAAGGATTTGTTTGTTGATTCCTCTGATGTAAAAAAACTGCGTTGTCTCTACCTTCAACCCGACCCGTATCCCATACCGAACACGAAGCAAGAAGGAAAGCCGCCTGATATGATCCAACGCCTTGCAGATGCACTCGATCTCGAAAGCAACGGTCTCACACTTGTAGGAAAAAAAGGAGTGAGAGTCCAATTCGGCTGCTCCAATAGAATTCGACACACGCTATCGCCGGACAATTCATCTCTTACGTTTGCCACCAAAGGCGATTTGATGAATCATTGGCTTTGCTGTGTTACGCTGGATATAGACCGCGATTGGATGTGGGATGCGTTGGAAGAGAGGAGCTTTATTGTCAAACGAACGTCTCGTTTTACAAATGGTAAGGATGTTGAAAGAGAGAAGGGCGTTGAGATTGGTGATATAGAGATGCGTCGGACTGCGTCGTTCGAAGTATTGGAAAACCCCGAACGGAAACATTCAAGGATAGTATTCATTGATGCAGTCGAGCCCAAGAGTCATCTCAAGCAAGAGCAAGAAGGACCACATAAGGGCGAACTCCGCTTCCCTGACACAATCGAACTGCAATACTCGGTTGAGCCGCGATTCAAAGCTGATCATGCATCACAAAAAGATGCTATCAAAGATCTCATGATTCCACAGGGGGACTTTGACACAGAAAAGAAAGCAAGAGTTGTTTTACCTATTACAACTCCGCCAGCGCAAATCCCCAAGGTGGTTTCAGCCGGTCTTGCGCTTTCACCGTATCAGTACAATGGTGAGAAATACTCAGCAACTGAACCGCGGCAGCGTTTCCTCTGGATTGAATTCGAAGAACCAATACGAGATCCGAACGATACGTACTTTGCGCGTGTGCTTGCCTATGCACCTGATCAGCTTATCAGCAACAACACTCCTGTATTACGGGATGAATTAGGAGATGCACAATTACCTGACGGGTTAAATGAGCCAGCTCTGCCAATTGATCCGGAATTTACTCGTTTGATTGTTCCCGGTTCAGTCGACGATAAAGCGGGTTTGAACGCCATGCAGCCGATGGAAAAAGCGAGTGGCCCGGACCCTCGTCATTACCTTCTTCCTATCCCTCCTGGTTTGCATTCGGATGCTGACGAGATGTTTGGATTCTTCACGTATGAATTTCGGGTAGGCCACTACCAGAGGACCATTCCAAACAAAAAAGAGCCTGAGGACGTTTGGAGCACAGCGCAAGGGAGAT
>JANNUB010000073.1:0-10641 GCA_031394795.1 Ignavibacteriota bacterium | reverse complement strand
AACCCATGTTGCGCCCCCATCAGTTGTCCGCAGCACCGTTCCTCCGTTTCCGGCCACCCATGCAATCTGCGGCGATACTGTTTTCACACTGCGCAGGTTCTGTGTGGAACCCGAGGTCTGAGCTGCCCATCCGGCAGGTGGCGGAACGAACGAACGATACAGTGTAACTGAGAATGTATCGACGCTCGAGACAGGTGGGTTCGGCGTGTCTTTTGCGAGCGCTGTCCAGCGGAAGACCGACTGACTTGCGGTTCCGAGATAGGTGAGGAGTTGTGCTCCTGTTACGGTCTTCACGGTGTCGGCGCCTGCGTTGTTGGACGCTTGTCCGGCGAATGCAACGGGTTTGAACTGGTAGACGATTGCATCGCGGTTGAAGTCGACCGACTTTCGCCACATAAAGTTGTAGCTTGCCGTTGTGTCAATAACGATCGACGAGCCGTTCGCAGGCGACAAGAGACTGAAATATGGAATCGGCGGGGCATTGAACGGCGCTAGGTCCGCGATGAACATCGGCGTGATCTGGTAGCCGGTGGTGTCGTTTGTTGTTGCTGAAGTGAATTGCGTTCCGACCCCGGTCACTCGAACGGGGAAGACCGGGAACGGACTCCCGTCAATCTCCGTGTCGCTATCGATGCGGAGTATAGTCGAGTCGCGTCCATTCCAAATTGAGATGTTCGCGCTCGCTGCTGCAGCAGGCCATTGAGTTCGTGCGCGTGCTGTATCTACCGGGTGCGCGACGTTGAATTGGATCCGCCGGCTCTCGTACATCTCCGGATTTGCCATGTACTGGCCAATGGTCAGGGGGATTGATGTAATCACATTGCCCGTATCGAGAATCGTAATATCGGCGGCAAGGCTCTGCGGCGTGATTTCCGTCGTTCCACGGAAGAGGTCGATGAATCCGATTACCTGGATTCGGTAACCGGGACGCAGCGTTGGTGCGCCGACCAATCCAAGCCTGAAGACATGAATACCTGCCGATCCATCCTGAATGAAATAACCGAAATTCGTGGTCTGAATATTTACCGAGTTGACGACGCCAATGACCTTCAACGTGTCGAAGAGCCGGTCGGGGCGTCGGTCGCCGTTTGCATCTACCCGCGCCTCAGCGATAGTTACAAGAAGCGGCGCTATTCCGACCGTCGTGACGCTCACCTGGTCAACGCCAGTCGTCGTATAGTTGTTTGCCCCGCTTGGCGGAGACACAAGGACTACTTGCTCGTTCGAGTTTTCGAAATAAATAATGTTTCCAAGAACGTCCGTTGCCAATGCACTCCGTGTGGTGGAACAGTTATTGTCAGGATCATTCCAGGCAATCGATCTGGTCGGTGCTGCCGTCGCGAAATTTGTATAAGCATAGATATTGCTCGGAAATGTATTCGGGGTCGCGAGATCTGTATTCAAGTAAAGAATATCATCCGCGGCGCCTCCCGATGTTCCGAAGTCCATCGCGAGTGTCACAGGGTCGCCGTCGGGAATGGTTGATGACCAACCGGTATCGGCAATCGTCTTGGGCAACGAACCTGTTGCGAGGTTCCAATAGAAAAGCCCTCGTCCGTACCTTGCGGTTGCGGAGTCAACGCGATACGCCGCGTAGAGGCGCGTACCGTCTTGATTGATCTTTGCGTCCCAGAAATTCATCACACGTCCGCTTACTGTTGGTGCTGCGTACGCGAGCACCGTCGGCGGAATCGTATTGAAACTCTGTGTCCCAATCGGGATCCGGAAAATCGCGGTATCGCCCGTGACGTAAAGAAACTTGCTTGCACCCGATCCACGGACGTCCAATCCCTGAATGCGTGTGCCGTACGCGCTCGAATCGAACACCACGACATTCAACGTGTCGAGATGGTAGCGATAAATTTTGCGTGCTGTGCGACCGATGATGTACACGTAGCCATCCTCATCCACAGTGGTTGCATAGCGAAGTTCATTTGGCCCGACTGCAACGCCGGTTGTTGTGAGGAATGCACTGTCCGGCTTGTTGCCCCACTGTCTGCCGGAGGATGCATGTCGTGCAACTCCCGTAACATATCCGCCGTTGCTCGCGCTGTAGATAAATCCGAACCACCGGAGCGCAGGATTATTGACGCTGCCCACGCCTCGTGTGAAAATGGCTGGCGTGCTCAAGTGATACTCCGTGTACGTCGAGTAACCGCGATGATATGCGGTTATTTGAATGCGGTACGAGCCTGCAGCGACGGCGCCGGGCGGCGTTGCATTATTGCTGCCGTTCCAAATTACGACGTTGTCTCCCTGCGGGACGTTTGAGCGTCGCAGTGTCTTCACCGCAGATCCGCCGGCGGCGGGGACGATGTTGACAACGACAGAATCGGCCTGGTGATTCAGAATGAACCGGATTGCCGCTCCTGATCGATCGGCGAAGTTGCCGTCGAACGCCGCGGTTAAACTGCTATCCTGCGTTACGCGAACGTACGACGCATACACTTTTGCGTCCGCACGCTGAGCAACGGAAAGAGATAGCGCCGCAACGAGTGCAAGCATCAAGCCTGTACGAAATGCTTTCATGGTGCCTCCGTTTGTTGATTGATTATGTGAATTGTGAGAGTGATTTCCTGCGTGTTGGTGTGCAGGATAAGAATTGGGTTAATTGGTACTTTCACCACCCCTGGCAAAAGACGGTGCGTTCAATATTAAGTATTTCAGAGATAAAGTCAAGCCGTTTGCTTGACATAGTTCTGCGCAAATAGTAGATTTAGTAAGGTAAACAGTCAAATTCCTCACCCGAGTATCTTTATCATCAACAACAGGAGTATGCTATGAAAAAAACTCTACTCACTCTTTGTCTTGCGGCTTTCGCTTTCAGTTTTGTGAATGCGCAAGTGCGACTTTCAATGCGGTACAATTACCCGACGCTGCCCGGTTCGGCTCTGGACTCTGTCCTCAATGGAACAAAGAGCATTCGCGGGTGCGCATTCTCGCTGGATGTTGATGGCGACAACCGATCGGAGATTGCGGTTACAAATTACAACGACCAGGGTCGTGTTCACATTTTTGAAGCTGTTGGCAATGATACAATGCGTTTGGTGTGGACATCTCCAAGAGTAGCTTCGGGAGGAGGCGGTTCCACTCCGCGCTACGTGATGTTCGGCGATCTTGACAACGATGGCAAAAAGGAAATTATCTATCAGAGCAACGCAAATGGGATCTACATTTTTGAATGGGACGGCGTCGTTGGGAGTGACAATTATGGGACTATTCCATCGCAGGTGATAGGAACCCCGTTCATTACAAATGTTACGGGGAATGCAGAGTACATGGAAATCGGAAACGTCGATGGCGATGCTGAACAGGAACTCCTCGTCGCATACAATGCTTCGACGAATGCGGACGATAAGTACTATGTCATTCATGCAATCGGAGATTGGAACACGGGTGATCCGGGCTTCTCGTCATTTGAGGTTGAGTATGCGCTCAGTCGGACTGATGCCGGCATGACGAAATACGGAATTGCTGCAGGATCACCCTACGCAATGATCGCAGCGCAATTCGACGGAACAGGGAATAAAGAAATCCTCCTCCACAACTTTAACCTCAAGAATGTTGTGCCGATTCGCGTGACGGGACCGAACACATACGTTCTCCCCGATACACTGACAAACAAGCAGAGCATTTACCTCGGCGGCGTCTTCGACGAAGTCGCGTTGTTCGGAGGGATGTCGTATGACATAGATGGAGATGGTCGCGAAGAAATATTCCTTCCAACATTTCCTGCTGCGGGCACGAACAATAATGGCATCGTCCATATGATCTCGTACAACACCGGACAGTCTACCACCCAGATCGATAGCACAAACGTAACGCGCCTAAGCCATGCAACGCTGACGGGAACGGGCTTTGGGTACGGCTACGGCGACATCGACAATGATGGAAAGAAGAACATCTACATCTCAAGCACCTATCCCAATAATGTCATGACGTTGGAATTTCAGGGCGGAGATAAACGGAATCCGGCGAACTGGACAACAAGTGTGCTCTATCAAGGCGATTCGACAATCTACACCGCGCAAACATTTCGCGATTCTCTCGGCAGGCGCGACACGATTCGGACCATTGATCCTTCGTTTGCATCGAAAATCTATGGCCGCAACACCGACTTCGACCGCGATGGGAGAGAAGACATTATCCTGCCATACCAGGCGCTCAGCGATAGCATGGATATCCGTCGTCTGACATGGAACGCGGCGCTCAATAAGTACGATACGGTCGCATCCAAAGTAGTCAATCCCAAACGCTGGGGCTTGCGCGTCATCGAGCGCGATCCAACTCAGGGTGTTGAAGGCAAAGACCTCACGATCATCTCACCGGATGATTATCGCCTTGAACAGAATTATCCCAATCCCTTCAACCCATCAACCACGATTTCATTCTTCCTCCCTATTCGCGACCGGATCTCGCTGAAGGTCTATGACATGTTAGGACGCGAAGTCCGAACACTCATCAACAACGAAGAACATCAGGTGGGAGCGGGCAGAGTGGTGTGGGATGGAAAAGACAACGCAGGGAAAACCGCCGCGACCGGAACGTATTTTTACACGCTCAAGTTCGGCAACTTTGAGAAGACGAATAAGGCGATGCTGGTAAAGTGAGGGCACTGGATTATTGGATTGATGGATTGTTGGAGTGATGGATGGGTGAGTTTGTAGGGACGAGGCTCTGCCTCGTCCTGCTTCCCAAGTGGAGTCATCTGTTGTTAGGCGTCAGCGATGACGCCTTTTGTTTTTCACAGAGCGATTCTCGTATATTGTCCCTATGGAAAAAGAAACAATGAAAATCGTCGGGAGGAAAGCGTCGCCGAAATACGATCTTAGTTCGGCGAGAGGGTTTCTCAAATTGGTAGCCCGACTGCATCGGGGGAATGTTTTCGTCCCCAAGGGTGTATTTCGATTCAACAGTTTCGAAGAAGCGGATGCATGGACGTTCAAGATGATTACCCGGCGGGACCGCAGCCACGAGCGCCCGAAATAAGTGATCTCGTAAACCTTTGTCGCCATCTCAACGCGTTGGGAGCAAAATACATCGTCGTTGGCGGGATGGCGGTCATCCAATCGGGCTATCTTCGTGCGACGGAGGATATTGATCTGCTCATTGACACGTCCCTTGACAACGAAGCCAAAGTGTACGAAGCATTAAGGAGCCTTCCTGATCAAGCCGTTCGCGAGTTGCAGCCTGGTGAAGTTGGTCGCTACACCGTTGTACGTGTTGCCGATGAGGTGATGGTTGACCTGATGAAGAGCGCCTGCGGGATTGACTATCATGAGGCGTTGCCGCTTTCGCGCACAGTCGATCTTGACGGCGTTCCCATTCCCATTGCCTCGCCGGAACTTCTCTGGCGTATGAAGCAAACGGGCAGAGAAAAAGACAATCTTGATCTTCTTTACTTGCGGGAGCTTCTGAAGAAGAAGTAGGAATAGCAGTGGAGCGAAACACCAAGCCCTGTCCGAATCATCGGGCAGGGCTTTTGCATTCTTCCTTGCGCTCTTAAGCGTTAGACTGCATCAGGCGGCGAGCGTGCCCGAGAAAAAAGTCGCGTAACTCATGGATGTCCAGCGTCTTCACCATGCGTGGAAATACGTCAAGTTCTTGAACCTTCCGGAGTGAGATTGCCAGCCAATAATCGTCAATGCCCACGTGTTTCTCTCTCGCCTTCTGAAGAATATGGGCAAAGGAAAAAAGCTCCTTGTCAATGAAGTACACGTCAACGAAATCTTTCATCGCTGAACGATCGAAGAGCGCTGAGAGTTTGTTGCACGCGATGTCAAGCGCGTTGTCAACGAAGACTCCTGTCGCGTTGTCGTGCACCTTCGCCTGATGCCGAAACGGCGAATCCTGCGCGAAGTCGCACTTGAGAATTTCTCCATCGTTGCTGTGAAGAAAAATTTCTAAGAATGATGCGAACTGTCGTCGGACCTCGACGCGAGCCGTGAGCTTTGGTGCAAGCCGCTGAAGAATGGAGAGCACTTGCGGGATTTGCCCCGGTTCTTCAGTGAAGAAATCAAGGTCTTCCGACAAGCGGTGTTGGAGATAGAACGCGCTGAGCGCCGTGCCTCCTGTGAGAAAGAAAGTGCTGTTGATGGGAGTCTGTGCGATCTCCTTGAGGAAGGCGGTTTGGAATTTAGTGAGGATGTCCACGAAGGTCGTTACGAAGGTGACAGATACCACTCCCAGAATTTTCGCACGCGACTTGGAATGGTGAGACGATCCAAATAGGTTCTGATCACATCCGTCGGGATTTGTTTCACCTCGCGAGCGGTTCCGCGTTCGAGAATCCGCCCTAAATAAAACGTGAGGAATTCTTCGGTGGTCAGTGTCTCGTTGGTGTAGTTGTAGTCCCACAAAAGTCCGGGGTTCACTTCTATGCCGTACAGAGTTCTCATCGCCATGCCTCAAACGTGTGATTCAAATATAGAGAATCTTAAGCCAACGTCAAAGATCGCGGGATGTACAAAAAAAGCCCTGCCGGAATTTCCGACAGGGCTTTTCTTTATCCTCCGAAGGAGTCCTTCGGACATCAATCCATCAATCCAACAATCCACGAATCCAGATTACAGCCCCAACCCCAGCGTAATGTACTGCACGCTTTTCAATCGCCCGTACGCCGCGTACGCATAGTCCAACCGGAGCGTCGCGGTATTTTCGATCGTGTAATTCACACCGACGCCGAGACTTAACCCTTGCTCCGAGTCGCGAAGGAACAACGACTTATATCCGACGCGGGCAAAAATACTTTCTCGCCAAGCGAACTCAATGCCGCTATTGACGTACTCAGTGTTGTCGTTCGGATGCGTTGCGTCAATCGCAGCTGTCGCGCGGAAATCTTCCTCCATTTGCATGTCGTAGGCGATGCCGATGCGGAATGTGAGCGGCAGGTCGAACTCGCCCGTTCGGTATGTGGATGGGATCG
The DNA here is from genome assembly GCA_031394795.1 of Ignavibacteriota bacterium. Lineage (GTDB taxonomy): Bacteria > Bacteroidota > Ignavibacteria > UBA10030 > UBA6906 > CAADGV01. The sequence goes on along the minus strand of JANNUB010000073.1, from coordinate 3,716 downwards.
CATTCGGTCCACTGCCCACGTTGCCGTTCGGATCGTTGTTGAAGTAGAGGTCGCGGCCCTGCAGTTGCATCTTCGTCCCGAAGTTGGAAATCGCTGCGCCGAGCGACAAGCCCTTGATCTCCGACTTGTACAGAGTGCCGAAGTCCATGGCGAATGCGCTTGCGCTTTCGCTCCACACCGCTTCACGAACAAACTTCGCGTTGAACCCGATCGAGAATTGGTCGGTAAGATTTTTCGCGTAGCTCAACCCGATGGACAGCGAGCTCGCATCCCAACGCCGGCCATCGCCTTCGGGAAAATCAACGGTGCGGACCAAGTCCTCGGGAACGCGGAGCGAAATGAGCGAAAGCCCGAACGTTCCGAGGTCGCCGATCTTCAGCATGCCTGCCGCGAAATCGTAGCTGATATCCGCAATCCAATTGGCATGTGTAAAAGTAAGCTCACTGTTCTGCTCGATGTTGGCGAGCGCGGCAACATTCCAGTACATCGCAGAGATGTCGCGGTTGCTGGCAACTTGAGCGCTGCCCATGGCGAGCGCCCGAGCTCCGACGCCGATTTTCAGGAACTGCGCCGACGTAGTACCGACTTTTGTCGTGCTGCGAAAGAGCTGCGCGGAGGAGATTGAGGGTAAAGCAAATAAGAGAATTGCAATAGCCCCGACCTTTAGGTCGGGGATAAAGGAAGAGAATACAGTTCGGGCTTTAGCCCCTGTCAACACACTCTCATTGGGGACTAAAGTCAAACGTGTTCCGACGATTTTTGTCCACGTCCTAAAGGACGTGGCTATCATGGTGATTGAGTCCATCATTGATTTCATTGTCATCATCCTCTTACTTGATAAGTGCTATTCGTCCGATTTTTTCACCGATGCCGGCCGCATCCACATGATAGATGTACACACCGTATGCGAGGCGTTGCCCTTCGTTGGAAAGCACATTCCAGCGAGCGATGCTCGTGTTATCATCCTTCACGATGGTCTCTATCAACTCACCGACCATCGTGTAAATCCGAATGGTGCATTTCGGCGGGAGGTTGCGGAACTGCAACTGGTTCTCCCCGCGGAGGTTCGATGTCGAGCCGGGGCTTTCGGTTGTACTGAAGGCAACGTACGGATTCGGCACCGCGTATATGCGGTTGAGCAGGGAGTCTTTGTTCGTAGGATCGAACGTTACGGCTTTTGTCGTGAATGTTAATTGATCGCCTTTGGCAAAGGTCTTAGTCGTTTTGACCTCGTAGATGTTTCCTTGCGCTGGAAGAATCGTTGGACCAGTCGCGGCAGAATCGAAGTACACGGAAAGCATCACGGCGTTCGCGGGAGGATTGAATCTTGGAGGTGTGAGGAAGAGAAGTTCTTTGCCGGGTCTCCAGTAGGCGTCTGTAATTGCATTCGAGACTATGACTCGGAATTTTGTCGTGTCCACTATGTTGATAATCCGAAATGGGGTAATGACCCGCTTCTGTTGTTGCTGTGTGAGAAGTGTGTCGCCGGGGAAAAGCCATCGACCGGCAGAGTCCGTCGCCGTCGAGTTCCAGATGATTTGAAAATCAAGCGGTGCAGGGGCGAATGCAAGATTGGGGAAGTTGCGTGACCGCTGCACTCGGGCGCGTACCGTAGAATTATTCCTGATCAACCATCTGCTGTTCGTGGAATCAATACCCGTCGGGGTGTTTTTCACGTACACGCGCATTCCGTCGAACGCCGTGTTGCCATCCTCATCATTCAAAAAGCCGCTTTGGTAGAGCGCGTAATATTGATACCTGATCTCGAACTCTTGACTCCGCGGCAGCGACCCTCCCGAAATGCCGCGAATACGTCCGGCGTTCGCATCAATCCGGTAACTCGCCGCCGGAACGGTTGCGCCGGCTGCATTCACAACCGTCACACTCGACGCAATCACGTTGTTTCGCGAGAGTGAAACAAACACCGTGTCGTTGGAGATAAACTTCTCGCTGAAGAATCTTTCCGGCTTCACATTATAGACGACCTGGTTCGCAGTCGAATCGAAATCAATCGTGTACGTGACATTATCAGGCACAGCGAGATCGTCCAGCACTTTTACTCGAATGCTCCCGGTAAAATTACCGCGTACCCGTCGAACGGAATTGTTATCTGTCAGTCCCGCTTTACGCGAACCACCGGCGAGCGGTCCAGGCGTCACCGCGATAGTATTGGGATCGAAAGTAAATTCTCCGGTAATGGCGTCTTGCAGAATTGCGCTCTGCGATTCTGTTGGAGGAAGCTGAATGCCGAGCGAGTCAAATCCATGATCGTATGATGCGACCGCATAGTAATATCTTTTTCCGTTCGTGACGGAGGAATCAATGTACTCATGGACGAGTCCCGTATTCGATCCAAGATCGTACTTGACGCCGTGACCCACATACTCCACAGGATGCAATCCCTGCCATGTGTTGATAAGGTCGAACTGCGCAAGCTTGCCGTTCTGCTCAAATGCTCTCCCGAGGTACGGGACGCCGTTTGCGTCGGTAATCGTAAACACGTCGGCGAACGTCGGGTCTTCACTGCGATAGATTTTGTAGCCTTCGAAGTCGCGAGTATTGGTAAGCGGGTCCACTGCTGACTCTCCGACGTTATCCCAATAGAGCGTGACGCGTTTGTCGCCGGGCACTGCAACAACGTTGGGCTTCGGCGGCGGCTGCGCGAAGCGATAGTTTGCTTCAAGGATGCGCTGCGATGTTTCTGAATTCAGCAGCAGGTCTTGCAAATTGCTTCCCATGATCAACGCAACCGAGAAACGCTGCGTGCCTCCCGGCTCAAGCGAGAATGGACCGGAGCCGTACAAGAACGCGTTGTCGCCGGGCGTTGTGAAGAGGGTTTGGTTAATGTCAATCGTGTCTTCTGAAATCCATTGGTAGAAGAGTGGATCGTTGGAAGGGAAGCTCGGGTTTCCCCACGCGAATGCGCGAAAACTTGTCAACCCGATTTGATCGGATTCGTTCACGTCGCGAATGCCGAAGTTCGGCTCGGCGGTGATGTTATTGTTTGCATCGCGTCCGATATCCGGTCGTCCATTTCCTTCGCCGAAGTCTCCCGAGTTTGGTACGCCGTCAAGCCCGGTGTCGTCCCTTTCCAATGACCAATCGCCGTTCTCATCACCCGACCAACGCGGCTTCGGCGAGCCGTAGAGACGTTTGTATTTGTTCGTATCCGCGATGCCGAAGTTCAGCGGACGGGAAACGCCGTCAATAAGAAATCCCGCATCGTTGAATGGGCTTTCGTCAATAATACCATCATCATCGTCATCTCTGTTGTTGATGGAATTTGTCGGCGATTCAAGAAACTTGAAGCCGAAGTAGCCGGTCGGCAAGCCGCCGTCGCCGCGTCCGTCAACATCCCATGAGTACATAATGTTTCGAGCGCGCTGGTTTATGGAAGAATCTTTCGGTCCGTAGAACCCATTCAGGTCGTCGTTGAAACTATTCGGTCCGCCGACGTGAGGATCGCCGTACATGCCGAACCATACTTTGTTGAGCGTCTTCGGACTGCGATTGGTAACACGGTACACAAGAAAAATGATATCTTCTGCGAGGGGATTGTTGAACTGGAAGAATCGGCATTCCATATCCAACCCAAGCCCGCGTTTTGCAGAATCACTCGGAAAAGGAAAGTAGGGAAATTCCGCATTGGTGTAGTCGTCCATCAAGAAGTAGACTTCCTCATCAGGCGCCGTTGCATCGTTACCGAGAAATGCGGG
>JANNUB010000072.1:0-12412 GCA_031394795.1 Ignavibacteriota bacterium | reverse complement strand
GGATGGAAAGATCGTTGATGCGTACAGCTCCGGCACAATGGTGCGCGGCTTTGAAATCATACTCAAGGGTCGCGACCCGCGAGATGCCTGGGCATTCACAGAGCGAGCGTGCGGCGTCTGCACGACTGTGCATGCTCTTGCGTCGGTTCGTACCGTTGAAGATGCATTGCAGATTACCGTACCGCCTAACGCCGAGCTTATCCGCAACCTGATGTTCTGCGCTCAGTATCTGCAAGACCATGTCGTTCACTTCTATCATCTTCATGCGCTGGATTGGGTTGATGTTGTGAGCGCGCTGAAAGCCGACCCGAAGAAAACGTCAGAGCTTGCACAAACGGTTTCAAGCTGGTCAAAAAGCTCAACGGGATATTTTTCAGATCTGCAAAAGCGATTGACAGCGTTCGTCCAAAGTGGTCAGCTTGGAATTTTTGCGAATGGCTATTGGGGACATGCAGCGTACAAACTTCCAGCGGAAGTGAATCTCCTTGGTGTTGCGCATTACCTCGAAGCCTTGGAGTGGCAGAAAGAAATCGTGAAAGTTCACACAATCTTCGGCGGCAAGAATCCGCATCCGAATTATTTGGTTGGCGGTGCGCCATGTTCAATCAACACTGAAGAGACGAACGCAATCAACGCGGAGAAGCTTGCTCACGTCGGACGTTTGTTTGAACAAGCGAAAGAGTTTGTCGAGAAAGTGTACATCCCCGACTTGCTTGCAGTTGCTGGCTTCTATAAAGATTGGGCGGCAATCGGCGGCGGACTTTCCAACTATCTCTGCTATGGCGATTTACCGATGCACGGCTACAACGACCCCGCCAATTTCAAATTCCCGCGCGGTGCAATTCTCAACCGCGACTTGAGCAAAGTACTTCCCGTTGATGGAACGGACACGCAACAGATCGAAGAATACATCTCTCGCTCGTGGTACGAATACTCCGACGGCGACGCGGCTGCCAAACATCCGTGGGTCGGAGAAACAAAACTCGCATACTCAGGTCCGAAGCCGCCATATCAATTTCTCGACGTTGACAAAAAATATAGTTGGCTGAAAACTCCCCGCTGGAAAGGGCACGCGATGGAAGTCGGACCGCTCTCGCGCATGTTGGTCGGCTTTGCATCGGGAAAAGAGGAGTTCAAAGAAGTTGTCACGTGGGCGCTGAAGGCGCTCGACGTTCCCGTTGCCGCGCTCTTCTCAACGCTCGGTCGCACGGCAGCCCGGGGACTTGAAACGAAACTGGTTGCCGGTTGGGCGATGGAGTTCTACAATCAACTCCTGGCAAATATCAAGAACGGCGATACGCGCACGTTCAACAAAGAGAAGTGGGACCCCGAAACATGGCCCGCCGAAGCGAAAGGCGTTGGCTTGAGTGAAGCGCCACGCGGAGCGCTGGCACATTGGATTGTCATCAAGAACAAGAAGATTGAAAACTACCAGCTGGTCGTGCCAAGCACGTGGAACGCTTCGCCGCGCGATGCAAAGGGACAGATGTCGGCGTACGAAGCGGCGCTCATCGGCACACCGGTAGAGAATCCCGATCAACCGCTGGAGATTCTACGGACGATTCACTCGTTCGACCCGTGCCTTGCGTGCGCAGTGCATTTGTATGATGAGAAGGGAAAGTACGTTCATCAGATTTCGACGTTCTAGAAAAATTATTTCCGCAGAGACGCGGAGGCTCGGAGATATTTTGTAGCATTGTTTTCCCTCATCTCTCCCAGAGGGAGAAGGGGAGAAAAAGATGGCAAGCGCAAAGGAAAGTCCCTCTCCCTTCGGGAGAGGGATTTTCCCGAAGGGATTCCTTCGGAAAGGGTGAGGGGAAATCGGCTTAGAAATATCTCAGCGCACTCTGCGGTTCAAGAAAGGAGAATTTATGAACAACACTTTAATCAGTCGCGTGTACGTTTGGCAATTGCCAGTGAGGTTCTATCATTGGGTTAACGCATTGTGCATCGTTGCGCTTTCGACTACTGGCTATCTCATCGGCAGTCCGATTGCATTGCAGAGCGCGTCGGAAGCATCATTCGGCTATTGGTTCGGGACCATTCGGTTCATTCATTTCCTGTCGGCGTTCATTTTCTTTTTCAACTTTCTCTTTCGCATCTACTGGGGATTCGTCGGAAACAAGTATGCAAGATGGCAGAACTTCATTCTCACGAAGAAACGGCAATGGCAAGAAGTAAAGGATGTGCTCAGTGTCGATGTCCTTCAGGCGCGAGTAAAACCATTAGAGTCCGTCGGGCATAATGCTCTCGCTGGGTTCACGTACTTTCTGACGTTTATCGCATTCCTGTTTCAATGCACCACCGGCTTCGGCATGTATGCAGCGATGAGCAGCTCGTGGCTTCCGCAGATGTTCGCGTGGATTGTGCCGCTAATGGGGGGCGACTTCGCCGTTCGACAGTGGCATCACATGATGATGTGGTTCTTCATCATTTTTTCGATGGTGCACACGTATCTGGTGTTCTATCACGACTACGTGGAAGGGCGGGGCGTGACGTCGTCCATGGTCGGCGGATGGAAGTTCATCGAAAAAAGGTGACCGTCACCTTGCGGAGAATTCGCGGCGCGGGTGACGGTCACCTGCACGTGGAGAATCAACAACAGTCATATATTGCGCATGAAGTAAAGATGATGAACCTCGAAAACCACAAACCACCCCTCATCCTCGGCATCGGCAATCTCCTCATGGGAGACGAAGGTGTTGGCGTTCATGCAATTCGAGCGCTTGTCCGAACGGACTCCTTCGGAGAGCACGAAGCACTTCCACAAAACGTAAAACTGTTGGATGGCGGCACGGGCGGCTTTCATCTTCTTTCATTGTTTCAAGAATACGATCCCATCATACTCATTGATGCGACGATGGATGGCAAGCCTGCGGGAACCGTGTCGCTGATTCATCCGAAGTTCGCAAGCGACTTTCCAAAAACATTGAGCGCGCATGATATTGGTTTGCGCGACTTGCTTGAATCGGCACAACTACTCGGACCATTGCCCAAGCTTCATCTTATCACGATTTCGATTGCTGAAATTCAGTCCATGACGTTGAGCCTTTCCGCTGAGGTTGAGAAGGCTCTGCCGTTTGCGCTTTCAAAAGTGAAGGAGTTATTGGAACCAACACATCCGCCGATGACAACAGTCGCAACGGGCGCTGAGGTTTCCCATTTTTTGCAAAACGGAGATTGAAATCCTCAGATTTGGGAATTCCACACTGTTGACCCTCTTCTTTCCGTTCTCTTTTTGACACATGAGCAAGGCACAGTTGTTGAGTAATACAACAGCGGACGAAACAACAGGAGCGATTAATGCACGAACTCTCTCTTGCACAAAGCATCGTCGAGATTGTTGAGGAACATGTCTTGCCGAACGACCGCCAGGCAGTAAGAGAAGTAAAAGTAAAGGTTGGCGAGAACGCCGGCGTCGTTCCCGATTCGTTGGAGTTCTGTTTCAACGCCATCACTGCCGACACTCTACTCGAAAACGCCAAGCTCCACGTACTGAGAATCCCATTCACTATCAACTGCGAAGCGTGCGGTGTGCTTGCAGCAAGCGCTTTCGGCGCATGTCCGCAATGCGGCGGCGTGAAAACGACCGTCATCTCCGGCACGGAGTTGCACGTTGAGGCGATCGAACTTGCAGATAGCTTGGAGCCTGTATGAGCGTCATTACGATTGAAAGAAAAGTTCTGGAAAAGAACGATGAGTTTGCCCGCCGAAACAGAGATGTCTTCGCCCGACACCGGACATTTGTTGTCAATGTGGTCAGCTCGCCTGGTTCCGGGAAAACGAGCCTTGTCGAACAGACTCTTCAGAGGCTGAAAGGGCAGCTCAACATCGCGGTGGTTGAAGGGGACGTCCAAACGGATTTGGATGCGCAGCGTGTCGCGAAGTTCGATGTGCCCGTCGTGCAAATCGTGACGAACGGCGGATGCCATCTCGAAGCGAAGCTTGTCGCGGACGCGTTGGAAAACTTGAGGCTCGACGGTGTTCATCTGCTCATCATCGAGAACGTCGGCAATCTTGTTTGTCCATCGAATTATGATCTCGGGGAGGCGATGAAGGTAGTCGTTGCAAGCACGACCGAGGGAGACGACAAGCCGTTGAAGTACCCGGCGATGTTTCGAAACGCGTCAGTGCTCATCATCAACAAAATTGATTTGCTTCCGTACCTGAACTGCAGTCTTGACGCTCTTCGTGCAAACGCGTTGAGCATCAATCCGGCGCTGCGCGTGTTCGAGACCTCGTGCAGCTCGGGTCAAGGAATCGCGGAATGGAGCGACTGGTTGAAGGAACAAGCAGGAGAGAGGGAATGAGAATGTACACTAATCATCAAGCTCAACGAATGAAATGCACTGTGCGCGGAGCCGTTCAAGGCGTCGGGTTCCGCCCGTTCGTTTACAGACTTGCCACCGACTTGAAGCTTCACGGCTGGGTTGCGAACTCGCCGCAAGGCGTCTTCATCGAAGTCGAGGGAGAAAAAGATGCGCTTGATGATTTCCTTCTTCGTATTGAGCGCGAAAAACCTCCACGTTCATCCATTCAAAGTATCGAGTCGTCATTTCTCGACCCGCTTCACTTCACGCACTTTGACATCTTAGAAAGCAACCATGAAGGGCAGCGGACTGCGCTTGTGCTGCCAGATATTGCAACGTGCCCTGAATGCCTGTCCGAAATCTTCAACCCGTCGAATCGCCGTTATCTCTATCCGTTTACAAACTGCACGCACTGCGGACCGCGGTACAGCATCATCACGTCGCTTCCTTACGACCGGACGAACACGACGATGAGCAATTTTGAAATGTGCGACGAGTGTGCGCGAGAATATGAAAACCCACTCGATCGGCGTTTCCATGCGCAGCCGAATGCGTGTCCGAGCTGCGGGCCCCATTTGGAGTGTTGGATTGATGTCCGTAAGGACTCCTTCGGAGGAGTGATGGAAGCGGAGCATCATGCCGCGTTGTCGAAGTCAGTCGAGCACATCCGCGCAGGTGAGATTGTTGCTCTGAAAGGTCTCGGCGGGTTCCACTTGGTTGTTGATGCGGGAAACGAAGACGCTGTTGAGCGGCTTCGTCAGAGAAAGCGTCGCGAGGCAAAGCCCCTTGCCGTCATGTTCCCGTCGCTCGATGCGATCAAAAGTCAATGCGAGGTTTCCGAATTGGAGGAACGACTTCTGAATTCTGCTGAATCGCCAATTGTTCTGCTGAAAAGGACAATGACAATTGAAAATTGTTCGTTGAACGTTGACAATTCTCCTTGTCGAACGGTCAATGGTCAACATTCAATGTTCAATGGTCAACGACCAATGTCCAATGGTCAATCCGAGATTGCGGAGTCCGTTGCTCCAAACAATCCGTATCTCGGCGCGATGCTTCCCTACACGCCGCTGCATCACATTCTCATGAGAGAACTCGGATTTCCCATCGTTGCCACGAGCGGGAACCTCTCCGACGAACCCATCTGCATTGATGAGCATGAAGCGGTGGAACGATTGAAGGGAATTGCGGACGTATTTCTTGTTCACAACCGTCGGATCGTTCGTCATGTGGATGACTCTGTGGTGCGAGTGGTGCTTGGTCGCGAGCAAGTGCTGCGGCGCGCTCGCGGCTATGCGCCGTTACCCATAAGGCTCAAGCGAGAAGCCCCGCCGTTGCTTGCCGTCGGCGCACATCAGAAAAATACTGTTGCTGTTACGGCGGGCTGCAATGTGTTCATGAGCCAACACATTGGGGACCTTGAGACGAAGGAGGCATACACGGCGTTTGTAGATGTGGTCTCAAGCATGGGCAATCTCTTCGACGTTCAGCCCGAGATTGCAGTTGCGGACATGCACCCCGATTATCTCTCAACGCAATTCGCGAAGCGCTATGATTCGAACGTTGTGCAAATTCAGCATCACTTTGCGCACGTTGCTTCCTGCATGGCGGAAAACGAACTGGATGGACAGGTGCTTGGCGTTTCGTGGGATGGTACAGGCTACGGACTTGACGGTACGATTTGGGGCGGAGAGTTCTTGCTTACTGACGCTTCGTCGTTCAAACGGGTTGCAACGATACGGGAATTCTCTCTGCCCGGCGGCGCGCAAGCAGTGAAAGAGCCGAGGCGGACGGCGCTGGGACTATTGTATGAGATTTTTGGCGATGCGCTATTTGACTTGAAGGAGCTTGCCCCGGTTGCCGCGTTTTCGGATAGTGAGCGTTCCATTCTGCGGCACATGCTCTCGAAGGGAATCAACGCGCCGCGAACGACGAGCATGGGTCGTTTGTTCGACGCGGTTGCCTCGATTACGAATCTCCGTCAGCGCGTGAGCTTCGAGGGTCAGGCCGCGATGGAATTGGAGTTTGCGATCCGGGATGAGAGGATCAACGACTCCTATGAATATTTGCCCTATGAATATTTAATTGAGCCGGCTGTTAAGGGTGGGGAGTCTCTCTTGGTTGTAGATTGGGCTCCACTCATCGCGGGCGTGATTCACGATGTCATCTCTGGCAAGCAAATCTCATACATGTCCCAACGTTTTCACAACACCGTTGTGGAGATCCTTGTGGATGTTGCGAGGCGAGTGGGCGAAGAACGTGTGATATTGACAGGCGGTTGTTTTCAAAGTCGCTATCTTACAGCGCGCGCGGTTGAGCGTTTGACTCGAGAAGGCTTTCGTCCCTACTGGCATCAACGCGTTCCACCGAACGATGGAGGAATTGCACTGGGGCAAGTGTTCGCGGCTCTGAATGCTCTGCGACGTCGGACGGATAGTGACGAAGCAACGGTGAGTGTGCAATCAGAAAATGTTTTTGAACTGGCAAACTAAGGAGAAAACTATGTGTCTTGCAATTCCGGGAAAAGTTGTGAACATCGAGAAAGATGTTCAGCCTGCGATGGGCAACGTCAACTTCGCGGGAATAAATAGGCGAGTTTGCCTTGAATGGTTGCCCGACGTGAAGGTCGGGGAATACGTGCTTGTTCATGTCGGGTTTGCACTCACAAAAGTTGACGAGAAAGAGGCAGAGGAAACGCTCACGCTACTTCGGCAGATGGGAGACTTGGAAGAACTGAAAGAGACAGGATAGGAATGAGATACCTTGATGAATACCGCGACGGCGAACTTGCCCGAGCAACGGCTCAGAAGATTTGCCGCATCACGACGCGTCCGTGGACAATCATGGAAATCTGCGGCGGACAAACGCATACGATTGTGAAGTACGGCATCGAGTCGCTGTTGCCGAAAGAGATATCGCTCGTGCACGGTCCGGGCTGTCCCGTCTGCGTTACGCCGCTTGAAAAAATCGATAAAGCGGTTGCGATCGCTTCGCGCTCCGACGTCATTTTCACATCCTTCGGCGACATGCTACGGGTTCCCGGTTCAGAGAAGGATTTGTTGACAGTGAAGGCGGAAGGCGGCGATGTGCGTATGGTCTATTCGCCGCTCGATGCGCTGAAAATCGCCAAACAGAATCCGGGCAAGAAGGTTGTCTTCTTTGCAGTTGGATTCGAGACAACCGCGCCGCCGAATGCAATGGCTGTGCGCGAAGCGAAGCGACGGGCAATCGCCAACTTCTCGATTCTCTGCTCACACGTTCTCGTTCCGCCTGCGGTCGAAGCCATTATTTCATCTCCGACCAATCAGGTGCAAGGCTTGCTCGCGGCGGGTCACGTCTGCACCGTGATGGGATTTGAAGAGTACATTCCGCTTGCAGAGCGATATAGAATTCCAATTGTCGTTACGGGCTTTGAGCCTGTGGATATTCTTCAAGGTATCTCCATGACAATCAAACAACTTGAAGAGGGGCGATACGAAGTTGAAAACCAATACACGCGCTATGTGCGTCGTGAAGGAAACGTCCCCGCGCAGAGACTCTTGAAGGAAGTCTTCGCGACGATTGACCGAAAGTGGAGAGGCATTGGAGAAATTCCGCAAAGCGGTTATGGGCTTACAAGAGAGTATGAAGCGTTCGATGCGGAAAAGGTGTTTGGCGTTGAAGATATTGAAGTTGAAGAGTCGCCCATCTGCATCGCGGGACAGGTGTTGCAAGGAATGAAGAAGCCGCACGAATGTTCCGCGTTTGGAAAAGAATGCAACCCCGAACATCCGCTCGGGGCGCCGATGGTTTCTTCTGAAGGAGCGTGCGCGGCGTATTTTCATTATCGTTCTGTAGAACAGGTTGATGTCGCAATCCTTTCTTCATTCGAAACAGACGCAGAGAGGACATGAGATGACCCGAAGAACGCTTCTCACGTTGTTCATTGTGAGTTTCTCACTGACAAATAGCTATTCGCAACTTCAATTGCCGCCAGCGAAGTATGCTGCACGTTTCGACGCGTCGCACGTCAGCTCGGGTGTGTACTTCTATAGACTTGAGGCCGGGAATTTCTCACGCACGAAGTCACTTATCTTACTCAAGTAGATGAAGCACACTTCTTATGATGATGTGATAGCTGGGCTTTCTTGTCCGCTGCCGATTTCCGAGTACAAGAATGTTCTTCTTGCACACGGCAGCGGTGGAAAGCTGACGCATCAACTCATTCAAAAGATGTTCCTGTCCCAATTCAGGAATGAGCTGCTCGAACCGCTTCATGATGGAGCAATTCTGAATTTGGGAGGAATGCGCCTCGCGTTTTCTACAGACTCGTATGTTGTGAGTCCGATTTTTTTTCCGGGCGGTGATATCGGCGAGCTTGCGGTGAACGGAACGGTGAATGACCTTGCAATGTGCGGAGCAAAACCTATGTTCATTTCGGCCGGCTTCATCGTTGAAGAAGGTCTGCCGATGGAGGACTTGTGGCGGATCGTCACTTCGATGCAGCGGGCTGCAGAGCGGGCAAGTGTCGTGCTCGTTACCGGCGATACGAAAGTTGTTGATCGCGGGAAAGCGGACAAAATATTCATCAACACATCGGGAATCGGCACGATCGAGGAAGGTGTGAACATCAATCCCCAAAGCATACATGTCGGCGACAGAATTATCCTGAGCGGACCAATCGCGGAACATGGGATGGCCATCATGTCGGTCAGAGAAGGTTTAGAGTTCGAAACCGAGCTGAAGAGCGATACCGCGCCGCTTAACGATTTGGTGAGGGCAATGCTCGCCGTCTCCAAAAACATCAGAGTGCTGCGTGATCCGACGCGAGGCGGAGTTGCGAGTGTGTTGAATGAGTTGGCTGAAAGCTCCGACGTAGGCCTTTCGATTCTTGAGGAGAGTATTCCTGTCAAGGACGAAGTGAAAGGCGCGTGTGAGATTTTAGGACTCGATCCGCTCTACGTCGCGAATGAAGGGAAGCTGATTGCTGTTGCACCCCCAGGCGATGTCGAGAGGATTCTTGCCGCCATGCACGCACACCCGCTCGGGGAAGACGCCGTTGTCATCGGCGAGGCTACCGCGACACACAGGAAAACAGTTGTCATGAAAAGTAGAATTGGCGGGACGCGCGTCGTGGATATGCTCTCGGGTGAACAGTTGCCAAGGATTTGTTAGGTGACCGTCACCTCGCAGAGGCTTCGCCTGAAGGTGACGGTCACCCACCTTACCTTGCGAACTAGGGTCCAACTACCGTACATCTCCATCCAAATTCCGTATCTTCATTCTCACCAAAACAACATCCATTAACAATCACGTCAGCCTCGTTGAAAAGAGAAGACGCACTCAACCTATTGCATGAGTACACAAAATCCGACAGTCTGCGTAAGCACGCATACGCCGTCGAGGCTGCCATGCGCGCGTACGCAAAGAAGTTTGGCGAGGATGAAGAGACGTGGGGCACGATTGGATTGCTGCACGACTTCGACTACGAGGTTCATCCTGAGATCCCCGACCATCCTATGAAAGGCTCGGAGATTCTGAAGGAGAGAGGAGTGTCGGACGAGCTACGGCGAGTCATCATCAGCCACGTGCCGCAGATGAATGTTCCGCGGGACACGACGATGGCAAAAACACTCTTTGCCTGCGATGAGCTATGCGGATTCGTGGTCGCCTGCGCGCTCGTGCGTCCGACGAAATTGGACGGACTCGAAGCTTCGTCAGTAAAAAAGAAGTTGAAGGATAAAGCGTTTGCGCGAACGGTGAGCCGGGAAGATATTCGGTTGGGAGTTTCTGAGCTGGGAATTCCGATTGAAGATCATATTACGTTTGTCGTGAACGCGCTGTTGAGCATTCAGGATGAACTGGGGCTTAGGTGACCGTCACCTCCCCCCGCCCTTCCCTGGCAGGTGACGGTCACCTCTACGAGGTGAAGGTCACCAGAAATCAAATGCAAAGCCAAGTGCCCAGTGCTCCCGCCGTACGTCGTAGTACTGGCTGAAAAAATCCAGACCGTTGAACCAACTCAAATACATCTTCAGTCCCGTCGAATTCCAATGCCCAAACTTCACACCGAAATCAACATTGGTGGATCCGATGTAAGTTGGGATTCCGCGCAATGTCACGTGATGAGCCAGGAACATGTTGAACGGCTTTCCAAATACCGACTCCACAAGAGACGCCGAACGGACTTCAAATCCCGCGGCGTATTCAAAGCGGTTGATATTGGTCGGGCGGAGCAGCGTCGCGTAACTGAACCCGCCGTACACATGGTACGCGATGTCGTCACACTCCGATTGATAGAGGGCGAGCAGTTCGCCGAAGTCCCGCGTAAATGCGATGGGCGCTCTGTTGTCCTTCCATGATTCCGTTCCGTTGTTGAAATGTCCGTCAAGAAAGTGAGCGCTGAGATGAAGCAGCCGGAGACGCACGACCACTCGCCTTCGCTCATCAACGTCATTGAGATACATGACGTGCCCGCCGAAGAAACCATCAACGGCATCAATTTGAAGCCGTAGTCCCTGGGAGTTGGTCGAGAGCGCGAAGGTAAAAAAATCAACCCCAACGCGAAAGCGCTCTGTTGAATCCGAAGCCGGTCGCACTTCCAACATGTCAACCGAGGCGCCAATATCCACCTTCATTTTCGACGAGCCGAATTCTTTTCGCACGCCGACGCGCGGTTCTTGATGGTGGGCAGTCAACGGCGGAAATGCAAGCCTGCCGGGAAGAAATACGTATCGAAGGTTTACGTCGTCAGACGGTTGCTGACCGAAAGAAAGAGAAAAAGTTATGAACACTCCGACAAGGAGGAGTCGCATCAAACTCCCAAATAATAATTCTTCAATATATGGAAGCCTTCAAGTACAAGCAACGATTGAATCTCAAACGCGTTTTTACTACTTTGATGCGCCATCAACATTCACTATTGGAGAACCAATGAAACGACTCTCACTGCTGGGGATCATCGTCTCCATTTTCGTTTTACACGGCATTGCGCAAGAAGATCCGATTCCGCCGAAGCGCTCGAAAGCCGCGAAAATCGGCGGCTTGTTCGGCTACGTACCCGGCTGGCTATTTGTTGATGTCAAGCTGATCAACGCGATGATTACGGCAAACAAAGGGGCGGGGTTAAAAGACAACGGCGTGTATCTCAACGGGATCGGCGGCGGAGCGTACATCATGTTTGTGGAAAATCTTCGCGTCGGCGGAATGGGCATGAGCGGCAAAACCTCCAGCACGGCGCTGGACGGCTTCGGTGTGCGCCGCGATGTTGAGCTGAGCGTCGGCTTTGGCGGATTGACCGTTGAATATGTTCATCAGCTTTCCGAGCGTCTCAATCTCACGGTCGGTACGATGCTTGGCACAGGCGGAATTGATTTGACGCTTCGCCAAAGCAATGGCTCTCCACTCAGTTGGAACGGCGAGTGGACGAATCTTGGAGGCGGAACCTACAACCAATCGGGAAGTCAAGTCATCAACAGCACGCGAAAACTTACCGGCTCATACTTCGTGTACATCCCGTCCGTCAGTCTCGAATACGGAATTCTTGCATGGCTCGGTGTGCGCATCGGCGCGAGTTACGTCGGCATGTCGTTTCCTTCTTGGCAAGCTGATGAGAAGTACGAATTGCTCGGCGTTCCGAGTGCTGTGAGCGGCAGAGGACTCATGATCAATGCGGGAGTGTTTGTGGGGACGTTCTAAAGGACTATGAAGAAGCTGAAGAAAATTGAAAAGGTTGATACGAGCGACATCTCGGAGTTCGATTTTTCCAAATCGTGGCGCAATCCCTACGCCAAGCGTCTGAGAGAGAGGACGAACATTGTGATCATTGAACCTACCCTCACGAAGTACTTCCCTAACAGTCAGGCGGTCAACAATGCCCTCAGGTCAGTCGTAGCAAGCGGAAAGCCAAGACGAAGGCGAGTAGCGGCCGCCTAATTTTTCCTCTCGCTAAACTGCACCGCCTTCCACTGCGCAAACAAATCTTTGCAACGATTCCGCTGATACTTTCCCGTTGACGTAACGGGAATGTCATTGCCGAACACCACAACCTTCGGCGACTTCGAAAAGGGAAGATGCTTGCGGCAATACGCTAGCACATCTTGTTCGGCAAGTTGCACGCCGTC
>JANNUB010000036.1:0-11256 GCA_031394795.1 Ignavibacteriota bacterium | reverse complement strand
GATTGATTTCGGAAAATCCAACGTTGAGCAAACACTTCCTTCATATCTCTTCACAAAAATCAAGACGCCGCGCATCTTTTCATCAGTAATGAAAATGCCTAACTATGAATTCACCGATGAAGACGCGCAAGCAATTGCCGTAGCATTGCTCGGCAATACGAGTGAAGCGGTTCCCGAAAAATTCAAAATCTATCCCAAGCCAGTGAGCACATTCGCGCCTCAAGGCGAGTTCGGAAAACTGGCGGATGACTTAGCATGCTTCGGCTGCCACACGATGTTCGGACGCGGACGCTTAGTTGCCACCGACTTAACACTTGAGGCGAGTCAGGCACAGAGGAAGTGGATT
Source organism: Ignavibacteriota bacterium (assembly GCA_031394795.1). Taxonomy (GTDB): domain Bacteria; phylum Bacteroidota; class Ignavibacteria; order UBA10030; family UBA6906; genus CAADGV01. The sequence goes on along the minus strand of JANNUB010000036.1, from coordinate 10,910 downwards.
GACGGTTACTTCAAAATTCCCTACTCCCTTCGACCGGTTTTGACTGAGCGAATGCCAAATCTCTTTGTGTCGGATGCAGAGATTAAGACAATAGGCGATTACATGGAGCGAGTGTTTATTGCTGACAGCGTCGAGCGAGAAATCAAGATTGACGAGGCGAAAGTTGCGAAAGGGAAGTTCTTCTTCTATGAAAAGTTCGGCTGTCAAGCGTGCCATCAAACTAATGGCAAGGGCGGGTATGTAGGACCACCGCTTGACAATGTGGGCGCACGATTGAAGCAGGGCTGGATTCTCCATTGGCTGAAGAACCCGCAGGCATTCAAACCGGAATCAATTGAGCCAAACAACAATCTGACCGACAGTGAAGCAGAAGCATTGACGGCGTACCTGATGACTCTCAAATGAGGTCCCAACTAAAATGACATCCATCCGCAAAGCAATTACTTTCTTGTTGACAGCTGCTTTTCTGTTGGTCGGCTGTTCGAGAAAGAATGCAACTACTGCCAAGCAAGAGTTGACTAGGGATAGCGCTGCACATGTTGACTCTTCGAACCTTGCCGCAGTGCCCAAAACTGTAGAGCTACTTTCCTACGAAGAAAGGCAGGGCAAGGAGCTCTACACAAAGTACTGTGCAATCTGCCATGGCATAGAAGGGAAAGGCGACGGCTTCAACGCATTCAATCTGGAACCGAGACCGCGGGACTTCACCGACATAAAGTATATGAGCGCGTTGAGCGACGCGCGTCTTGTTGAAACGATCATGAAAGGCGGCAGGGGTGTTAACCGTTCTCCTCTGATGCCCACGTGGGGCGGACGGATGAAGAACGACGAGGCGGCATATGTACTATCGTTCGTTCGCTCCCTGGGTAAGTCCAATGAATAGCAACATCAAAATCTGAGTGCGCCGATGGGGCTCTCCGTAGGGAGTCCTTCGGACAAGGTTCAGGGTTCACGAGCCTAAGAGTGTATGATATTCTTTCTACCTCACTGGAGAAAAGAACAAGTTGGGTCGTAAATCACGCTACTTCGATATTGCAAAAAGGTGACTCTAAAAAGGTCGCCTTTTTGCTTTTTTCGACTTCTCGGTAGGATGGACCGGTATTGAGGGGGGTGAGCATCGCCTGTCTCCTGAAGACCCCTCCCAAACTCTATGAACTCGAATTCGATTTTTCTATCTTGAATGCATGAAAATCGGAAGCATCGAAACAGATAAAGGCATCCTCCTCGCGCCGATGGAGGACGTGACAGATTTGCCGTTCCGCGTTATTTGCAAACGGCTTGGGGCTGACATTGTCTACACCGAGTTCGTGAATTCCGAAGGCCTCGTGCGCGGCTCGGAAAAGACGAAAAAGAAAATGCTTTTCTGGGAAGAGGAGCGTCCGTTCGGCATTCAGATTTATGGCGGCGAGATTGCTTCAATGGAAGGCGCGGCGCAGCTTGCCGAGAGTTTCAATCCCGATCTCATTGACATTAACTGCGGCTGTTGGGTGAAAGATGTTGCGATGCGCGGCGCAGGAGCGGGACTGCTGCGTGATCTGCCGAAGATGGAAAGACTTGCTGCCTCTGTTGTGAATGCCGTGAAGGTTCCCGTCACACTCAAAACGCGTCTCGGCTGGGACAAGAACAGTATTCGTATTGTTGAGGTTGCGAAGATGTGCGAGGCAGTTGGCGTTAGAGCTCTCACCGTTCACTGCCGCACTCGCGACCAGGGACACAAGGGAGAAGTGGATTACTCATGGATTCCGAAAATCAAAGAAGCGGTCTCGATTCCCATCATCGTCAACGGCGATATTGTTTCTCCACAAAACGTTAAGACTGTGTTCGACACAACCGGCTGCGATGCGGTGATGATTGGTCGCGGCGCAGTTCTCAATCCATGGATTTTCCGTCAGACGAAGCATTACATGGCGACGGGCGAGTTGTTGCCGGAGCCAACCATTGAAGAACGGGTTGAGCTCTTGCGCGCGCATCTCAAACTTTCCGTCGAGTTCAAAGGCGAGCGGGCTGGGGTGATTGAGCTTCGCAAACATTACTCCGGATTTCTGCGCGGGATGCCGCACGTCTCGAAGATTCGGATGGAGTTGATGCAGTTTACGGAGGCAGAGCCGATTTTTGAACACCTGACGAGGTTTCTTGAGTTCTATTCGCCAAATGAAAGTGAACAGGCTATAGCGGCGTAGCTGCGCGACATGTCGCGCAACGAACAATGGAAGAGTGCCGTTCAAACCTCGCGCATTTCAGGATGAATCAATCACATAAAAAACCCCGCCGACATTGGGGATGTGCCTGGCGGGGATTGGTGAGTAGACGGATTGGTCTACAACATAGGTGTTCGGGCGCCTCCCTGCTGGCGACCGCGACCGTAAAAGCGATGTTCTGCTGAAATCTTATTCGACGTGTGCGGTGGTATGGACGAGCGTTTGTGTACCGGCGTCATGAGATACTTCACCCACGACAGTAATTCCGCAGTCGCTCCTCCCTTCTTAAAGAATCCTTCCAGGATGTTGTCGTGTACGACGTTTGTCGTTTGAGCATCGTCGCGCCCGGAGACGAACAAAATTGGAAGCTTGGCTGATGCAGGCATAGCCCGCACGATATTGCGCAAGCGTAGCCCGTCCACATGCGGCATGTAAATATCGCACACGAGGAGCTCGAATTGAATATCAGAGAGCTTGAGCACGGCTTCTTCGCCGTCGGAGGCGGTTGTTACTTTGTATCCTTCCGCTGTCAGGATTGTCCGCAGCGACATGCGGATCACAGGATCATCATCAACGACGAGAATATGCATGGTGCATTCCTTTCACTCGGTCCAATCTAAGTTTTTTGTTGCGCGTTCAGTGTAGTTCTGCAGCGCCTGGTGCAGGAAATGGAGCTGCGACTCGACCATGAACTGCTCCGCGCGTGACATGTCGTCCAGATCGAGTTCCAGAAGTTCCTTCGCCTTGCGAAGTACAATCGAGTATTCATCTTCACCCATCAGGTCTGCAAAGCCCTCCACCTCAGAGCTCGACTTGAAAAACGGGCTGAGTACGGCAAAAATCATCTCTTGTCCTTTTGTCGTGTTCCTGCAACGCTAATAGAGTCATCGGAAAGTGATCAGACGATCTTCAGGGGGAACTGCTGCTGGATTGTGAAGAAGAGGGCATTTGGTTATCTTGGATGCAAAAGAGCGCGAGGACTGTATGGCATCTGAGTTATTGAGTCGCATCACTCTGAATCCGGAAATTTGCCACGGGAAACCGACTATTCGAAACATGCGATATCCGTAGAAGTGATTCTGGACCTGTTATCGTCGGGTATGACGCATCAGGACATCCTAGAAGATTATCCGGAACTCGAGGAAGATGACATCAAGGGCTTGCCTCTTGTTCGCCTCACGCGTCACGGCGGTGAAGAGCGTCCACAAGATCGTTGCATGAAGTTCATTGTTGATGCACATCTCCCTCATTCATTGGCGAGATTCCTTCAATCCAAAGGACACGACGTGATACACACATCTGAATTGCCGATGAAGGGAAGGATGAATTGTCCAATACCGAACTAACAGCTTTCGACTAAGGAAAGATCTTTTGTTGAATCAACAAACGAAAGTCGTAGTTGCCATGAGCGGCGGAGTTGATTCCTCCGTCGTTGCAGGAATCCTTGCAGAGCAGGGCTGCGAGCTTATCGGCATCACGATCAAGACATACAAATACGAAGACGTTGGCGGCAACATCGGCAATGAGAGCAGCTGCTGTTCTCTTGACGGCATCAACGATGCGCGCGCGGTGGCGATGAAGCTCGGTTTTCCTCACTATGTTCTTGATTTCTCCGAGCGCTTTGGCGTCGAAGTGATTGACAACTTCGTTGCGGAATATCTTGATGGACGTACGCCGAACCCCTGCGTGATTTGCAATCGCAAGATCAAATGGGAAGAGCTGATCAAGAAAGCCGATGCGCTCGGCGCTGATTACATCGCGACCGGACATTACGCGAAGATCAATTTCAGCGAAGAAACAAAACGCTACTACGTATCGCGCGGGAAGGATGAGTCGAAGGATCAGTCTTATGCATTGTGGGGATTGACGCAGGAGTCGTTGCGCAAGACCCTGTTTCCGCTCGCAGCGTTGACAAAGCCTGAATCCCGCGCGCTCGGCGAGAAGTACGGTCTGCCGAATATGCAGAAAGCCGAGAGCTTTGAAATTTGCTTCATTCCCGATAATGACTATGCGCGGTTCCTACGGGAGCGGGTTCCTGAGCTTACGTCGCGGGTTGCCGGCGGCGAGATTGTCATGGATGGAGAAGTTGTCGGTCGCCACGATGGTTATCCATTCTATACAATCGGACAGCGAAAGGGGATCGGTGTGTTCCGACCTGAGCCTTTGTACGTAACCGGGATCGACCATGAGCGCAACCGGATCGAGATTGGAAAAGACGAGAGGCTCCACAAGCGTGGGCTGATAGCGCGCAGCGTCAATATGCAGAAGTATGCCGACTGCAGCGCGCCGCGTCGCGTGCATGCAAAAATCCGGTACAAGGATGGCGGCGGCGATGCGACGATGCGCGAGACCAGTGACGGCAGAGTCGAGGTTATTTTCGATGAGCGGCGTCGCGCAATTACTCCCGGTCAGTCAGCCGTGTTGTACGAAGGGGACGATGTTGTTGGCGGAGGAATCATTGAAGAGGTTATTGATTGAGGCGTACCGATGAAGGAAGATGAGATTCGAGATATCAAACAACTCTTGAAAAAGTGGAACCAGTTTCCCGCCAACGCGGAGGCGGACTTCGATTGCCTCGTTCATGAAGTTGTTGCTGCCCTTGAAGAAGGCTTCGGAGCGTTCGATCTGGCAGCGGTGATTCAGAATGAATTCATGAACCACACAGGCGAGTCGGGTCCCGGCGACGACGTGATGCGGATTGCCGAGGAACTCTCCATTTGGAGGAACGCTCAACAGCAAACTCCGTGAACCTTCTCAGCTACATCTTCATTACGATCATGCTCGTGATGTTAGGAGTGCTCGTCTTCCGACTCGTTCCAGACTCCCTTGCAATTCCCTTCTTCGTCGTTGCCCTCGTTTTGTTTGTGACTCGTCGTGTTCTTCGCATGCAACTCGCAAAACAGGAACGAGACACGCTCCAGTCGAAACGAAGCCCGTCGAAGTAACGTGCCCTCATCATCGCACCGGATCCGCTTCGGCATTCTCGGCACTGCCTCCATTGCTCGGGCATTGATCGGCCAGCGGTTTCAGTCTCTGGAGCTTGTCGCAATTGCGAGCAGAGATATGGCAAAAGCAAACGCCTTCGCCGATGAAGCCCGGATCTCGAAACGCTTCGACTCCTATGATACGCTCCTTGCCGATCCGGAGATTGATGCTGTGTACATTCCTCTTCCTCAGCATCTTCATTGCGAGTACACGATCAAGGCGGCTGAAGCCAAGAAGCATGTGATTGTGGAAAAGCCGGCCGCTCTCAACGTTGCTGAGATTGACAAAATGTCCGCTGCATGCAAAGCCAACGATGTGTTGTTGATGGAAGCGTTTATGTATCATTTCCGGCGGGTGCACAATCGAGCGAAGGAGATCGTCGAGGAAGGAACGATCGGAAAGCTGCGCCTCGTGAGTTTTGCATGGTCACACAGCTTGGGCTTGCGCGAGCCTCGCGGTTTTCGGCTGGAGAAAGAATCCGGGGGAGGATGTTTGTTGGATCTTGGGATTTATGGAGTTGACTGGATTCGCTTCATCACGAACCGGAATCCACGTCTGCAGCATGCATATGTTTCTAAGAACGCGGACGGGCTCGATGTCTTTGCGCACGCGACCTACGCGGCAGGTGATGCCTTGGCAACAATGACTTGCGGCTACGTCACGGATGCCAACTACTATTATTTGTCGGGAGAGAAAGGCTCCATCTACGCGCCCGTCTCTCTTTCCGGTCGGGTGTTGCCCAGTGTATTGCAGATTCATCTCATCGGTTCAGACCGTCGGTACTCTGAGGAATTCCCTGCGGAAAACGCGTATGTCCTTGAACTTGAGCACTTCGCTCAGTGCATTCTCGAAAACCGAGCGCCGTTTCTCGATGCAGAGAACGCTAAACAAAATCTCGCAATGATCCATGAAATCAGAACCAATGCGTCGTACATTTCCGCCGCAGATGTCCCTCCGCATCCAATGACAATTTGAAGATGTCTGAATTCCCGCGACACGTGGAGAATGATTTGCTCCTGCTTCAGCCCTACAGTTTCTTTCACGCCGAGATCCTGTTGAAGGCACTGCAGGAAAACCAGTCGCGATTGCAAGACGATTTCCCTGCGCGCGTTGGAGAGTCTCCGGCAAAAGCAGCTGTCGAAAGATTCATAGAACAAAAATATATTGAATGGCAGCGGGGTGAGGCGTTTTGTTTCGGGATCTGGCACAAAGGTGAATACATCGGCGAGATTTCATTGAAGTATGCCGACCAAAACATCCCGTGTGGAGAATTCAGTTACTTCGTGCTGCGTGAGTATGAAGGGAAGGGACACATCACATCTTCTGTACAACTTCTTCTTCCGTTTGCGTTCGATCGGCTGCAACTTCGCAAACTTCAGATACGTTGCTCCAGCGACAACGTTCGCAGCCGGCATGTTGCGGTGCGCTCCGGTTTCGTCCTCGAAGGTATTTTGCGAGACATGTTTCTTTGCGCCGACGACAAGACGTTACGCGACATGTATTGCTACGGCATGACAGCGAACGACTATCGTTCCACAATTCTGAACGGAGCGAAACGAAGTGAAGAATCTCTTCCCTAGAATGAAAGAACTCTTTTTCTACTGTTGTCGCTTTCCTGCGATGAAGTAGAAGAGTACGAGCGCTATGCCGCCGAACGTCGCAATCAAGCCCGGAAAAATTCCCTCGTCGTACATGAAACTATTGCGAAGCCACATGCCGACAATGACGGCGGTGCCAATGCCGATCAAGACGATGCCCCACTTCAGGGAAGCGAGAGGATTTGTTTGGAACGTTTGCTTCACGTACAATGATTTTATGTCTTCGGCGTTCATTCCTTTCTCAATCATGGTCATACGCTCCTTGTGGCGAGTGAGAATGATTGTTCCGAGTACCGCTCCAAAAGCGAGGAAAAAGACAATCGGAATGAGAATCTCTAGCTCGTTCATGGTATCTCCTTTTTGGTAAATGAAAGTAATGCTGATGAGCTTGCTTTGTCGAGTTAGACTGCCTCAGGTCAATTTAGGTTTCAGCTTTCGCCTGAGAAGTGAAACTTATTTCCGATGCTCGAAGTCTAACCAACCAGAAAACTGAAGAAGGCCTGTTTGAAGTTAAGCGATAACGATCTGATTGCACAAATACGCGCGGGGCAGAGCCGAAGGTATGCCCTGTTGGTTGATCGCCACAAAGACAAAGCGTTCACCCTCGCAGTGCGTCTTGTCGGCGACCGCCGCGATGCGGAGGAGCTTGTGCAGGATGCGTTCGTTCGTGTGTACAGAAGTTTGGATTCGTTTCGCGGCGAGGCGAAGTTCAGCACATGGTTTTACCGCATCGTCTATAATTTGTGCATGACGCGCATCAGCCGGCGACGAGGACAGCCGAAACATATTGACGTTGAACATGATGAATTGATGGATTCACTGGTGGACGATGATGAGCAGTTGATTGATGAGAAGATGGGGAACGATGAACTCGCGACGATGCTCAAAGAGGAATTGGAAACGATGCCCGACCGGTTCAAGAGTGTGATCACATTATTCTATGTTCAAGAAATGAGTTACGAAGAAATCTGCGAGACGATGCAGCTTCCGCTCGGAACCGTGAAGACGAATCTATTTCGAGCGCGAAACGAGCTGCGTAAGCGAATGCTTGTTCGATTGAAAGGAGAGTTCGTATGAACGACCGACATCTGACGATGGAAGAATTGAACCTGCTCATTGATGACGCGGCAAGCGCGGGCGATAAATCAATCATACGCCTGCACCTCGGAGGTTGCAGCAAATGCCGCGCTCTGCATCAGTCGCTCGAACGAATTGATTCGGCGGTGCGGAGGATTTCGCTGGAGCGCGTGAGCAGGGAATTTACGCACAACGTTCTCGCGTCACTCAACATCGTGCCGAAGACGCCGTTCCTTTTTCGCGTTGTGGAAAATCTCCCGTACGTTTTCGCGTTGATGATTGTTGTAGGGTTGATGCTCTCAGTGTTCGTCGCAACAGGAGTCATCGGTCCGGAGCAAAGGCAGGAGACGCAAACGACAGTCACTCAGATAAGCAATGCTGTCGCGGGCGGGTTGAGCGCACTCGTCGGAAATTTCAACGACGTTATGCGCACGTATTTTCCATTTCTGTATGGAGGAGAAGCCGTGAAGTTGATGCTGATGGCAGGCGTTGCCGTTGCAGCGTTGGCGATGTTCGATAGGCTGCTGAGGAAAAGAATTCCGTTGAGACCGTAAATGTGAATTCGACATTATCGCGCCGCGCTCAGGTATTGCACTTCTTCCTTGCCCAGCATCACCGCCCAGTGCACGGTGTTTTTCGGCAAATCAATCCGATCGCCCGGCTTCATGAGAAACTCGGCTTTGTCCGTTACCAACTTCATCTGTCCCCGCACGATCACGATGAAGTCGTCGAAGTCGTGCTTGTGCCTGCCGTAGCGCGTGCCGGGCTTGTCGGAAAACAGCTCGCATTCCAATCTTTCCTTTTCCAAAATTTGTCTCAGCTCGTCGAGCGTCGGTTTTTTTGATGTCGTGATTCGGCGTACGTCCAGCATAGTTTTCACTTAATTTCTCCGCGCATATTCAGTATCAAGACAAAGCTCATAATACGCTTCGTACTGTGCAACAATTTTGTGAACATCAAATTCTATTGCACGCCTCCTCGCCGCCTCTGAAAACAGCGTGTGTTTGGATTCGTTTGTAAGCAGGTCAATTGCATAACGCGCCATCCTGTCGATGTCGCCGATTTCCGCGATGTATCCCGTTTCTCCATGCACTTGAAGCTCGGGAAGACCCCCCACGCTCGATGAGATGACCGGAACACCGCATGCCATTGCCTCAAGAGCAGAAAGCCCGAAACTCTCCGATTGGCTCGGCATCAAAAACAAATCAGCCGAGGAAAGAATCGGCACCAGCTCGAGCTGCTTACCTAAAAACTTTACACTCTTTTGCAAGCCAAGCTCGCGCACCAGCATTTCGCAGTTCGAGCGCTCAGGACCGTCGCCGACAAGAATCAGCTTCGATGGAATTTTTTTCTGCACCTCGTTGAAAATCTTGATGACGTCGGGGACGCGTTTGACCGAACGGAAATTGGAAATGTGTACAAGAACCTTTTCGCCCTTGGGCGCAAATTTTTTACAAATGTCCTCGCACGCGATACGTTTGTATTTTTCCGTATCAACAAAGTTCGGAATGACGGTGATGTCCTTGTTGATGCCGAGATTCGTCAACGTTTTTTCTCGCAGAAATCTCGACACAGCAGTAACGCCGTCGCTCCGTTCGATGCTGAATTTTACGACGGGGAGGAAGCTCGGCTCAAGCCCGACCAGCGTTATATCCGTTCCGTGAAGCGTGGTGACGACCTTCAGCCCGTTGTTGACGATTTCCCGCGCCAGAAAAGCGCTGGTCGCATGAGGAATCGCGTAATGCGCGTGAATCAGGTCGAGCTTCTCGAAGCGAGCAACCTCCACCATCTTGCTGGCAAGAGCAGGCGTGTACAGCGGAAACTCGAACAACGGATAGGTTGCAATCTCGACCTCGTGATAAAACACGTTGCCGAGATACCCGTCGAGGCGCATCGGCATCGCGTAGCTGATGAAGTGAATCTGGTGACCCTTGTCTGCGAGGGCTTTGCCAAGCTCGGTAGCGACGACGCCGCTTCCCCCGTAGGTGGGATAACATACAATTCCGATTTTCATGGGGAGAATCCTTTGTACGATGAAGATAGAAAGTGAGGAGAAAATGTGCAACAGAAAAGAGTGATTACAGTGAATACTGCTTATCTTTGTTCTATGAAACAGGGTACCGACGAATACACCGTCATCAAACACGAATCGAGAGCCGAAATCAAGGTTCAAGGCTCGCGATTCCTTGCGCAATGCTCGCCATCTTCAACAAAGGAGGATGCGGAACAGTTCATTGCTGTGCAAAAGAAACACTATTTCGACGCCACACACAATAGCTACGCCTATCGCATTGGCGCTGACGGGTTCAGATTCAGCGACGATGGAGAACCGAACGGCACGGCAGGGAAGCCGATTCTTGCGGCAATTGATAAGTTCGGGTTGACGAACGTCGTCGTTGTCGTCACCCGCTACTTTGGCGGAACAAAGCTCGGCGTTGGCGGATTGTCGCGGGCATACCGCGAAGCCACAGAGGCAGTGCTTTCCACGGTAGAGAAGGTCACGGAGTTCAAGACGGCAGTGATCGACGCGTCGTTTCCTCATTCGTACGTTGGCAATGTCATGTACGTCGTTTCAAAAACGGGCGCCAGAATTCTCGATACAGCGTACGATGAGGAGGTGCATATGAAGTTGGAAATTCGTGTATCGAAAGCCGATGAGTTGAGGTTGCTGCTTGTACAGCACACAAACGGCAACATTGCGCTTCTCACTTGACTCTGATGCACTTCTTTGGTACGATACGAGTGCACCTCTCTTCACATCTGATGCAATTCATCCCACAACTAATCATAGGAGGCTCGTATGAGCAACAGATTCTGGCTCGGCTTCGCGGCAGTGTTTATTGCACTGATTGCCATGGACGCCGTTGTCAATGTTGTTTTGATGAAAGGGGATTATGCTGCGACGGCGTCGCTGTGGCGGCCTGAGGCGGAAATGAAAATATGGATTTTCTGGGTCGTCTCTCTTTTCGTCGCGTTCTTTTTCACGCTGATCTTCTCGAAGGGGTACGAGGGGAAAGGCATCGTCGAGGGGGTGCGTTACGGTTTCTATGTC